>DDXG01000264.1 GCA_002347125.1 Phycisphaerales bacterium UBA2266
TCCTGCAGGGACTCGCGGTTGGCGAAGTCCTGGTACAGCCCCTCCTTCAACGGGACGCGATACTCGGCGTGGAACTGCTCGTACTTCGGACGGTCCTTGGCCTTGAGGTCCTCCAGCTCGGTCAGCACCCGCTTGACCGACGACTGGCGGATCTTGACCAGCACCATGTTGTGCTGCAGCATCTCGCGCGACACGTTGAGCGGCAGGTCCTCGGAGTCGATCACCCCGCGCAGGAAGCGCAGCCAGGTGGGCATCAGCTCCTTCTCGTCGTCGGTGATGAACACCCGCTTGACGTACAGCTTGACGCCGGCCCGGTAGTCCATCCGGAACATGTCGAACGGCGCCTTCCTGGGCACGTAGAACAGGGTCGAGTACTCCAGCTTGCCCTCGGCCTGGGTGTGGATCCACAGCAGCGGGTCCTCGGTGTCGTGCGACAGCGTCTTGTAGAACTCGGCGTAGTCCTCGTCCTTGAGGGTGCGCTTGGGCACCCGCCACAGGGCCGAGGCCGCGTTGATCTGGCTGACCTTGGCCTCCTTCTTCTCCTGCTTGCCGTCGACCGCCTCGACCTCCTCGTAGTGCAGGAAGATCGGAAAAGGCACGTGGTTGGAGTACTTCTTGACGATGTCCTCGATCTGCCAGCGCGAGGCGAACTCCTTGCCCTTGGCGTTGAGGTGCAGCGTCACCGTAGTGCCTTGCGTCTCCCGTTCAGCGTCGGATATTTCGTACTCGCCCTGGCCGTCGCTGGCCCATTGATACGCCTGCTCTTCGCCCGCCTTGCGGGAGATCACCTCGATCCGGTCCGCCACCATGAAGGCCGAGTAGAACCCCACGCCGAACTGGCCGATCAGGTTGAGGTCCACGTCCTTGGCGCCCTTGAGCGACTCGACGAAGCCGCGGGTGCCGGACTTGGCGATGGTGCCCAGGTTGTCCTCCAGGTCATGCGCGTTCATGCCGATGCCGCTGTCGCGCACCACCAGGGTCGTCTTGCCCTTGGCGTCGAACTCGATGTCGATCCGCGGGTCGAAGGACAGGGTCTTGTAGGCCTCGTCGGTCAGGGTCAGGAACTTCAGCTTGTCCAGGGCGTCGGAGGCGTTGCTCACCAGCTCGCGCAGGAAGATCTCCTTGTGCGAGTACAGCGAGTGGATGATCAGGTGCAGCAGCTGGTTGACTTCGGATTTGAACTGGTGCGTGGGCATTGCAATTCCTTGCAGTTTTATTGATGTTTCATGCGGCTTTGTGAGGGGCCACGTCATTGCGAGCATGCTACTCTACATGCACAATCGAAGCAATCTGCTCCATTGAGGTCTTCACAGGCGGCGCAACCAATCTGCAAACCCGGGCCACCCCGCCCGCTTGACCATTTCCCCGATCGTGGTTTTTTTCAGGAACTGCCTGATCACGGCCCCGTATTTCTTGTAGCTGCCGCGTTTCGGATTGTCCACGACCCGCCACAGCTCGTCATCGGGCAGTATATATGTGGGATCGTTCATCTGGTCGGCCGCATAGATGGCGAATCCCTCGTAGAACCAGACAGGGCCCATCGCCTCCTCGTCGCCATTGAGGATCCGGATATGCAGGCGGTGGGCGATCTCGTGGGCCAGCAGCTTGGCGTACGAGCCCGGTTCGCGGCCGTCGGCATAGACCGCGTCGTACATCTCCGGTGAGACCGCTGTCAGGACTCGGTTCTCCAGCGCGGCGCAGAACTCGGCGGGCAGCTCGGTCGCTGTATCGACCCCGGTCGCCCCGATCAGGAACGCGTCGAACGCCGCCTTGTCGTCGAAGATCTTCACCTTGTCGAAGAACGGCTCGCGGACGAGGTCCCCCCAGCCGTGGGTCTGCGCGAACGCCGCGATCCGCTCCACGGCCGCGCGCACCGCGGACTCGAGCTCCGCCCGCCGGGGCTCCAGGGCGGGCGGCAAGTCCAGCAACGCCCGGTTCACCGGTCGATGTTCACCAGGCGGTACCTCCGGCTGCCCATCCCCAGCCGCTCGGCGTAGTCCAGCTGCCCGTTGCCGCTGACGCCGCTCTCCTGCTCGAAGGCGTCGGCGCACTGGTGCGCCTTGTTGACCAGGTCCAGCGCCGCCTGGTCGATGGCCACGATGTCGGTCGAGGCCAGCACCCCGATGTCGCGCACGAACGGTTTGCGCGCCCGGCCCGCGCAGTCGCAGTCCGGCGAGATGTTGGCCAGCACGCTGACGTAGACGAACCGGTTGCTGTCGGCCAGCACCTTGGCGTACTCCACCAGCCGCTGGTTGAACAGGTCGCCGCCGACCCGGTCGCGGCTGGCCTCGAAGGCGCCGGCCGGGCAGACCTTGAGGCACTGGCCGCAGCCGATGCACTTCCGGGTGTCGATCCGCAGGGGGTCAAGCGAGATGGCGCCGGCCGGGCACTGCTGGGTACAGGCGGCGCAGCGGATGCATTTTGAGGTGTCGTAGTCCGGGACGTAGTCGGCGTGCATGGCCCGCTTTCCCATCCGCGAGGCCAGGCCCATGGCCACGTTCTTGATGGCCCCGCCGAACCCGGCCAGCCCGTGGCCCTTGAAGTGGGTGAGGATGACGAAAGCCCGGTAACGGTCCATGCGGCTGCCGGCNNCCGAAGCCGTGCTCCTTCGCCAGCGCGATGTGGGTCTCCGTCTTCTGGCGCGGACCGGAGTAGAGCACGTTGGTCTCGACCAGCGTCGCCTTCAGCTGCTCGACCAGCGGCCGCACCCACTCGGGCCGCAGGTAGTTCGTGTTGCCCCGCTCGCCGAAGTGGACCTTGACCGCGACGTTCCCCGTGACGCCGTCCTTCACCTTCTCGAACGCCTTGAGCACGCCCCGGCCCGATATATCACTGGTAAAATAGACCGGAGAGGGCGCGGCTTTGGTCCCGGGCTTGTCCTTGGCAAACGCCGGAACAACCAGCCCCAATGTTAAGAGACAAACAACAAGATATCTTTGTAGTATCATCATTCAAGAACCATTTCAAACATTTCCCACGGTTCAAAAATTTTCAACCCTTTTCCACCGCTACCCGTCCCACCGGCGCGATGTAGACCGCCAGCTCGTTCCTCCCGTCCACCCGCAGCAGCCGGT
>DDXG01000361.1 GCA_002347125.1 Phycisphaerales bacterium UBA2266
CCTTCGGCGCCGAAGGAAAGAACATAGATGCTATCGCCCTTGCGAAGGGCCTCGACAAAGGCCGCCTGCCGCTGGGCCAGAGGGGTACTGGCGGCAAGTTCTTCGATCTTCGCCGCCGTCGCCTCGGCCGCCTCCCGCCAGGGCTTGGGGGCGTTCTTCATGGCGGTCAGATAGTCCTGCACGGCCTGGCGGACTTGGCGCATAGACTTGTCGATCTCATTGTCGGCCCGGCTCTTGAGTCGGCCGCTCTCCTGGCGGACCCTTGCCAGTTCTCTCTCGGCGGCGTCCTTGAGCCCGCGAGCCTCGTTGAGCTGTTCCTGGGCCTCATCGCGGCGGCGTTCGGCCGCCTCGCGGGTCGCCTGGACCTGGTTAATCAGCTCTGAGGCGGCGTCGACATCGGCGGCCAGCAGACTCCGGGCGTGGTCGACGACGGCCGGTTCCAGGCCGACCCGCGCCGCGATAGCCAGGGCATTGCTGCTGCCGGGCGTGCCGATGAGTAGCTTGAAGGTTGGGCTGAGCGTCTCGCGGTCAAACTGCACCGATGCGTTCTGGGCGCGGGCGGTGCGGTAGGCGTAGTTCTTCAGTTGCCCAAGGTGCGTGGTGGCGATGGCCCGGGCCTGACGGGCGAGCAGGGCATCGAGGAACGCCTCGGACAGGGCCGCGCCTTCCGTGGGGTCGGTGCCGGCGCCTAGTTCATCGAGCAGGACCAGGGTGCGGCTGTTGGCCCCTTTGAGGATGGTCACGAGCTGGCGCATGTGGGCCGAGAAGGTGCTGAGGCTCTGCTGGATGCTCTGTTCATCGCCGATATCGGCGAAGATCCTTGAGAACACGCAGACCTTGGAATCGGCGCGGACGGGCAGGTGCATCCCGCTCTGAGCCATGAGCGTCAACAGGCCAACGGTCTTGAGCATGACAGTCTTGCCGCCGGTGTTGGGCCCGGTCACAAGCAACAGGTCGAAGTCCCCGCCAAGACGGACATCGATGGGGACCACGTCTACAGCGGCCTGGGCCGGTTCGCAGCCTCGCCGGTGACCGGCCAGCCGCAGCAGCAGCGGATGCCTAGCCTGCCTCAATTCAAACGAGCAGCCCGTCTGAATCTCCGGGGCGTTCATCGCATAGGCCGCGCTGAATCGCGCCCGCGCAAAGGCCAGGTCCACGAACCCGAGCATTCGCACGTTGGCGAGGATGCGGTCGCCGTCGTCGAGGACCATCCGCGTCAACTGGAACAGGATGCGGCCGACTTCCTTCTTCTCCTCAAAGAGGACATCCTCCAGTTCGTTGCTCAGTTCGACGAGGGCGTCGGGCTCGACGAAGAGCGTGGCGCCGCTGTTGGAGCGGTCGAGGACGGTCCCGTGGAGGTAGCTGCGGTAATTGGCCTTGATGGCGACGACCGGACGGCCGTGGCGCATCATGAAGTTATCGTTCTCGATAGCCTTGCGCATCGCAGGCGAGGAGATGATGGCCTCGAACCTGGAGCGAATCTGATGGCTGATCCGCTCCATGGCGCGTCGTATGTCGGCGAGCTTTTCGGAGGCCTCGTCGCAGACCCGCTTCTCCTCGTCAATGCAGCGGTTGATCTCGGTAACGAGCGGCTCGAAGCTGTCGAGACCACCAGCCATCGCCCGCAGACGGGGGAAGGTTGCCTCGTCCAGATCGCCGAGAAACCGGCGGAGGTTGCCGGCGGCGGCCAGCGTGTCGCCGATTCGCACGAGGTCCTCCGGTTCGAAGACGGTCTCCTTCCTGCCGAAATCCTCGATCAGTGGGCGAATGTTGCACATCCCCGCCAGGGGCACGCGGACACCTTCATCAAGCAGTCGCCGCCACTCGGTGGTCTCGCCCATGCGGGCAGCCATCCATTCAAGGTCAGTGGAAGGACGCAACTGCTCGGCAGCCGCCCGGCCGAGGTCGCTGCTTGCGTAAACCGCCAGCTCTCGCCGGACTTCATCGAACTCCAGCACCTCCAGCGTGTGTTCATCGATTCGCCGGCGTCCCATCAATTCGGCCTCCATCGACCGGTGCGGCGTCCCATCGGCGGCCTGCCGCCGGCGGGCACTCGAATGGCCGGGAAGAGGCGCTTCACGCCAAGTCCGCCAGCGCCCGGTTGATCCGCTCGATGGCCTCGTCGATCTCGGCGGGACTCTTAAAGCCGATTACAACCGCGTCGACCAGCCCGCTCTGCATCGTGAACCGTATGGACTTCTCGCGGTCTTCGGCCTTGGTGAAGTCGCCGTCGCCGATGATCTTCATGCCGATGACGCCATGGCCGTTCTTGCGCATCTCCCTGATCTGCTGGATGACAGGCTCCACGGCGGAGCCGTCGCTTGGGGCATCCCATCGTTCCGCCGGGGTATCCATGTGGGCGCCCTGGGGGTTGATCCGCACCAGATTCACGTCCACCCAGGGGAGCTTGGCCGCCAGCGTAACGGCCGGCAGACTATGGCACGACACACCGTGGGCCCGGATGATCTTGTTCTCCTTGGCCTGTTCCAGGGCGTCCAGGATGCGGCGGCGTTCGTCGTCCCAGGCGCCCGTCACCGTACAGTGGGTCAGAAGGCTGTCGATATACTCCACGCCCAGTTCCTTGCGGTAACGGTCGAGGACCTCCAGCGGATTGTCCGGCGTGCCGGGCATCTTGGACTGGATGAACAGCTTCTCTCTGGGCAGGCCTTTGATGGCCTCGCGGACCATTTCGTGGGTACGGTAGGAGTCAGCCGTGTCGATGTAGGTGATTCCCTGGTCGTATGCGTACCGGATGAGGCGATTGAATCCGTCCTGTCCGAGGGCCCGCTGGATGCTGCCCCCCTTGCTGCCGGCGCCAAGACCCAGGCGGCTGATCTTGAGGCCCGTCTTACCCAGTTTAACATGGTCCGTGGCCGTCTGTTTCTCTTTGCCCGCGACGGGCCCGACCAGTCCCGTCACCATCACAGCCCCGGCCAGAGAGGCGGTGCGGGACACAAACTCACGTCTTGTCATCGTCCTGTTGGTCATAGGTCACACTCCAATAGCATTGTGTTCTGTCGCCTTGGGAAGGCTCTGGGCCCGGTTACAGTATGCCGGATACGGGTGGAAAACTCAAGAGGGACATGACCGGCGCCGATAATTCTTCAAAAGGGGCAAAAAACCTGTTGACACGGTCAAGTCCCTGTAGGATATTCAGGCCAATGGAACGGTCTTTTGTGAAAGGAGTAAAAAACATGGCACGCACGAAGCTCACCAAGGGCACATGGACGAAAGCCGATCTGGCGCTCCTGAAGAAGATGTTCCCGAATAACCCGACCGCGGCCGTAGCCGCCAAGCTCGGGCGACCGCTCGAGAACGTCAAGAAGAAGGCATCTCGTATGGGGCTGAAGAAAGCCAAGAAGTATCTCAAGTCCATCGGACGCGACTAATCGCGACCGCAGCGCGACATTGTGACGCTTAGGCTTCGTTGACACCGATGGGTATAGGGGGGTATGTTTTGCGCACTGCCGACCCGACAGGTGGGGGGAAGGTCCTTGGTTTTGGCCTTGAATACCTGTCTGCGCCTACTATAATCGTTGTTTGAAATGCATTGACCGGCGGCGATGACCGGACGGCGGGAGCCGGACTCGTCCGCGGCGGGTCTGCCATTGGACAACTGATTCTTCATTGACGGAGAAACACGCATGTCTACAAACCATCACATCCCTCGACGAGATTTCCTGCGAGCAACCGCGGCCGCGGCCGTGGGGGCACCGTTGTTTATCAACGCCAGGGTGTTCGGGGCCAACGCCCGCTTTACGCTGGCGGGAATCGGCATGGGCGGTCAGGGTCGGGGCGATCTGGGGGCCTGCCTGGGTTTCAAGGAGGTCCAAGTGCGGGCGGTCTGCGACGTGGTCAGAGACCACCGCGACGCCGCCAAGGGCATGGTCGACGGGCGGTACGGCAACTCCGACTGCACGACGTACCGTGACTTCCGTGACGTCATCGCCAGAGACGACATCGACGCGGTTCTGATCGGCACACCGGATCATTGGCACGCGATCATCGCGACGGCGGCGATGGCATCGGGCAAGGATGTGTACTGCGAGAAACCCGAGACTCTCACCGTGCGAGAGGGCCGCCGGATGGTCGAGACGGCTCGGCGATACGGACGCATCTTCTCCGGCGGGTCGCAGCGGGTATGGGAGGATTACAGCTGGTTCCATAGGATGGTCCAGGGCGGAGCGATCGGTGAAGTGAAAGAGGCATGGGTTGACGTCGGCGGGCCATCGGGGCCATGCTATCTGCCGCCGGAGCCGACCCCGCCGGATGTCGATTGGGATATGTGGCTGGGACCGGCGCCGGTGCGGCCGTTTCACTCAACGCTCATTCGCGGCGGCTTTCGGGCCTACCGGGACTATTCAGGCGGCGGCATGACGGACTGGGGCTGTCATGGGTTCGGGGGCGCCCTGTTCTGCCTGGGCCTTCATGAGACCGGACCGGTGGAGATCATCCCGCCGAACGGCCGGGATATCCAGCGTCTGACGTATGTCTTCGCCAACGGAGTACGGATATACCACGGCGGCGGCTGGGGCGGGATACTGTCGTTTCGGGGCACGCAAGGAGAGATCCCGGCCAGAGACGGTAGCCAAAAACAGACCCCGCCGGATATCTACATACCCAACTACAAGGGCAGGGGCGGCATCTTCGGCGACTTCGTCCATTGCGTGCTGACCCGCCAGCTTCCATTCCGGGATATCGAGCGGGCCCATCGGACAGCGACGCACTGCCATCTGGGCAATATCGCCTACTGGCTCAAGCGACCTCTCAAATGGGACCCGCAGAACGAGCAGATCATCGGGGACCCCGAGGCTGCCCGGTGGCTGGACCGCCCGAAGCGAGAGCCGTGGACTCTGTCATAAACCGTCCCAACCGACCCACAGCGAAAGGATGATACCATGACCCGTTTCAAGGTGATTGCGATACTGACGCTGGTGCTGACGCCGGCTGGGGCTGTTCCGGCGGGTATGCCCCTGGATATGAACCGGCTGGACCAGGCGCTGACTGTGGTTCAGCGGTTTGAGTACGGAGCCAACTCCAATCCCCTGGAGTTCATTGAACAGACCGTCATGGCGGCCGCCACGAGACCCGGCGAGCGAGCACAGGTTGAGCAAAGGCTGCTGGCGACCCTGGCAAACACCCGGACGCGAGACGGCAAGATATTCCTTTGCCGGCAGCTTCGGACTATCGGCACCGAGCAGTGCATCGGCCGACTCGAACCGCTGCTGGCCGATCCGGAGGTCTCGCACGCGGCCCGCTATGCACTGGGGAGCATCGAAGGGGATGCAGCATCGGCGGCGTTGCACCGGACGCTGAACAGGGTGCCGCCGGCCCTGCAGGTGGGCATGGCCAATACGCTGGGCGAACGCCGCTACACCCCGGCAACGAACGATTTAGTAAGGCTATTGGGATCAAGCGAGCCGGCCGTGGCCGGCGCCGCGGCCAAGGCGTTGGGTCGTATCGGCAATCCCATCGCGGTAGCAGCCCTTCAGAAAGCCCGTCCGGGAGCGGCCCGAGCAGTGCAATCCGAGATTGACCGAGCCTTGATCCTCTGCGCCGAGGGATTCGTTGCGGAGGGCAAACCTGCGGCAGCTCAGAGGATATATCAGGAGTTCTACGCAGCCGGCCAGCCCAGGCACATCCGTCTGGCGGCGCTGCGAGGGCTCGTGCTGACGCAAGGGCCGCAAGGGGCCGCAACCCTTGTCGAGGCGCTTCAGGGCGGCGACACGGAGGTGCGACAGGGAGCTATCGGCCTGATGCCGCTGGTGGAGGGCCGAGCCGCCACCCGAAGGTTCGCGGACATGTTGGATTCCCTGCCGCCGGAGACGCAGGAAATGATGATTCGAGCCCTCGGTGATCGGGGCCACAGCGAGGCCGAGTCGGCGATCATCAAGGCCGGTGCCGGTCCGAACGAGCAGGTTCGTGTCGCGGCCGCGGAGGCACTCGGCAAGGTCGGAGGGCTGGCTTCGGTGGTTCCACTGGCCAAGATGGCTGCGGGATCCGGCCCCGAGAAACCCGTCGCCCGACAAAGTCTGGCGAGACTCAACCCGCCGGGGATCAATGTCAAGTTGCTGGCGGCCATGGACGAGGAGGATCCGGCGGTCCAGGCTGAGATCATCCGCGTCCTGGGCGAGCGTGGGCTGCCCGCGGCGACGGTGAAGCTGCGAAAGGCCGCTGAAGACGACAGAGAAGGCGTGCGGCGGGAGGCCATCCGCGCCATAGGCAAGATGGGCGGCCCAGGCCAGCTTCGCACGCTTCTGGATATCGCAATCGCACCCAAAGACCCGGGCGACCGCGAGGTCGTGGAACAGGCGGTCGTCGATCTGTTCAGCCGCATGAGCGATCCTGAGGCACAGGTCCAGCCCGTATTGAACGCTCTGACCAGGGCCCCGAACGAAGCTAAGCCGGTGCTGCTGCGGCTACTCGGCCGTCCGGCGACGCCCGCCGCGCTGGCGGCGGTTCGCAGAGCGATGAAGGACCCCGATCCCGGTGTCAGTGATGCGGCGGTCCGCACGCTGGCGGACTGGCCGAACATCGCGGCAGCGGACGATCTGCTGGTGATCGCCGGCCAATCGGGTAACCAGGCGCATAAGGTGCTGGCGCTGCGGGGCTATGTGCGTCTGGCAGGGTTGTCGAACAACCCGACGAGCATGTACGTGCGGGCGATGAACGCGGCGGAGCGGGCCGAGGACAAGAAACTGGTTCTGGCCGGTCTGGCGACGGCCGATTCGGTCGAGGCACTGGACATCGTACAGGGATATATCGATAACCCGCAACTCAAGGCCGAGGCCGCCCTGGCGACGGTGCAGATCGCCGAGCGGCTCAAGGGCAGCCATCCCGACCGGGCGAAGGCAGCGATGAGAAAGGTGGTGTCGTCGGTCGAGAGTTCCGCGACCCGCGACAAAGCCCAGGCCATCATCAATGAGATTGAGCAATACGAGGGTTATATCCTGACGTGGCTCGGCGCCGGGCCCTACAGCGAACGCGGCAAGGAAGGCCCGCAACTGTTCGACACCGCCTTCGACCCGGAGAAAGCGGAGGCCGTCGTTACCTGGCGACCCGTCCGGCAGGGTCTCGGTTCGTGGAATATCAACCTGGCGGCCACGTTCGGGGGCCGCGACAACGTGGCGGCGTATCTGCGAACGACGGTGATATCGCCGGTGGAGCAGGAGGTACAGATCGAGGTCGGCAGCGATGACTCGATCAAGGTCTGGCTCAACGGACAGTTCCTCCACGGCACGAACGCCAGCCGGAGCATCAGCCCCCGCCAGGATGTCGTCAGGGCCAGGCTCAACGCCGCCGTCAATACGCTGATGCTAAAGGTCATCAACAACGGCGGGGGCTGGGAGGCGGCCTGCCGAATTCGCAAGCCCGACGGCACAGCCATCGATGGCCTGCGGTTCGAGGCGGCCGATACTACCCCACGGCCGCGCGACCGACGCCGACCTTAGCGGCGCAGGCAAGTTGACGTCGTGTGCGCTTTGCTTGTGATCGGGACCGGATAGGGTCCAAGGATGTGCTATGATGAGAAGGATTGCCCCAAGTGATGGCATCCGGATGGCGGCGGCAGTCGTCTTTGCAGCAGTCCTGGCTTCGGCGGCCGCCGGGTATGAGAACGCAGACTGCATCAAGGCGGTTCGGCGATTCGCCGACACGGTCATTGAGCGGGGAACCGACACATACGGCGATATTCACAGCCCGTTGTTCGTGGATGGCCTGCACGTCCGGACGCTGGAACCGGTACGCTGGGCAGGCCCCAACGGGCAGACGTGGGTACTGTCCAACTTCGCCAGCCAGCAGCCATTGATGCGTCTGCTGGACGGACTGACGACTCTGACCGGGCAAGCGAAGTATCGCCGGGCGGCTGAAGCGGCAACGGCGTATGCATTGACCAATTGCTGCGCCCCCAACGGCTTGCTGTACTGGGGCGGGCATTTGGCATGGGACCTTGAGGGCAACCAGGGGGTCGGACAAACCAGCGATGGGCACGAACTCAAGACCCACCAACCGTACTTCGAGCTGATGTGGCGGGTGGACTCCGAGGCGGCACGCAAGCTGGCGGAGGCAATCTGGGCAAGACACATCATTGACTGGCCGCGGCTGGATTACAACCGCCACGGGAATATGAGGGACCGGCTCAAACCGAGGTGGGACGCCGTGTACGAAGAGGACATCACAGTGCCCTTCGCGACGCCCAAGAGCAACCTGTCGTTCGTCAATGTGACGCCTCCATTGATGCGGGCCGGTGTAGCGCTGGCGGTTCTGGACCAGAGCCAGGAGGCGCTGCTGTGGACGGATCGGCTGGTCGAGCGGTGGCAACAGGCCGAGGACCCGAACACGGCTCTGTCCGGCGGGCAACTCAGCTACCGTCAGCCGGATCGGGCCCAGATAGCCCTGGGCCACGTCCATCCGAGTATCAATGAGGCCAAGATCGTGGCCTCCTATCATCAGACCGGACGATACCACGACTTGCCACTGGCCCAGATGCAGGCGGCCGAGATGCTGATAAAAGCCGGCGGCCGCAGCGCAGGGGTCGCACGCAGGTTCATCGCGTGGGCCTGTGAGGACCTCAAGGCCTACGCCAAGTGCTGCTACGATCCGAACAGCGGTCGATTCATCGCCGTCATGGTCGACGGCACGCCGATTCAGTGGCAGCAGTCCGGCAGCGGCTACTACGTTCCGCAATCCTTTGCCCCTCGTAATCCGGACGGTTCCCTGCTGTGGGGCTGTGCACTGGGCTACCGCCTGACAAAGGATGCAGAACTGTGGCGGATGACGCGGGAGATTTGCAGGCGATTCGGCCTCGGCGACGTCGGCCGCGCGGATGGGGCGGACCGCGCCCCGGACTTCCAGACCAACCACAGCGACTGGGAGAGCCTTTACGCCCTGCTCGAACTGTATAGAGCCACCGGCGACGAGGCCTTTATGCGGTTGGCTCGGAGAATCGGCGATAATCTGCTCCGGACCCAGGCCCCGAACGGCTTATTCCCACGACAAGGCCGGCAATGGGCTCGCACCGGGGATGAGGTTCCCCTGGCCCTGCTCCATCTGGCCGCCGCGGAGGCAGGCAAGACGGACCTGATGCCACAGCCGGTCCTGGACAGTCGGTTCTTCCACTGCCAGTACCACCAGCCGCTTGAGAAAGAACAGGAGAAACGGGCCGACAACCGGACCTACGATCACCTGGTCTTTTACGGCCAGTGACACCGGCATCATGCGGACCCTGCAGAACGAAAACGGTTACTCGATGATGACCTCCTGGACCCCGGCGGCCCATTCGTCCTGAAGCACGATGTCGATGCGAACGGCATCGGTTTCGACGGGTTTGAACTGCACCTCGTTGAAGGTGTCCTTGGCCGTGCCATACGGAGCGCTGTTTTCGACGGGGATGAATCGGCCGCCCGCATCGCGATAGAGGACCTGCCACGACTTGGGAACGCGGCAGGCGCCGCGGCCTGTGTCATCGAACCAGTAGACTCTGACGCTGGAGAGTCTGTGCCGCTGGTCCCATTCGAACTTGACCCATTCGGTCACGCCCTTGTGGGGCCAGAAATCGAGTTGCAGGCCCGATGAATCCGCCGAATCGGCCGGGATGATCTGGTCCTTGATGGCGTCCAGCGAGACGTGAACGAAGGAGGCGGTCGTCTTGCTTGTGTATGTCAGCGTGTCGGCCGGTTTCGGGCGGGCCCCTTCCGGGACCCGGGCGGGCCAGACGGTCATGGGCGACGACCCACGATGGGCCCAGGCATAGTAGGGTATCGCCGTGAAGGGCCTCTCTCCGTGCGGCATGATGCGGCCGTCGAGTGTTCGCTTGGCCGTTCGAGCCTGGCCAGTGATGACCATGACGCCGTTGAGCAGGTCGGTCCGGAACTGTGTCTGGAGTGGTGCATCATCCGGGATGTACATATCCAGGACCTGTCCGTTGTTGTCGTGGCCTTCCAGACAGTACACCACCGGGCCGCGTTCCAGGGCCACCTTGCCTTTGTTCGGAATGACCTTCTCATTGGAGATGACCCGGCGGACGGTCATCGGCAGCGACAGTTCCACCACATCTCCCGACGTCCAGGTGCGCCGGATTGGGGCATAGCCGTTGTCTGCCTTGACCGGGACTGCCTTGCCATTGACACTCAGGACCGCATCGCCGGGTGCCTTATCGCCATAGGCATAGAGGTCGCTGGGAACCGGCATGTTCCGGGCCCAGCCTGGAATCCGCACCATCAGGGCAAAATCGCCGGTCTTGTCGGATTCGACGCGGATCTTCACGCTGCCGGTCCAGGGATAGTCCGTCTCCTGGCGGATCGTCACCGTTCGATCGGGCGTGCGGATGACGCCATGGCCGCCGATGAACAGATTCACATAGACGTTGCCGTCCCTGTGGGCATATGCGAGACCCGGGATGGAGGGGATGAAGCGAGCGACATTGGACGGACAACATGCGCAGCCGAACCAGGGGCTTCGCCCGTGCTGGCCCAGCGATTCGAGCACGTTGGGATAGAAGAAACGGTCGCCCTCCATCGAGATGCCCGACAGGGCGGCGTTGTAGAGCGTCCGCTCCAGGACGTCGATGTATCCGGCATCCCCTTTCATCAGGAACATGCGATGGTTCCAGAGGATGTTGGCGATGGAGGCGCAGGTCTCGCAATAGGCGGTCATATTCGGCAATTCATAGGCCCCGCCAAAGCCCTCGTGCCCGCCGGCCGCCCCGATGCCGCCGGTGATGTACAGCTTGGTGTCGACAACGTCCTTCCAGATGGTGTCGATGGCCCGGATATACTCCATGTCGCCGGTCAACGCCGCCACGTCGGCCATGCCCGTGTACATGTAGGCGGCGCGGACACTATGGCCGACCGCCTCCGTCTGCTCGACGACGGGGACGTGGTCCTGACCGTAGGCGCCGTAGAGGCCGCCATTACCGTCAGGGCCACGGCGGCCCTTGCGTCCTCTCTGGTCCAGGAAGAACTTCGCCTGGCTGAGGTATTTCGCGTCGCCGGTGGCCCGATAGAGCTTGCACAGCCCGATCTCGATCTCCTGATGACCCGGTGGGTCGGTTCGTCCGTCGGGATGGAACACGTTGCAGACCAGATCGGCGTTCCTAATCGCCACATCGAGGAATGTCCGGTCGCCGGTTAGCTGGTAGTGAGCAACAGCCGCTTCATACATGTGGCCCATGCAGTACAGCTCGTGGACCCACGGGATATTCGTCCAACGATTCTCCGGTTGACGCTGCGGGATGGAATAGAACGTGAACAGGTACCCGTCCTGCCACTGGGCCGCGGCCATGACTCTGACCAACTGATCCAGATACAGCCGGAGCATTCGATCCGGATAGATGGCCAGCGAGTACGCGGCCCCTTCCATGACCTTGTACACGTCCGAATCGTTGAAATGCGTTCCCTCGTGCTTGCCGGACATCAGGCCCGCGGACTTCTCAAAGTTGCTGATGCGGTCGGTCTCGTCGCATTGCTCAAACGCATACGGGATCGTGATTCGGCGGTTGGTCTCCAGCCGGGGGCTCCAGAAACGGTCTTCGACCTGCACCTGGTTAAATGGAACGGGGGTGAAATTGTAGTCCTTTGCCACGGGCGATTCAGCGGCCCAAACGGCCTCGTTGACAGCCAGAAGACATGCAGCAAAGAACACGGTCGATCGAGCAGACATCTTGCCACTCATCAAGAACGAGCCTCCAGAAGAACAGTCCTTGCGAATAACCAGCGGGCCTATCATACCGGCTCTCACGGCCTGTGAGAAGCTCGCGGGCATATTGCCGCTGCGAAAAGGGCTGGGCGCGGCGCCGGCGGCTTCGTATAATGGCGTTGACTGGCTGGGGCCCTGGTCCTTTTAAGGAGTCGCACAATGGCATTTCGCAGATACCGCACGAGCGTTCTTTGCCTGATCATTGTCCTGCTGTCGGTCCCGGTGGTCGGGGCCGTCGAGCCGATCCGTACGCTCATTGCCACGCAGGGCAAGGGCTACCTGGAGACGGTCGATGGCTACCGCGTGCTGCACCTCAAAGGCACGCCCGATGAGATGGGTTATCAGCACGGGGTCCTGCTCAAGGACGCAATCCACACGAATGTCAACTTCCTTCTGGGGGCCCCGGACTCGCAGGAGACCGTCGAGTTTCGCGGGGTGCAGGTTCCGCGTTCGGCCGTCGCGGGGATGCTCTCATCGGCTTTCGCGGGCAAGATTCCCCAGCGTTTCGTCGATGAGATGAAGGCCCTGGCCCGCGGGGCCGAGATACCCGAATGGAAGATCGTCGGCACCAACCTGATCCCCGAACTGATGCACTGCAGCGGGTTCGCCCTGCTGAAGGAGGCAACGGCCGAGGGAAAGCTCTACCACGGCCGGGTTCTGGATTACGGCGTCGATATGCGATTTCAGGACCACGCGGTGTTGATCATCCAGGAGCCGGACGGGGGTATTCCATTTGTCAACGTGTCGTATGCCGGCTTCATCGGTTCGGTCACGGGCATGAATATGCGGCAGGTCAGTATCGGCGAGATGGGTGGCGGGGGTGTGGGTCAGTGGGATGGCATCCCCATGGCGTTTCTGGTTCGGATGGTGTTGTCCGACGCCAAGACGCTCGACGAGGCCATCGGCGTATTTGAGAATAACAAGCGGACGTGCGAATACTATTACGTGATCGCCGACGCGAAGACCAACTCGGCGGTGGGCATAAAGGCTGTGCCGGAGAAGGTGGAGATTATCCGGCCGGGTGAGCATCACGAACTGCTGCCCCATCCGGTGAAGAACACGGTGCTGATGTCCGCCGATGAGCGATATCGCAATCTGTCCAGGCTCGTCGCTGAAAGCTACGGCCGGTTCACGCAGGAGTCAGCCATCCGTCTGATGGACGCCCCGGTCGCCATGCGGTCTAATCTGCACAACGCCCTGATGGTCCCGGAAGACGGGATCATCCATGTGGCCAACGCGGACGTCCAGGGCAATCCGGCGTGGAAGCAGAAATACTACCGTTTCGACATCAGGAAGCTGATCGCCACGCGGCCGGACACCCAATGAACCTTGCGGGCGCTCGGCCACGCAGGGGCGCCGGCAAGGAGGGCGTTGTCGGGGCGGGCTTTGATTTGACAACGTGCAAGGAGTGTGAATGAGGTTGTTCTTTGCCAGAGAGACCGACCCGCAGGAGACACGGGCCCCCCTGCTGCCGACCGATGCGGCCACGCTGACTAAACTCGGCGCGGAAATCGTCGTCCAGGCGGGGATGGGGCAGTCCATTCACGTCGAGGACGACGAGTATGAGCGGGCCGGAGCCAGGCTATCGACGGACCGATTGATGGCGATGACCGGCGCTGAGATGGTCCTTCGGATGGGCATCCCGCCTGCCGAGGATATTTCGCTGCTGGTCGAAGGCTGTATTCACGTCAGCCTCCTGGACCCGTTCAACAACAGTGATGCGATCAGGCAACTGGCCCAGCGCAAGGTCAGCGCGATCAGCCTGGACATGATTCCCCGCACGACCCTCGCCCAGAAGATGGACGTGCTCAGTTCCCAGGCGAATCTCGCCGGTTATGTCGCGGTGATGCTGGCGGCCGAGCGGCTCAACAGGATACTGCCCATGATGATGACTCCCGCCGGAACGATCCAGCCGGCCCGCGTGTTCATCATCGGCGCCGGCGTCGCGGGCCTTCAGGCCATCGCCACCGCACGGCGTCTCGGCGCGAGGGTGGATGCGTTCGATGTTCGCCCCGAGGCCCATGAGCAGATTCGCTCGCTCGGCGCCAAACCGCTGGTCGTCGAGCTCGGACAGACCGGGCAGACCAGGGACGGCTACGCCAGACAGTTGACCGAGGAACAACTGGCCGCTCAGCGCCAGGCGATGGCCAAACAGTGCGCCCAGTCCGATATTGTCATCACCACCGCCAAGGTCTTCGGCCGCAAGGCCCCTGTGATTGTGACCAATGAAATGCTCGACGGCATGAAGCCGGGCAGTATCGTCGTGGATCTGGCCGTCGAGGCCGGGGGTAACGTCGAGGCATCGCGACTCGGGCGGGAGATCGATCGCAAGGGCGTGATGATCCTCGGACTGCCCGAGTTGCAGCGCCGCGTGCCGGTTCCCGCCAGCGCCATGTTCTCGAGTAATCTCTGCAATTTCGTTCAGCATTTCTGGGACAAGACCGCCGGGCACCTCGTGCTGAACCGGGACAATGAGATCATTGCAGGCTGCCTGATAACACACAACGGCCAAGTCGTACACCCAGCCGTTAAGGAGTCGTTGGTCGTCAGTCGTGAGCCGTAGGTCATGGGTCACGAGTCGTCACAAAGGAGATCACACACTTATGGATGCCGCCGCAATATCGTTGTTGTTCTTCGTATTCGTGCTTGCGATGTTCCTCGGCGTTGAGCTGATCCGCAAGGTGCCGTCCCAGCTTCACACACCGCTGATGTCCGGATCGAACGCGATTTCGGGCGTTACGATTGTCGGGGCGCTGATTGTATCGGGCCGGGGCGGCCATGAGACGGTCACTACCGTACTGGCGACCCTGGCGGTCATGTTCGCCATGATCAACGTCGTTGGGGGCTATCTGGTGACAGATCGCATGTTGGAAATGTTCAAGAGCAAGGACAGCAAGGGGGCCAGGCCGTGAGTGCGGAACTGATCCGAGGACTCTGTTACATCGCGGCGTCGATACTGTTCATATTCGGGCTCAAGATGCTGGGCTCGCCGCACACCGCCCGCAAAGGCAACCTCGTCTCGGCCCTGGGGATGCTTGTGGCGATCGCCGCCACGCTGACGGCCATGCCGCAGGCGAAGTGGCTGTGGGTCATTGCGGGAGCAGGCGCCGGCTCGATCATCGGGGCCCTGGCGGCGCGGCTGGTGAAGATGACCTCGATGCCGGAGATGGTGGGACTGTTCAACGGCTTTGGCGGGCTGGCGAGCCTGCTGGTGGGCTGGTCGGAGTATCACGGCAAGTGGGCCGCAGCCGAGCCGACCACATTGTTTACCGTGATCGCCATCTTCCTTACGGTGCTGATCGGGGCCGTCACGTTCTCCGGCAGCGTCGTCGCATTCGGCAAGTTATCCGGGACCATCACGGGCAGACCCATTCTGTACAAGGGCCAGAACATTGCCAACGGCCTGATTCTCGCGGCGTTGCTCGCGCTGGGCGTGTACTTCATTACCCGACCACTTGACCAGCTCGGCCCGGCGGACCTTCGATATACCTATGCGACGCTGCTGGCCGTCATTGCGCTGGCGCTGACGCTCGGCGTGCTCTCAACAATTCCCATCGGGGGCGCCGATATGCCGGTGGTCATCTGCCTGCTCAACAGCTATTCGGGGCTGGCGGCGTGCGCGGCTGGTTTCGTCATCGCCAACAACGTCCTGATTGTCTCGGGCTCGCTGGTGGGGGCCTCCGGCCTTATCCTTACGAAGATCATGTGCAAGGCCATGAACCGCTCCCTGGCGAACGTCCTGTTCAGCGGTTTCGGCTCGGCCGCCGGCGGCAAGAGCGCCTCGTATCAGGGCCAGGCCAATCCCATCAGCGTCGAGGATGCCTACCTCATTCTTGAAGCGGCCCGCAGCGTGGTATTCGTGCCCGGTTACGGCATGGCGGCGGCCCAGGCCCAACACGCCGTCCGCGAACTGGGTGACCTGCTCATAGGCAACGATGCAGAAGTCCGCTATTGTATCCATCCCGTGGCCGGACGCATGCCCGGACACATGAACGTCCTGCTGGCCGAGGCGAACGTGCCGTACGAACTGCTCGTCGAGCCGCAGGACGTCAACCCCGCCATGGAAACAGTGGATGTCGCCATCGTTATCGGCGCCAACGATGTGGTCAACCCAGCCGCCAAGGAAGATGCCAACAGCCCGCTGTGGGGCATGCCCATTATCGAGGTCGACCGCGCCAGGACATGCATCGTACTCAAACGCTCGCTCAACCCCGGATTTGCGGGAGTGGACAATCCATTGTTCTTCCGTGAGAACACACGGATGCTCTTCGGCGACGCCAAGGTGTCCATCACGGGGCTGGTTTCGCAATTCAAGGGATAGCCCGCTATGCCCGTTCGTTCAGAGGGACCCACGCTCTGGGCTCGGGCCCCACGTACAGGGCCCTGGGCCGGTAGAGGCGGTTGTCCTTGCGCTGTTCAAGAATGTGGGCCAGCCAGCCGGACGCGCGCGACGCCGCGAAGATCGGAGTGAACAGGTCGCGCGGGATTCCCAGCATTGAGTAGACGGCCCCCGAGAAGAAGTCGACGTTCGGATAGATGGGCTTGTCCTTTTCCTCCATGCGTTTGCGGAAGCCGGCTTCGATCTTCTTGAGGAAATCGTAGAGTCTTCGGTCGCCCCGTTGCTCGCACAGGTCCAACAGCATTTGCTCCATGACGATGGCACGCGGGTCCTTGGCCTTGTAGACACGATGGCCCATGCCCATGACCTTGCCGTGCGCGGCGAGGGTCTTATCGAGCCAGGGCTCGATGTTGTCTATCGAGCCGATCTCATCGACCATATCCATCACACGCTCGTTGGCGCCGCCGTGGAGGAAGCCGGCCAGCGCACCGATGGCGGCCGAGACGCTGCAGTAGCAGGTCGAGAACGTCGCCGCCACCACGCGGGCCGTGAAAGTGGAGGCGTTGAACCCGTGCTCGGCGTGCAGGACCAGAGCCGTGTCCATGATGCGCCCCTCCTGCTCGGACGGCTCCTCTCCCCGTAGCAGATACAGGAAGTTCGCGCCGGATGACAGGTCCGGCCGCGATGGCAGATAGGGCCTGCCCTCGCGGAATCGCTGGTAGGTGGCCAGCACGGTGGACAGCTGCGCAATCTGGTGCATCGTGCGGCGGCAGTTGCACGTCGCAGAATGTCGGATCTGATGCTCGACCGTGCCGCTGAGATACGCAATCACGGATTGCAGCAGTTCCATGGGCAGGCCCGCCGGCGGAAAATCGCGGACCATGGCCTGGACGGGGGGCTTGAGTTCGCGGCTGCCGCGCATGCGGGCCGTGAAGTCCGCCAACTCGTCCGCCGTGGGCAGCTTCTCGTACAGCAGCAGATAGGTCGTCTCCTCGAACGAGGAGTGCCTCGCAAGGTCTTCAATGGAGTAGCCGCGATAGTAGAGTTTGCCGCCGACACCGTCAATCCGGCAGATCTCGGACTCGGCAGCGATGACGCCTTCGAGGCCCTTGGCGTAGGTTGTCTCAGTCATGATCGTGTCTCCGGTATACAAGGCTATGTGTTGTGCGATTAGAGTTCGAGCAGGAGCTTGTCCGGCTCTTCGATGTATTCCTTGATTCTTGTGAGAAAACCGATGGCCTCGCGGCCGTCGATGACTCGGTGGTCGTATGTCAGGGCGGCGTACATCATGGGGCGTGCTACGATGGCGTCGTCGACCACGACGGGCCGTCTCTTGATCGCGTGCATGCCGAGAATCGCCGTCTGCGGATAGGCCGGTATCGGCGTTGACATCAGCGACCCGAACACGCCGCCGTTGGTGATGGTGAAGGTCCCGCCCGTCAACTCCTCCGGGGCCAGTTTCTTCTCGCTCGCCCGCCTGGCCAGATCCGCGATGGCCGTCTCGATCTCGGCGAAGTGCATGCGGTCGGCGTCGCGTATCACCGGCACGATCAGACCGCCTTCGATTGCGACGGCCACTCCAATGTCATAGAAGCGGTGATAGATGATGTCGTCGCCGTCAACCCGGCTATTGAGCGCCGGGAACTCCTTGAGCGACTGGCAGACGGCCTTAACAAAGAAGGACATGAAACCAATTCGGATTCCGTGCTCCTTCTCGAACCGCTCCCTGTAATGGTGGCGGATATCGACCACCTTCCCCATATCGATCTCGTTGAACGTCGTCAGGTGCGCCGCCTCACGGCGCGCCTGGACCAGACGCTCGGCCGTGCGCTTGCGGATGGCCGTCATGGGCACGCGCTCGAAATGACGCTCCCCACGGCTCGCAGAAACAGGCGGGGTCACATGTTGCCGCCGTGGCGCGGCGGGCGGCGGTGCGGGCTCGGCGACGCGGGCTTGCGGCGCGGGCGATGTCGCCGTCTCGTCTTTCTTCGGTTCGGGTGCCCTCTTGGGCGGCTCTCCACCCTCGCCGATCATCGCCACGGTCTGGCCGATCCGCACCCGGCTGCCTTCATCCACGAGGGTTTCGAGTACCCCGGCGGCCGGCGCGGGAATCTCCAGGACGGCTTTCTCCGTCTCCAATTCGAACAGGTTCTCCCCCTGCTCGACTCTGTCGCCGCTCTTCTTGAGCCATGAGACAATAGTCCCATCGGTGATGGATTCGCCGACGGAAGGCACTTTCACTTCGGTACTCATATCACGCACTCTCCTTACCGGCGGGCCGGGTCCCATCGCGGGCGCCGGCCGGGCCGAAAACATCCTCAATCAGTTTCTGTTGCTCCTTCTGATATAGCCTGAAGGAGCCGCTGCCGCTCGACGGACATTCGCCTCGGCCGATGTAACCCAGTTCGATATCGGCCAGTCGGCGGGAGAACCGCTCCACCATGTAGCACCACGGGCCGAAGTTTCGGGGTTCCTCCTGTACCCAGACAACCTTGCGGGCTTTCGAGTATCGCCCCAGGGCGGCCCTGATCGCTGCCTCCGGGAACGGATACAACTGCTCGATACGGACGATGGCTGTCTCGCCGGCGGCGGCGGCTTCACGCCCCTCCAGAAGGTCGTAGTACACTTTGCCCGAACAGAGCACCACCCTGGAAACGCCTTCGCCGTCGCAGGAATCGTCGATCACCTCGCGATAGCCGCCCTTCGTCAAGTCGGACAGCGCAGAGGCAACCTGCGGGCGCCGCAGCAGGCTCTTGGGCGTCATAACAATCAAAGGTCTGCGATACCGGGCTTTCACCTGCCTGCGAAGCAGGTGGAAGTACTGCGCCGCGGTGGTCAGGTTGCAGACCTGGATGTTGTTGCAGGCGGCATGCTGCAGGAAGCGCTCGACGCGGCCGCTGGAATGGTCGGGGCCCTGGCCTTCATTGGCGTGCGGCAGGAGCATGACCAGGCCGCTGAGCCGCCCCCACTTGCTCTGGGCCGAGGTCACGTAATTGTCAATCACCACCTGGGCGCCATTGGCGAAATCTCCGAACTGCGCCTCCCAGATCACCAGGGCGTCGGGTCGGGTCACGGAGTAACCGTACTCGAATCCCAGCACCGAGTACTCAGACAGGGGGCTGTCATACGCCGCCAGTTCGGCCTGCCCCGCCGCCAATGTCCGCAGCGCCGTATAGGAACGTGGCGTCGGGCTCTCTACATCCCACCATGTCAGGTGGCGCTGCGAGAACGTGCCGCGGACGCAATCCTCGCCCGACAGACGCACGGGCAGGCCTTCCAGCAGAAGTGATCCGAACGCAAGGGATTCGGCCAGCGCCCAATCCGCGACCGACAGGTCCTCGATGGCCCGGCGTTTGCGCTCGATTATGCGCTGAAGCGTCGGATGGACGTGGAATCCTTCGGGCACGGCCAGCAGATGCCCGGCGATTCGCTCAAGCGTCGCCGCATCCACGGTCGTGTCGACCGGGTCGTGGGAATAGGGACCTGCGACGTCGGCCCAGACGGGTCCCTGAGTGGTGTCAATCAGCGAGATCGGCTCGGAACGGCTTGCTTCAAGCGCCCCGTGCAGAGATTGCGCGAACTCCTCGGCGAAGGAGGATTGTTCCTGCTCGCTCATGACGGCGTCTCGGGCGCATCGCCGCCCATAGATCGTCGCAACGCTCGAATGGCCGCCGATCAGCCGGTACATGTAGGGATGTGTGAACGACGGTTCATCCGTCTCATTGTGGCCGTGGCGCCGATAACAGAAGACGTCGATGACGCAGTCGGCGGCGAAAGTCTCGCGGAATTGCAGCGCCAGTTCCGCCGCATGGACCAGCGCCTCAGGGTCATCGCCGTTGATGTGAAAGATGGGAACCGCCAGGCCCTTGGCCATATCGGTGGGAAACACGGTGGAGCGTGCGTCCCGGGCCGAGGTCGTAAAACCGATCTGATTGTTGATGATCAGATGAATCGTACCACCCGTGGCATAACCGTTCAGACGGGACAGATTCAACGTTTCAGCCACGACGCCCTGTCCACTGAATGCGGCGTCCCCGTGAATCAGAATGGGCACGACGCGTTTGCGGTCGCGGTCGCCCTTGCGGTCCTGAATCGCCCGCGCCTTGCCCTCCACAATGGGGTCGATGGACTCCAGGTGGCTGGCGTTGGCGGCCATGCTGATATGCACGGTCCCACCCTCATCGAGAATGTGGTCGGTTTCATATCCGACGTGGTATTTCACGTCGCCGCTGCCGCCGAGCATCTCCATGACGAAATTCTCCTCGAAACGCGAGAAGATCTCCCGTGGGGTCATGTGCAAGATCGTGTGCAGAATCGCCAGCCGCCCGCGATGCGTCGTGCCGATAACGAAATCCTCGATGCCGTACCGGCCGGCACTATCGACCAGGAAATGCAGCCCGGGGATAATGGCCTCTGAGCCTTCCAGGGAGAAACGTTTCTGGCCGACAAACGACCCGCCCAACATCCGTTCCAGCGCCTCGGTTCGCAACAGATCGGTCAGGATCGTCCGCTTCTTCGCGGCGTCGAGCAAGGGACGGTTCCGCGTGGATTCCATTCTCTCAATCAGCCAGCGGCGGATGCGTATGTTCTGAATGTGGAGAAACTCCACGGCCACCGGACCGCAGTAGGTCTCCTGAAACGCCGCCAGGATTTCACGCAGCGGAGCGCGAGACGGCTTCATCGCCCTGCCGGCGAAGAACTCGGTATCCAAGTCGTCCGGCGAGATGTCAAACTGCTCAAGCGTGAGCTTCTCGTAGACGTCGTCATCCTCGCGTTTTAGATAATCGTGTGTCGGGCCGTGATCTCCGAGCGGATTGACCTGGGCGTAGATATACCCGATGTCGCGATAGGCCCACAGCAGGCTGTCGACCCGGCTCTGACGGTACGCCATGTCGCGTTTGTCGGGTCCGACGGCCGGGGTAGGAACCGCATCAGGCCCGCCGGCGGCCGCAACTTCACGGAAATAAGCGTCCCACCGGCCGCTGACCACAGATGGGTCCCGGCGCCAGAGTTCGTAGAGCCGCTCGATATAGGCGGTGTTATTCACAGGGCCTCCGGTATCTGATCAGGACGTTCCACGACGACCACGCCTGCGCGGCGCAGGGCCTCGACCTTGGCCTCGGCGCCGCCGCTCCCGCCCGAAATAATGGCACCGGCGTGGCCCATGCGCTTGCCGGGCGGGGCGGTCCGTCCCGATATGAACGCCACGACGGGTTTGCTTACGTGCTCAGCGATGTAAGCGGCGGCGGCTTCCTCTTCCTCGCCGCCGATCTCGCCGATCAGCACGACGGCCTCGGTCTGCCCGTCGGCCTCGAACATCTCCAGCAGTTCGACAAACCCTGTGCCGACAATCGGGTCGCCGCCGATGCCGACACACGTCGATTGTCCAAAGCCGCTTTCGGTCAGATCGTACACCACTTCGTAGGTCAGCGTGCCGCTACGGGAGATCACGCCCACGCCGCCGGGTGTATGGACATGGCCCGGCATGATTCCGGCCTTGCACTTGCCCGGCGAAATCAGGCCCGGAGAATTGGGACCGATCAACCGCACGCCTTTGGCCCGCAGGTCGTGGTAGAGGTCCACCATGTCGAGGACGGGAATGCCTTCGGTAATGCAGACAATCAGCGAGATGCCCGCATCCGCGCCCTCGCGGATGGCATCCGGCGCGAACCTTGCCGGGACGAACAGGACGGAGCAATCGGCTCCGGTCTGCTCGACGGCCTCGGCCACCGTATCGAACACCGGCAGCCTGCCCACCATCTGGCCGCCCTTACCCGGGGTCACACCGCCGCGGACCAGCGTGCCGTACTCGGCCATGGCCCTGGCATGGAATGAGCCGTCGCGCCCGGTGATGCCCTGCACGATGACTCCTGTCCGCTCGTCCACCAGAATGCTCATGGCCGTTCCCTCTGTCTCGCACAACGGACGACTTCTTCAATGGCCTCGGTCATCCGCCGGGCCGCCTGCAGACCCGCGTCGGACAGCATCCGGCGGCCTTGTTCTTCGTTGGTGCCGATCAACCGGATGACCACGGGCACGTTGATTCGCAGTTGTTCTCTGGCCGCCAGGATGCCCCGGGCAATGTCGTCGCAGCGGGTGATGCCGCCGACGATATTGATCAGAATCGCTTTGAGGTCGGTGTTCTTCAGGAGAATCCGCATGGCGTCGAGGACCTTACGGGGATTCGAACTGCCGCCGACGTCGAGGAAATTGGCCGGTCGGCCGCCAGCCAGCTTGATGCCGTCCATCGTGGCCATCGCCAGGCCGGCGCCGTTGACCATGCAGCCGATCTCGCCGGAGAGACTCACGTAGCTCAGTCCCGCCTCGCGGGCCTGCGTCTCATCGGCCGTGTATTCTTCGGGATTGCTCAAAGCGGCAACGTCCGGCCGGCGAAACAGCGCGTTGTCGTCGAACACGATCTTGGCGTCGGCGGCCATCAGACGTCCTTGCCGGGTCGCGGCCAGCGGATTGATCTCCACAAGCGAGCAGTCCTTCTCGCGGAACAGCCGGTGCATCCCCTCGACCACGGCCGACGCCTGCCGGGTCAATGAGTCGTCGGCGAATGACTGCCGCAGCCACGCCTTCAGGTCATTCGTGCCACAGGCGTTCGCCGGCCCGGAAAGAACACACTGCCGGATCCTGTCCGGCTCGCGGGCGGCAACCTCCTCTATATCCATGCCGCCGGCCCGGCTGAGGATCAACACCACCGCCTTGGCTTGGCGGTCCACGGTCACGCCAGCGTAGTATTCGGCGGCAATGTCCAGTTTCTCGACCACGAGCACCTTCTCGACCGCCATGCCCTTGATTGTCATGGCGAGGATTTCCGCCGCGGCAATCCCGGCCTCTCGTGGGCAGGAGGCGATGCGGACGCCGCCGGCCTTGCCCCGGCCCCCGGTGAGGACTTGGGCCTTGACCACGGCCGGGCCGCCCAACCCCTGGGCCGCCACCGTCGCCTCGGCCGCACTGCGCGCCAATTGCCCCCGCGCGACGGGAATTCCGTATCGCTCAAGCAACTGCCGGCCCTGGTGCTCATGCGTCTTGATTGGCCTGCTCCTTGTGTCGTTGGATTTCGCGCTTGGTCAGATTGATCAGTTTGGTCACTTTGATGCCGCGGGGACAGACCCGCGTGCACTCGAACCGGCTCTCGCAGGGCCATACGCCGTCAGGCCGGTCCAATACGTCCAATCGCGGCTGGACCCCACGGTCCCGGCTGTCGAATACAAACCGGGCCGCCTGCACCACCGCCGCCGGGCCGATGAACGGCTTGTGCTCCTGCCAGATGACCGGGCACGCCGAGTAGCAGGCTGCACAGAGGATGCACTTCGTCGGGTCGTCGATGACCTTGCGCTGCTCAGGGGTCTGGAGGTGCTCGGCCTTCTCGACCTCCTTCGCAGGCTCCAGGAACGGTCTGACCCGCCGGTAGGCGGCGAAGAAGGCATCGTAGTCAACCATCAGGTCACGCTGGATGGGCAACGAGCGAAGCGGCTCGAACGTCACAACGGCCCCCTCTCCGGCCGCCACATCACGCACCAGCGTCTTGCAGGCCAGACGCTCGACGCCGTTGATCATCATCGCATCCGACCCGCAGACGCCGTGGGCGCAGCTCTTGCGAAACGACAACGTCCCGTCCATCGTCCGCTTGATGTGCATCAGCGCATCGAGCACGCGATCCGTGGGATCGACATCAACGGCGAATTCCTGGAAGCGGGGCATGCTGTCGGCCTGGGGGTTGAATCGCTGTATTCTGAATGTAACCTTCATAGCCGTTCCAGTCGCTGTCAATAGGCGCGCGGCCCAGGCGCCCAGATGGACAAGTCGACGCCCTTCGAGCCCAGCCGCACGCTTGATGCGGCCGAATCGTCCAGCCACGCGAGAGTATGCTTGAGACAATTTTCATCATCGCGGTCGGGATAGTCCTGACGGGCATGGGCCCCGCGACTCTCGCGACGGGCCTCGGCACAGACCGCGGTGACAAGGGCCATGTCCAGGAGGTTTCGCAGTTCCAGCAACTCCAGCAGACCCGTATTGTAGAGGCAGTTGGCGTCATCGATGCCAAGGTCGCGGGCCTGCAAACGCAGGGCCTGGAGATTCCCGATCGCAGCGGCCATGCCGTCGCCCCGGCGATATATCCCCACCGAGTCCATCATAAGGTCCTGCATTGTCCGGCGGATACACTCGGCCCGGCCGTTACCGCTCTGGCCGCCCCGGAGCCCCTCGACCAGTTCTTCAGTATACTCGCTTGCGTCGGGCGGACAGGTCGGCGTATCCGCTTGCTGGATGAACTGAGCCATGTGTCGCCCCGCCCGTCGCCCGAAGACAATCAGATCCACCAGGCTGTTGGTCCCCAGTCGGTTCGCCCCGTGGACCGAGACGCAGGCACACTCTCCGGCGGCATAGAGACCCTCGTATATACCCTCTTCGCCGTCGGCGACAACACGCCCGTCCAGGTCGGTGGGAATACCGCCCATCGCATAGTGCGCGGTCGGTTGCACGGGTATCGGGGCATCGGCCGGGTCCAGACCCAGATAGGTCTTGCAGAAATCGCGTATGTCGGGCAGCTTCCGGGACAGGACGTCGGCCCCGAGACCCGTTGCATCAAGCAGAAGGTGGTCATCGGCCCCGGCGTCGCCCATTATCCCGCGGCCGGCGCGGATTTCCATCACCATACACCTGGCGATGATGTCGCGGGGCGCCAGGTCGAGCATCGTCGGGGCGTATCGTTCCATGAACCGATCGCCCGTGGCGTTCCGCAATATGCCCCCCTCGCCGCGAACGGCCTCGCTGATGAGGATTCCCATCCCGCGAATGCCCGTTGGATGGAACTGGAAGAACTCCATATCCTCCAGGGGCACACCCCGGCGGGCCAGCACCGCCGGCCCATCGCCGGTGTTGGCGTAGGCGTTGCTCGTCGTGCGGAACATCCTGCCAGAACCGCCGGTGGCGATCAGAACCGCTTTGGTATGGAACACATGCACGTCGCCGGTCGCCAGTTCCACCGCCACAACTCCGGCGCACGTTCGGCCGTCAATCAATACGTCCACGAGCTGAAACTCGTCGAAGAATGAGACGTCGTTCTTGATGCACTGCTGGTAGAGCGTCTGGAGAATCATGTGGCCGGTTCGGTCGGCCGCGTAACAGGCCCGGCGCACCGGGGCTTCGCCGAAATTGCGTGTGTGGCCTCCGAATCGCCGCTGGTCGATGCGTCCATCAGGCGTTCGATTGAACGGCAGACCGCGATTCTCAAGCTCATAGACGGCCTGTACGGCGTCCTCGGCCAGGATCCTGGCCGCCTGCTGGTCCACAAGGTAATCGCCGCCCTTGACGGTATCGAAAGCGTGCCACTGAGGCTGGTCCTCCTCGACATTGCCCAGGGCCGCCCCGATGCCGCCTTGCGCGGTCCCGGTGTGGCTTCGGATCGGCAGGAGTTTGGAGAGCACTGCAATCCGGGAGCCGGGTAATCGGCCGGCCTCCAGCGCCGCGTAGAGCCCCGCCCCGCCGGCGCCGACGACCAGCGCATCGAACTGGTGCCTTGTGACGCCGCTCATTGGGCCTCCCGAAGTCCGTCGTCGGTCTTCGTGGCGAGGTTCAACATGCCGCCGGCCAGGAGGATTCGTCGCTGACGCTCCGATACGTCGAGGGAGGTCATTATGGTTCTGCCTCCGACATGGATGGGTATCCGGCCTTGGCCGGCGGCAATGGCGCGACGGACGCCCGTGATAGTGACCGTATCGCCCTGCTCGATGGCGCCGTAATCATCCGGATTCACAAAGACCAGCGGCAGAATCCCGAAGTTGACCAAGTTCGCCTTGTGGATGCGGGCGAACCCCTTGGCGATCTTCGCCCGGACGCCCAAGTATCGCGGGGCCAGTGCGGCGTGCTCGCGGGATGACCCTTGGCCGTAGTTCTCACCGCCGACGACAATTCCGTTGCCTGCGGCCCTGGCCCGCGCCGAGAAACCCGCATCGATGACCTCAAACACGAATTCGCTGATGGCCGGAATATTGCTGCGATAGGGCAATACGCGGCTTCCGGCGGGCATGATGATGTCGGTGCTCACGTTGTCCTCGACCTTGATCAGAACCGTCGCCTCCAGTGTCTCGTCAAGGGCCGGGAAGTGAGGCAGGGGTCGGATGTTGGGCCCGCGGATGATCTGCACCTGCGAGCCATCGGACGGCGGCTGGATGAACCATTCGGGTCTGAACTTGAACCGGTTCGGATAGGTAATCGTCGGCGCTTCGCCCAGAGTCCGCGGGTCGGTGATCCTGCCCGCCAGGGCCGAGGCTGCGGCCGTCTCCGGCGAACACAAGTAGACATGGTCGTCCTGGGCGCCGCTGCGGCCCTTGAAATTGCGAGGGAATGTCCGCAGCGACACCGTTCCCGTCGCGGGGGCCTGGCCCATTCCGATGCACCCCAAGCAGCCGGACTCGTGAATCCGGGCCCCCGCCTCCAGAAGCGCCGTCGCCCCGCCGGCGGCGACGATGTTGTCGTAGGTCTGGCGGCTGCCCGTGTTGATCTCGAAGCTGACGTTTGGATGCCGCATCTTGCCCTCGACCATCTTCGCCGCGACCATGAAGTCCCTGTAGCTGCCGTTGCAGGATGAACCGATGATCACCTGCTGAACCTCGATATCCGACAGATCGCGCGCCGGCCTGACATTGTCGGGATTGTGGGGACAGGCGACCATCGGCTCGATGACTCCCAGGTCGATTTCAGTCGTCTCGTCCCACTGGGGATTTGGTCCGGTCCCGATCTCGGACCATGCGTCCTCCCGCCCGTTGCGGGCCAGCTCCTTCCGCGTAACCTCATCCGACGGGAAGATCGCGGCCGTCAGTCCCATGTCCACCGCCATATTCGCCACCGTCGCGCGGGCCGCCATGTCCATGTTGGCCACGCCGGGTCCGAAGAACTCCATGATCTTGCCCACGCCGGCCTTGCAGGAGAACCGCCGCAGCAGTTCCAGGATCAGGTCTTTGCCCGAGACGAACGGCTGGAATGCGCCCTCCACGTACACGCCCCATACCTTCGGCACGGTGATGTGGTAGGGATGCCCCGCCATAGCCATCGCCACCTCGACGCCCCCGGCGCCCATCGCCAACATGCCCAGGCAGCCGCCGGTGGTCGTATGACTGTCGGCGCCGAGCAGCGTTTGCCCCGGAACCCCGAATCGCTGGCGGTGCACGTGGTGCGAGACGCCGTTGCCGGGCGGGGAGAAGATCACGCCGAACTTCGCGGCACAGGACTGGAGGAATCGGTGGTCGTCGGCGTTGCGCGAGTCGGTCTGGATGATGTTGTGATCGACATAGCTGACGGCCACCTTCGGCTTGACGCGCGGCAGCCCGAGCGACTCGAATTCCAGAAAGACCATGGTGCCCGTGGCATCCTGGGCCAGCGTCTGATCGATGCGGATGCCGATCTCGCGGCCGGCGGAAAGACCGCCCTCGATCAAATGCGATTCGAGTATTCGTTCGGCAATTGTACCCTTCATAACGCCGCCCCCGCCCGTCTGCGGGCTTCTATGTCATATTCGCGGCCGGCCTGAGATTCATTCCCGCGGCCCCGCCATCTTGTCAGGGACCACGATTCGATCAAACTCTTCGCTTGTCAGATGCCCCAGCGCCACGGCCGCCTCCCTGAGAGTCGTGCCTTCGGCATGGGCCTTGCCGGCGATCTGCGCGGCCTTGTCATAGCCAATGTGCGGACTCAGTGCCGTCACCAGCATCAGAGATCGGTCCACATAGCGGGAAATCACGTCTTCGTTCGGCTCTATGCCCGCGACGCACCTCCGCGCGAAGCCGGAACAGCCGTCGGCCAGCAGCCGCACGGATTGCAGCAGGTTGTAGATGATAACCGGCTTGTACACATTCAATTCAAAGTTGCCCGATGCCCCGGCGAAGGCGATGGCGGCGTCATTGCCCATGACCTGCACGGCGATCATCGTCAGCGCCTCGCACTGCGTCGGATTGACCTTGCCGGGCATGATGGAACTGCCCGGCTCGTTGGCGGGCAGACGAATCTCCCCGATGCCGCATCGTGGGCCGGACGCCAGCCAGCGAACGTCGTTGGCCACTTTCATCAGCGAGACCGCCAGCGTCTTGAGCGCACCGCTGGTTTCCACCATGGCGTCATGGGCGGCGAGGGCCTCGAACTTATTGGCCGCTGTAACAAACGGCAGACCCGTCAATTCGGCGATCCTTTGCGCCGCGCGGCGGGCAAACCGCGGGTGGGCGTTGAGCCCCGTTCCGACGGCCGTGCCGCCCAGGGCCAACTCGTACAACCTGGGCAGGCACTGGGCGATCCGCTCTCGGCCCCGCTCGGCCTGCACGGCATAGCCGGAGAACTCCTGGCCGAGGGTCATCGGCACGGCGTCCATCAGATGCGTGCGGCCGATCTTCACTATGTCGGAGAAGGCCCGGGACTTCTCGTGCAACAACTCCGCCAACGCCCCCACGGCCGGCAACAGACGCTGCGTAATCATCTGGGCGGCCGCGATGTGCATGGCGGTGGGAAAAGCGTCGTTCGACGACTGGGACATGTTGACATGGTCGTTGGGATGGACCGGCTGCTTGCTGCCAACCACCCCGCCGGCCAACTCGATGGAGCGATTGGCGAGGACCTCGTTGACGTTCATGTTGGTCTGCGTGCCGCTGCCGGTCTGCCAGACCCTCAGCGGGAACTGGTCGTCGAGCTTGCCGGCCAGGACGTCATCGGCCGCGCGGACAATCCACTCCGCCTTGTCGCGATCCAGCAGGCCCAATTCCAGATTGACCTGGGCGGCGGCCTTCTTCAACACGGCGAACGCGGTCACCAGTTCCCGAGGCATGGTTTCGTCGCCGATAGCGAAATTCTCCAGCGAACGGGCCGTCTGTGCGCCATAGTAGGCCCCCTGCGGGACCTTCACCTCGCCCAACGAATCTTTTTCCGTCCTGAACGCCATTGGACCCGGCAGCCTACCACAAAAGGCGAGGTTCATCCATAGGGAAAACCCGCAAAAAAACAAGGGCATTCCCCTATCGACGCTGCCGCCGCGGTAGTTTCAACTTGCACGAGCCGTGCTTATCTGATTAGCTGTATGCCGACGCCCGCGGCCGGCTCTCGAAAAGGCGTTCGAACCGTGACAGTGGAGGTTATCCGGCATGTACGAGCACATCCTTGTGGCAATTGACGGATCGCAGCCATCCCGAAGCGCCGGCGGTGCGGCGATGACGGCGGCCCGTGCGACAGGCGCCCGGATCACGGTGTGCCATGTCTACGGGGTGGATATCCACCGCCGTCGGTTCATGGATATGGAGCCGGGGCTGCCGGAGAAATACCGACGGGAGGACTCGCTCTGCGAGTTGCGGACCGCCCACGACAGGCTCATGGATGAGGGTTTTCGCGCGCTGTCGGCCGGATACGTCGAGCAGTTCGTCCAGGACTGTCGCGACGCCGGGGTGAACGTCGAAGCGGCCGCCGTCCAGGGAAGAAGCTACGCGGGCATCCTGCAGTTGGCTCGCAGCCGCGGGGTGGATCTGATCGCCCTCGGAGCCGTGGGCATCGGGACCCTGGGCGACGGCGTGCTCGGAGGCACGGCCGGCCGGGTGCTGCACGCGGCCCCATGTGACCTTCTGGTGGCCCGCTGCGACCCGGGCCCGGGCCCGATCCTGGCGGGCGTCGACGGCAGTGAGCAGGCTCTCAAGGCCGTGGATAAGGCCGCCGCCCTGGGCCGGGCCATGGGGAAACCCGTTCGGATCGCCGCTGTCTATGACCCCTATTTCCACACGCATGTCTTTCACGTGATGGCCGGATCGCTGTCCACTCATCGTCAGGAGCAGGTGGGGCTGGCTGCACAGGAGAAACTGCACGACGACATCATCAACGAAGGTCTGGGGAAGCTCTATCGGGACTTCCTCGAAGAGGCCCGTGTACGAGCCGCCAGGACGACGAACGATCCGACCACGGTCCTGCTGAAAGGCAAAGCCTATCACGCCATCAACCTCCATGCGGAGCAATGCCGGGCCGATTGGGTCGTCGTCGGGCGGCATGGACACCATCGCCAGGCCGATTCACAACTGGGGTCAAATACCGAGACCGTAGTGCGAAGATGCCAAGCCAATGTCCTCGTTGTCGGGGGCATTGAGAATATCGGCGACGTTCCGGCCCCCGCGACCGATCACGCCGAGACCGTGGTGTCGACGCCGGCCCTGGCGTGGGATACCGATGCCGAGGCCCGGCTGCAGCGCGTGCCGTCCTTCGTCCGAGCGATGGCCCGCCGGGCCGTGGAGGACGCGGTCCGGGAATCGGGGCACGGCCGTGTAACAGTCGGTGATTTTGACGAGATGGCCTCGCGTTTCGGCATGGGCCGGCCGGGAGGGGCCTCATGAGCGGCGAGCCACCGGCCGAGTCGGTCACACTGCGCAACCGCAAGCCCCTGGCGCCGCCTTTCCACCGCCATATCGCCCGGTCAAGACTGATGGACCACATTTGCCAAGTCGGCGACCGGGTGGTTGTCTACGACGTTGTCGCCACCCGGCCACAGGGCCCCGTCCGCGTGACGGCGGCCACCCAGTTGGAGTTCGAGTAGGCTGCAATGGATGCAATCGTCGCACAGGATGTGACTCGGTGTTATTCCAATGGCCGCGGCGTACACATGGTATCCATACGTTTGGGACCGGGCCGGTGCCTGGGGGTTCTCGGACCGAACGGATCCGGCAAGACAACGCTCACCCGCCTGATGGCCGGTCTTGAGCCGCCGGACGGCGGGGTCCTGCGCATCCTGGGAGAGACGACATGCCCGCGTCCGGGGCGGCTGCGTTGTCGGTGCGGCGCAGTGTTTGACGTGCCCGCTCATTGGGAGACCCTGACCGGGCGGCAGAACCTGTGCTTCTTCGCCCGGCAGTACGGGCTGGCCGGTGCCGGTCTGTTGCGGCGCGTCGAGCAGTTGCTTGACTTGGCTGACTTGGCCGCTCAGGGGGATGAACCCGTCAGTGTGTATTCCTTCGGGATGCGGCGGAAACTCGCTGTTATCGAGGCGCTCGTCCACGACCCGGACCTGCTGGTCCTCGATGAGCCCTCGGCTGGGGTAGACACCGCGTTTCTCGATCGTCTCGCCGACTTGATAGGCCTTCGTTGTGAGCAAGGTCGGACCACCTGGATCGCGGACAACGACGCCGACTGGCTTGCCCGCGCGGCCACGGACGCCGTGCTTCTCGACCAAGGACGTATTGCCGCGGCCGGAACGGTTCGGGCCCTGCTGGCATCGCTGGCGGCACGCTGCCGAGTCGAGATACTGCTCAAGCAAGACGACTTCAACGCCACCCCAACCATTGCCGGCGTCATGGACTTTCGATGCAAGTCGAACCGGATCACCGCCGATCTCAGCGACAGCGCCGCGTTGCCGGCGGAACTGCTCGCCTGGATTGCCGCCGCGGGCGGCTGTGTCAAGTCCATGGAGATTCGTTCAATCACGCTGTATGAGGCCCTGCTGCACGCCCGCCGGGCCAAGGCGGATGAGGAGATCCGGCCATGATACCGGGCAACGTCTTTCGGCTTCAACTGGCCGCGGCGATGGCCGGCCGCCGCCGCATGGCCTTGCGTATCGGCGTAACAGTGCTGCTGGCTCTGCCCTTTCTGCTGGTTGATATGCCGGCGCATGCACAGGCATCGGGGCTGGCGATGGTAATTGTCTTCACGGCTTTCTTCGGGGCCGCCGTCGGACACGCTCGATTGCGGGCCGATCAGCGGCTGGCCCGTCTGCGCCTGTTGCCGATCTCGCCGGGGGTGTTGACGCTCGACCTGGTTCTGGCGTCCATGGCGGCTCGCCTGGGGCCCACGGCCGTCGTACTGGCTGCCTTTGTCGCGGTCAACGGTCGGGCCGGTGCGGTTGCGGCTATCCTGTCGCTCGCCGCGGCTCTGACGGTCAGTTTGCTTCTCTTGACGGTCCTTGGCATGATTATAGGACGTCTGGCCCGCGACAATGCCGAGGTACACTTGTTTGGCGCTTTGACGGCGGTTGTGCTGGCGGCGATGTCCGGGCTGACCCCTCTGCCGGAGCGGCTTAGTGGCCTGAACGTCCTGACGCCCGTCAATCCCATCACATGGCTGCACAAGACGCTTGTCTCGCTGGCGGCCGGCGGTCTTACGGTGTCAACCGGCCGACTTGTCGCCGCCCTGGTCGTTCTGGTCTGCCTGGCCGCAATCGCCATTGAGCGATGGGTATCAGGAGGTGTAGGCCGGGGCGGGCGGACGAAACGTGGGGCCAAACCTGCTGGATCGAGGTTTGACAGCCCTGGCAGGACGACGGATAATCTGGAGAATGGGCGATGTTCAGAACCACCTCGTGAGTGATACACGGAGCCGACAGACCAATGATTGCGGCCATTACTAGTAGCGTGAGCGTGTTGACGAAGACCTGGGTAACGCTGCCGCTGGCGGTCCTGGCGGTCTTTGAATTCATCACCGCCATGTATATCTTCGGCGGCAAGGGCCCCAAACCCCACATGAAAACCGTCCTGACAGTCCATCGTGTGGGCGGGTACATCTTCGGGGTCTGTTGGCTGTGGCCGATAATTGTCGGGCTGGACCTCCTGGGCAGACTCAGCCGCTACAGCGAAGGCTGGACGTTCGACGGCAACCGTTTCTTTCACGCGGGTCTGGGCGTCACCGTCTTCGTCCTGCTGGTGCTGAAAATCGCGTTCGTCCGCTTCTATCCCAATTACCGTCCATCGGCCAGACTGCTGGGCTTGATCATCACCGCCGGCGCCGTCATCACATGGATCATCGCAGGCGGCTTCTGGCTCGCCATGATGGGCGGACGATCACTCCACTGAATCGGCGGTTGGCGGAATCTCCCGAACGGCCGTGCGGCCCGGCCAAAGGCGCCATCGACGGTGGATGAAAAAGGAGTAAGCAAGAACGCACCAGAGGATTGACGCGAAGACCGTTGCGCCGATGGACCAGCCGTTGGGTTTGGGGACATCGTCGCGAGCCAGGAAATAGGCGTCTTCGGGAATCGTGAGGCCGAAGTTCTGCTGGAATCCGACCCGCACCGTCCTGCGGAATTCCATTCTCGCATAAGGTTTCAACCGCCCGATGTGCCTGTCGATATCGACCCACCGATCCGTGACCTGCTCCGGGCTGCGAACCACCAGCACGACGCCGTAATCGGCCAACAGAAAGTACGAGAAAGGCACGCCGTGGCTGGCGCAGACCGCGGCTCGCTCCAGATCGGGGCGGCCCCGCACCGCGGCAAAGGTCGATCCCTGAAAACGTCCCGGTGTCAGATCGTTCGGCGAGGCAATCTCCATCGGGCCGGCCGATCCGAAATCGTATCGCAGCTCCGGAATCTGAAACCGCACCATCATCGTCACCACGAACATCAGAAACAGCTTCAGAATGAACAAGGCGATCCGCACCATAACACCTTAGTCGTACCATATCCCCAGGACGGCCAGCAGGACAAACGACAGAAACAGACCCATCGCGATGATGATCCACGTCCAGGCTACCCACACCGCCCAGCGAGGATCTTCGGACGGATCCCGCAAAGGGTAGACATTGAGATCGGGCTCCTCCGAGCGGACCGTCACGTCCACGGCATGTTCATTCATCTGCGTATCCCTGGCATTTTCATCCATCGTTGTCACTGTCCGCCGTCGCTGTCTCGGCGCGGCGTCGATGAATTACGCTGCGCCTCGCCGGTCTCCAGATAGGCGATGATCCCAGCCGCCTGGCCTTCGGTCATTCGCGTCCCATAGGCCCGCATCCGTCCCACGACGCGTTGCCAGTCCGTGCCTTTGTATCGATGCACCCGTTCAAGCGTATGGCAGGAGATACACCGCTGCGACAGGAGATTCGCTCCGGTCGGTTCGACATCGGGCATCTCAAGGCGCCGCGGCCGCACCACCTGATCCATATAGGGCTGTTCGCCCCGCACCATGTCGATGCGAAGCTGCTCAGGCCGTTCGGCCTCGTGGTAAATATCACTGTAGGGCGGAATCCGGTTGAAGCCCGCCACATTCTCGCCCGTGGGACTGACGAACCGGGGCCGCGCCGCCTCGCGCACGTAGCCGCCCATGCACACCGTCACGAACGACAGTACGCCCATCAACACAAACAATGCCCGGGCCGAACCATCGTGCCGATTCAGAAGGTGATGGGCCCAGGCAGCACCCAGGATCGCCGCCGCCAGTGATCCCCACAGGAATCGCCAGGTCATTTGAGTCGCCATACCCACGTAGAACATCAGGTACAACAACGACAGTGCATAGACCATCGCCATGGGCATCGAGAATTCTCTTCTTGCTTTGGCCGCTTTGCGGGCGAAGGCCAGACCGATACCGATCATGGCCGCCACGATCAGTTGCTTGGTCCACCACCAGTCGATGCCGCCGGCCACGACGTCGCCACGGCCCACCATCAGGTTGTCGTACGCCTCCCTGGCGTGGTACTTGAGCACCCAGGCATAGAAGAACCCGATAACGGGCAACATCAGGAACGCCGTGAACGCCACACTGAACGCTACGCGCCCGCCGCTTTCATACCACCGTCCGACATCGTCCTTGTTCGCCCGGTACAACCATATCCCGCATATAGCGGCGACAAAGAAGGCCCCATACGCAAAATTGGCCGCCCCGCGGTGGAGCGTCAGCATGAGGAAGCTCGGGTTGTAGAAGGCCAAGGCATCCCAGCCCTGGATAGCGGCGGTGCCGGACCAGAGACTCACTTGGCCCTGCGCAAAATCCGGGGTCAGCATGTACGCACCCATGCCGTTGATGATGTAGAACTGCAGGAAGAAAAACGGCGTCAGCATGGCGCCCATGAAGATCTGCAGCTTCTTGTGGCCCCAGAGCGTGTCCCAGAAGAAATAGTGCAGCGTCAACGTGGTCGCAAGCATGAAGAACAGCGCCTCCTCGATCATCAGCGTCCAGAAGAACTGCGTGAAGATCTGCGACCAGAACTGCGGATAAAGCCCGCTCAGGGCGAAGACCAGGCCGATTGCGTTGATCGTGCCGATGTTGTAAATGCAGACGTGCCACAACTGCACCCGCTTGGCCAGGAGGTCGTAACGCACGTCTCGCCGGCGATAGCCGATGATCTGCAGCACGGTCACCACGAAGGCGAACCCAATGGCCAGGGAGGCCACGGCCGTATGGAAGATGCCCAGGAAGCCGATGGCGAATTTGGCCCCGCCGGGAAACTGGATGAACGGATTGGCCGCCGCGAGCATCGGCATCAGTGGTTGACCTCCAGGTACCGGATAATCCGCTCGGCCTCGCTGTCGGTCAACACAAGGCCCTCCCGACGGGCCTTGTCCACCTCGGCGGCCCAGTCGTCCACGGTCATCTTGTCCAGACCCGGCGGGTACAGACCCCGCGGTTCAAGCCACTTGGTGTAGACCAGATACCGGTCGGCCTCCAGTTGCGTCTGCTCCGGCTTGGCGATCTCGCCGTAGACCGTATCGGGGCTCTTGCTGCGTTCGCGGATGAAACCACCCAACGTAAATGTGAAGAAGGCCGCCAGCCCGGCGACGAAGACCGCCCACTGCCACAAGCGGCGATCCGGGTCGCCGGTCCCACGCCGCCGCCAGATCAACACGACCATGCCCAGCACCACCGCAGTGCTGCACAGCCGCCAAACCACGGGGCTAGCGCCCATCCAGTCCAGCGGCGGNNACATCCAGACCACCGCCAGGACCACGGCCAGCCCGGCGGTAAGCCCCCCGGCCACTGCCCCAGCCCCCCAGCGTTTGACGGCGAACACCGCACCAATGACCAGAAAAACCGCCATCGCGGCCAGCTTGATTCGCAGGTGCCACGCCACGTGCCCGCCCATCATGGCCAGAAACGCCGCCGGGGCCTGGGCCTGTATGACACGGGCATAGAACCACCCGATCACCGGCATGGGGAAGAAGCAGAACAGCCCAATGATGAAGCACGTGCCGGATGCCCAGTGAAAGTACCGCGTATTCTCGCTTGTGGGGTCTTTCCGCCTCTGGCCCATGTACCGCAGGGCGAAGACACCGCCGGTGAGCATCAGCACATAGCTGAAATTCCCGAATGTGCGATGCATCAGCAGAAACGGGAAACTCGGATTGAGCATTGCCCGCGGCGACCAGCCCACGGCCTCGTCGACCTGCGGCAGCGGCACTCCCCCCGGGGTCATCATGTACGCCCCCAGCGAGTCCCACACGACCTGTACGAGATAACCGAACAGGGCCGCACAGACCCCCATGGAGATATGCAGCCGCTTGCGGTGGGCCCAGCGGTCCCATGTGAGGTAGTATAGAAAGAACAGGAAGAACACCTCGGCCAGGAAGAAGCCGAACTGCACCATCAGTGGCCAGAAGAACAGATTGGCCCAGCGAGACCAGAATTCGGGGTAGGTTCCGATGATGAACATGGGAATGCCCGTGCCCAGCGCCGCACCCGGCGAGAACAGAATCAGCGAGAACCAGATGAAGCTCTTGCTCAGCCGCTCCCACCGTCCGTCCCGCCGTTTCCACCCGATGTACTCGAACAGGGGCGCCAGAAGCATGAAGGCGGTCACCAGTGTGGCGATGGGGATGTGAGAGTAGGTGATCTCTTCGATCCAGACCCATCGCGGGAACACCGGTGTTTCAATGACGGGCAAATCCATAAGCCGCTTGACCCCTTGGCGTTCAGGCCCGCGGCCAGCCGCCGCCCGAACGCCGCATCCTGTACAGGCTATCACGTGCCCGCCCGGCTCGCAGTCCGGACCCGGGCATCATAGCATTGTGAAATTACATCCTTAGCCCGCCGGGGTCAAGCCGTAACCGACACGAGTATGTGTGGCGCGGCTGAATTGCGGCTTGGGCATCATCCGCCCTGCCGGCCGACTTACCGTTTGCCGGACGCCAGGCCGCCGCGTACCATAGCCGCCATGCGCACCAAAGCACCTCCGGCAGCATTGATTGACGGGCCCATCGGACCGGCCCTGGTCCGCTTGTCGGTCCCCATGCTCGTAGGCATCTTGTCCATGATGGCCTTCAGCGTGGTGGACACGTATTTCGTCAGCCGGCTGGGTACGCTGGCGCTGGCGGCAATGGCGTTGACATTCCCGGTCGTGATGGTCATCGGCACCTTCACGCTTGGTTTGGGCGTCGGGGCCATGGCCGTCATCTCACAGGGCATCGGCCGCGGCCGGACAACCGACATCCGGCGATCCGCGACGGACGCATTGACCCTAGCCGGCGTCTGTGCCGTCGTGCTGACCGTGGCGGGAACAGCGAGCGTGGAACCGCTTTTCCGGGTGCTTGGCGCTACGGACGAGATGATGCCCTATGTTCGCCAGTATATGCTCGTCTGGTACCCTGGTATCGTGTTCTATGTGGTGCCTATCATCGGCAACAACATCATTCGGGCCACCGGCGACACGCTCACGCCCAGCATCGTGATGGTCCTCGGCGTCATCCTCAACGCGATACTCGACCCGATCTTCATCTTCGGCGGGGGCCCGATTCCGGCAATGGGCATGGCCGGGGCCGCCCTGGCGACCGTCCTGTCGCGGGCGGTCACACTGGCTCTGGCCCTGTGGGTGCTTGCGTTTCGGGAACAGCTGTTGGTCAGTCCCTGGCCCGGCCGACGGATCCTGATGGCCTCATGGAAGGACCTGCTCCGACTCGGCCTGCCCGTGGCGGTCTCCAACGCCATCATCCCCATTGCCGTCGGACTACTCACACGGATCGTCTCGGACTTCGGCGCCGGGACCCTCGCGGGCTTCGGCGTCGCCAACCGCATTGAGGGCTTCGGCATGGCGATGGTCTACGCCGTATCCTCCGGCGTCAGTCCGTTCGTGGGCCAGAACTTCGGCGCCGGGCGACTGGACCGCATCCAGAGGGGCCTGAATATGGTTCGCGTGTTCTGCCTGGTATGGGGCGGGATGCTCTTCGTTGCGTTCCTGATAGCGGGCAAGCCACTGGCCAGGTGCTTCAACGACGAGCCAACGGTCCTCGAGGCGGCGACGCTCTACCTCTGGATCGTCAGCGTCAGCCTGGGGCTGCGGAGCATCCACCAGGTGGTCTGGACCTCGTTGAACGTGCTGAACCGGCCCTATGATGCGATGGCCCTTGAGATGCTGCTGGCGTTCGGCCTTTGGATACCGCTGGCCTCTCTGGGGGCCAAGGTGGCGCAGATCAAGGGCCTGTACATTGGACTGGCCCTGGCTAATGTACTGGCCGGGGCGGCCGCCTGCATCTGGGTGGACCGCGTCATCCGACAGAGGCAGAACCAGTGCAACCGGGGGCCGAACGACGATGTCAGGCCCCAGACCGACGAGGACCTTTGACAATCAGGCTTGTGACGTAGCCAACGGCCGTGCTGACAACAAATGCAATGGGGAAATGCCACATCGCCATCAACTGGTCGCCGTACAGCCGCTGCAAGAGCACGTTCAGACCAATCGCGCAACAAGCCCCCGCGAGCCAACCGTAGAAATGCGCCCGCCGCGTCAATACGCCCAGCACGAACACGCCCAGCACGGGCGCGGCGAACAGCCCCATCACGTTCATCCACATCTTCACGATGTTGCCGATGCTCGCGGCGTACACCGCGGCCGCCGCAGCGAGCAGACCGAGTCCGACGGTCAGCCACCGAGCCAGCGCCACGTCGCCGCCCGACCGGGTCGCGGGGCCTCGCAGTGGCACAATCCAATCCCGAACAATCACCGTCGTCAGTGAGTTGATGCCCGAATCAACGCTCGACATCGCCGCGGCGAATATGGCCGTGACCATCAATCCCGAGACGCCGGCCGGCAGGACGTGCATAATGTAATAGGGCAGAATACCGTCGCCCCCCACGTCATTCCCAAGCCGCTGTGGGTAGGCACGGAAATATGCCAACATGCCAATCCCGATGAAGATAAGCATCCCATTGATGACAAGATCGTTGACCGCGTTGAACGCGACGGCCTTGATAACGCCCGCATCCGTCCGGACCGCCATCAGCCGCTGGACCGTGACCTGATCCGTGCCATAGTCGTTTAGAAAAACAAAGAACCAGCCGATCATCGCCGACAGGACCGTCAGTTTGCTCATGTCCGTCCACTCGAAGACATCCAGCCTCCCCGCCTCGGCCGCAGCCCGCACGATCCCGGCGGCGCCGCCCGGCACATGCATCACCAGCGTCACCACCAGCCATGCCGCCCCGCCAAAGAGCACAATGAACTGCACCACATCCGTCCAGACAACCGCCGCAAGGCCTCCCAGCACCGTATATGTCACAGCCAGAGCGCCCATCAGCACAATCGCCCACAGCACCGGCATGCCGGAGGCCACTGACATGGCCTTGGCCGGCGCGTAGATCACAATTCCCAACCATCCGAGCCTGCTAAGGATGAACAAGGCCGAGACCGCATACCTTGCCCCGGGACCGTAGCGAAGGTGGATGTATTGGTAGCTGGTTGTCACTCGATGTCGGCGGTACACCCGATAGAAAAGCCTCACCAGTATCGGCGCCGCCAGCGGGCTCATCGCCACCCCGAAGATCATCGCGACGTTGTGGTCGTAGGCAAAGGCGGGCACGCCCATGTACGTCGTCGCGCTCGTCAGGGATGCGAACATGCTCATCCCAACAGCCGGCCACGGCATATTGCGCCCCGCCAGGAAGTAGTCCTCCGTCGTCCTCTGGCGACCGGCCAGGGCCACGCCGATCAGCACCATCGCCGACAGGTAGGCTCCCAGAATGACCGTATTCAGTACGCCGAATTCCGTCAGCATATCGCCAAAGCCCTTGAAAGGTCCGCGCCCAAGGGGTTCAATAGATCGTGTGTGGACCGTAATACGGCACTTGGGCCCAAGGCCACAAGACCCAATATGAAGGATACCGGCATGAATGATTCGCTGCAACCACGTAACGTGTTTGTCGCCCTGGTCCGGGTTCTGCTGGCGGGGCTTTTCATGGGTGGCCTGGTGGCAGCCGCTGAGCCGGCCGTCGAAAGGTCCATACCCGACAAGGCGGTCCCTGAGGCGGCGGTCTTTCTTGAAGGACAGAACGTCACAGTGAGAATACCGGGCGAGCCTTCGGCGAACCGCTGGCAGGTCCTCGACGACGGCGGCGAACAGGTCGTTGCCGGAACGCTCGAGCCGGCCACTGAGCACATTGACGCCGGCAAACTGTGTGTCGGCTGGTACCGGGTAGAGTTCCTCGATCCCAACGGGGCGTGCATAGCATGGACCACCGCGGCCGTACTGTCGCCGCTGTCGGCACCGACCCCGCAGGATTCGCCCATCTGTGCCGATGCAGCGATAGCGTGGTTCGCGCGGGGCGATGCAGGTACGCAGGAACGTTTTGCCCATCTGGCGGCCCTGGCGGGCCTCAACTGGACCCGCGACCGCATGAGGTGGCAGGATATTCAGCCACAGGGCGACCGCTTTGAGCCGGCTACGACATACGACTCGGCGGCACAGATTCAGGCTCGATACGGGTTGAAGGTCTTGCAGGTCTTCCACGACACACCGAGCTGGGCGGTCAGCCAAGGCCGCAGCCGCGGGCAGTTCGTCGCGGACCTGCGAATCCTCTATCGATTCGGCGAGGCCATGGGGCGACGATTCAAAGGCCAGGTGTTGGCATGGGAGCCCTGGAACGAGGCGAATATCCCCGAGTTCGGAGGCCATACCACCGACGAGATGTGCTCCTATCAGAAGGCAGCCTGGCTCGGCTTCAAGGCGGGCGACCCCAACTGTATCGTGTGCTGGAATGTTTCGACGGCCGCACCGACACCCTTACAGACACAGACGGTCCTCGAAAACGAAGCGTGGCCGTATTTCGACACCTACAACATTCACACCTACGACTGGCCGGACTCATACGCCCGGCTGTGGCGGCCCATCTACGCGGCCGCATCCGGACGGCCGATCTGGGTCACCGAGAGCGACCGCGGCATGAAGTATGAGGGCCCTGCGCCGTCGTGCGAGCTGCCCCGCAAAGGTGAGTTGCAGAAGGCAGAGTTCATGGCCCAATCTTATGCAAGCAGCCTTGGGGCCGGCGTGGCGCGGCATTTTCACTTCATCCTGGGCAATTACCACGAAACCAGCAACGGCGTCCAGTTCGGGCTGCTGCGAATGGACCAGACACCCCGGCCCGCCTATGTGGCGCTGGCCGCTATCGGACGGCTGCTGGCCGGGGCCAGATGCCTCGGCAAGTGGCCCATCGCAGACCGGCCGGATGCCCATGTCTACGCCTTCAGCGCCCTGCCCGATGGGCACAGGCGGGATGTGCTCGTTGCCTGGGCCGAGGCCCCGGGTGACTGGGATACCAGGGGCAAGACAACGGTCGACTGGCAGCTGCCCGCGGACATACCGGTCCACGGCGTCTATGACTACCTGGGCCGCTCCATGGGCCCGGCCGTTCCGGCACAACTGCGATCAGCCCCGGTCTTCGTCCTGGTCGAAAGCGGTTCGGCGTCAAAACTGCCGCTGACGCCGCCACCAGAGTCTGAACCCCGCCCCGGCAAGCCCGGCCCGGCGGTGCTGCAACTGGTCATGCCGCCGACGGCCGCCGTCAAGATTCAACAGATCCCGTGGTCCTGCGAATATGAGCATCGGGTCCAGGCGGGCGAGCGGACGGAACTGCCCCTGTGGCTCTACAACTTCTCCAAGGGCCCGCTCCGGGGCACAGTCACCGCTGAGCATCTGCCGGAGGGCTGGACGTTCACCCCGGCATCGTGGACCGTAACCGTCGGTCCCATGGCCCGTGCGGGGCTGACCGCCGCGGTCGTGATACCCCGGCAACAGCCCACGGAACCGGCCGATTGCTGGATCAAATTGCGGGGCGATTTCGGCCCCGATTACAGACCGGTCCTCGCCTTCCGACTCATCACCGAACCAGGCCAGGGCTACCCGAGAGAAACCGACTGATGTCAGGGGGATTGACAATGACCAGATATGGACATGCCCTGGCCGCCGGGTGCAGGCAAGTGTATCGTGCGTCTGCCCTGCCGGCGACAAGAGCCCTGCGAGCTATCGGGGACTTTCTCAACAGCATGGGGACGGCAAGGGTCTGTGTCTTTGCGGCGAGCCTCCTATGGGCCGTGGGCGGGGCAAGGGCGGCTATCTACGAGATACAACCGGCGACGGTGGATACGGACGAGGAGTTGGAGAACATCGCCAATAGGTTGCAGCCGGGCGATGAGTTGGTCCTTCATGGCGGGCTCTATTCGCAGAACGGGCGTCGGGCGGTCACGGCCAGGGGTACGGCGGACAGGCCCATCACCATCCGGGCGGCCGACGGGCAGGCCCCCCTGCTCACGCGGCCCGACGACAACATCGACCGCCACAACAACATCGAATTCGTGGACTGCTCGCACCTGATTGTCCGAGGCTTGCACTTCAAGGGCGGCAGTTCCGGCGTGCGGTTCATCCGGGGCGACCATATTACGTTCGAGAACTGTGAGATCTACGGGACAGGCAATAATGCCCTGACCATGAACAGCGGCGACTGCGATTCATTCATCATTCGCGGCAACCACATCCACCACACGGGTCTGAGCACCCGCGGGGCCACCGAAGGCGAGGGCATGTACATCGGCTGCCACAACGGGTCATGCCGCACGACCGATACGCTCGTCGAGGGCAACTACATCCACCACCTCCGCAGCACCAGCGACGGCGGCAATGACGGCATCGAGATCAAGGTCGGCTCCTACGGCAACATCGTCCGTGACAATGTCATTTATGACACGAACATAGGTCGCAAGTATCCCGGTATCTTCGTCTACGGCGGCGGGCCCGGGCCCAACATCGTGGAAGGCAATGTCATCTGGCGGGCAGGCGAGGGTATCCAGGTCGTCTCGGACGCCGTCATCCGCAACAACATCATCTTCGATTGTGAGGTCACCGGCATCACCGCGGCGCCCCATGTGGCCGTCTCACGGATGCGCAACGTCGCCATCGTCAATAACACCATCGTACAATGTCGGCTGGGTGTCCGTATCCGCTGGGCGAACGCGACCCACATGGTCTTCAGTAACAACGCCGTTTACTGCCCGGACTCCACCGCCATCGACGCCGGTGGAATCGCGGGAGCCTCCTTCCATGCAAACTATGTCTCAGGCGGTCTGTCGGGGGCAGAGTCGGATGATTTGCGATTCCTTGACGGGGGGACGGCGGCGCAGGCCTTTGTCGGGGCCGACAAGAACGACTTCTGGCCCGCTGCCGGCTCGAAACTGATCGATGCCGCGGAACCGGCCTTCGCACCCGAATGCGACTTTAACGGAGCACCGCGACAGGGTCCTTTTGATGTCGGGGCCTATGAGTCCAACGGGCGCCAGGCCAATCCCGGCTGGCGGATTCAAACCACACGCAAGAACCTGACGCGGCCACCTGCGGGCGATCCGTCGCACAATTCGCGGGGAAATCCTTGAATGGCGCTATCTGAAAAGGCACTTGTGAAGCGTCTGGTAATAGTTATGATGGTGCTGGATGCCTCCTGCCCCTCGGTGAAGGGTGCGGCGGCGGCCACAAGAATCATGACCATGATTCGCAAATCGAAACCACACTAGTTAGGAGAAAGACGGTTATGGGTGACACCTCCAACAAGAGCACATCACGTCGCGAGTTCCTCAAAGACACCGGGCGGATCGCCGCCGCATCGGCCTTCATGGCCACGGCCGCTCCGCGTATGTACGCCGCCCAGGACAACACCCTCAAGGTCGCCCTCATCGGCTGCGGCGGCCGCGGTTCCGGCGCCGCCGCCAATGCCATGAGCGTCAAGAGAGGGCCCGTCAAGCTCGTCGCCATGGCCGACGCCTTTGAGGACCGCCTCAAGAGCAGTTACAACAACCTCAAGAACGACTATGCCGCCAAGATGGACGTCCCGGAAGACCGCCGCTTCGTGGGCTTCGACGCCTACAAGCACGCCATGGACTGCCTGAGCCCGGGCGACATCGCCATCTTTGCCACGCCTCCGGGTTTCCGCTGGGTGCATTTCGCCTACGCCGTCCAGAAGGGGTTGAACGTCTTCATGGAGAAGCCCGTCACGGTGGACGGTCCGACCAGCAGGCGGATGTTCAAGCTCGCGGAAGAGGCCTCGGCCAAGAACCTCAAGGTCGGCGTCGGCCTGATGAGCCGCCACAGCCGGGCCCTGCAGGAACTGGCCAAGCGGATCGAGGACGGTGAAATCGGCGAGACCATCCTGCAGCGAGGCTACCGAATGCACGGCCCCATCGGGTTCTTCTCATCCGAGCCCAAGCCCGCCGGCATCAGCGATCTGCTGTATCAGGTCCGCCGGTTCCACAGCTTCATCTGGGCCAGCGGCGGCAACTTCAGCGACTTCTACATTCACATCATCGACCATCTTTGCTGGATGAAGGGCGCCTGGCCGGTCAAGGCCCAGGCCCTGGGCGGCCGCCACTATCGCCAGAGCCCCGAGGGCGTCACGCACGTCGATCAGAACTTCGACACCTATTCGGTCGAGTACACCTATCCCGACGGCAGCAAGTTCCTCATGGACGGCCGCTGCATCATGGGCTGCAAGGACATCTACTCCAGCTACGCCCACGGCAGCAAGGCCTTCGCCATCGTCTCACGCAGCGGCGACTGTGGACAGCCCTCCAGCATCCATACGAGCCAGAATCCCACCGACCAAAACAGGGTCTGGGAATCCAGGGTCCGGCCGGATGAACGCGATCCCTATCAGAACGAGTGGAACGACCTGGTGGACGCCATCCGCGACAACAAGCCCTACAACGAAGCCGAGCGCGGCGTCCGGGCCAGTCTGGTCACCAGTCTCGGCCGGATGGCCGCCCACACCGGCCAGGAAATCACCTACGAAGAGATTCTCAACTGCGACCACGAGATGGCCCCGGGCCTGGACAAGATCACCATGGATTCGCCCGCACCACTCGTGTCGGACGCCCAGGGCCGATACCCCGTGCCTCAGCCGGGCATCGTCAAGAACCGCGAATACTGAGATCAACTACGCCGGATCATACAGCCCCGTGCCCAATTGTGCGGGGCTGTTTCATTTGGGCAGGTGATGAAGTCCGGTGCATTTTCTGGGGAACGTGTCAGGTAATCCGGGTGCTCCAGCCGCCCAGGAAATGTACCGGACCCCTTTAGACAGTAGGGTGTGCAACCCCGATGTACATCGGGGTTGCACACGCCGCTTCTCCGGGTGCTGCGTGTTCGTCACCGCGTGCGGACGCATGGCACGCGGAGAAGGGTCTGGCTTTGCAGATCGCTAATCTGTGTAATCTGTGAAATCTGTGGCTTACAGATGCCCCGATGGCTGTGTCATTGGGCCGCAGCGTAGAACATCTGCCTGTGCTTTTCGGCGTATCCCTTGAGCCTGGCTGCCACCTCTGGATACTTCTCAATCACATTGGTCGTCTCGAATGGATCGTTCACCATATCAAACAGTGACAGAGGAATCTTGTCTTGGCGGTATTTGCCCGCCTTGCCGTCGTTGGCCGCCTCCACGAGCGTGCGGTAGGCATGCGGCAGGTGCAGCTTCCACTTGCCGTCGCCGGAGATGACGCCCTCGAAGGTGGCCCCGGTCGAGAACGGATAGTAGTCGCTGGGGTTCTGGGCCCCGGGCTTGCCCGCGATCAGATCGAAGACGTCTTTGCCGTCCACGGGATTGTCCGGCAGTTCCGCCCCGGCCAGATGGGCGAGCGTCGGCAGGATGTCCAGCGTACACCATGCCCGCGATGAGGCGATGCCGGGCTGGATTCGCCCGGGGAACTTGACGATGCAGGCGCTTCGCGTGCCGCCGTCGAAACCCGTGCCCTTGGCCTCGCGATAGGGCGTCGAGCCGGAATGGTTGCCGTAGGAAATCCACGGCCCATTGTCCGATGTGAAGATCACCATCGTATCGTCTTCGACACCGTTGTCCTTGAGGGCCTTCATGATCTGCCCCACCGACCAGTCGATCTCCATCATCACGTCGCCGTAGAGCCCGACGCCGGATTTGCCCTTGAACCTGTCGCTGACGAACAGCGGCACGTGCGGCATCGAGTGCGGCACGTACAGGAGGAACGGCCCATCCTTGTGCCGGTTGATGAAGTCCACCGCGTGCTCGGTATACCAGGTCGTCAGCATCGGCTGGTGCTCCTTCGTCACGCGGTCGATCGTCACCCGGCCGTTTTCCCAGAACTGCAACGGGAACTTTCCCCAGTGCTCGGGATTCTCCGGATGGAACTCCCACATGTCATTGGAGTACATCAGCCCGCACGACTCATCGAATCCCCGCGACCACGGCCGTGTATCCTCCTGGTCTCCAATGTGCCACTTGCCGAATATCGCCGTCGCATATCCGCGGGTCTTGAGCACATGGCCGATGGTTGCATACTTGGGGTCGCAGCCGCGGGCATTCGGCCCGTGGGCCCCGAACACCTTCGTCCGGCCCGGGTAGCAGCCCGTCAACAGGGCACAGCGGGAGGCCGAGCACACTGCCTGAGGCACATAGAAGTTGTTGAACCGGCAACCTTCGGACGCCAGTTGCGCCACGTTGGGCGTCCGGTACACGGGCGCTCCAAACGGCTGAAAATCCGCCCAGCCTGAGTCATCGAGGAAGATGACCACGAAGTTCGGTCCGCGATCCTGCCGCCGACCGCCGCAAATCCCCGGGCCACCCATCCCCGCGGCTGATATCGCGGCGATCTTGAGAAAACCCCGCCTTGTCAATTCGCTGCTGTTCATTCAATCACGTCCTCATTATTACTTTCGAACGACCGGATTGTACCTTCGACCTGCGCTCACCGCCATACCCCGCCGTGCCAAGTCCATCCGTCTTGTCCGCCCCCCTGCCCCGCCGGCCGGTGCGTCATGACCGGAGTGTTGGCCCTCACGAAGACACCGGCAACCAACACCACGATAGTTTGTCGCAATGTCAGACTCACAGTCCACCCTTTCAATCCGCCTTCTCGTGACCTGAATTCGAAGTAGCGTCTCAGGGTCGCAAGCATGGAGTCATGGGCACGCGACTTGCTGAAACGCGATGCGGCAACACCGCCCGGACCGCGATATTATCGGCTCGTCCCATAAAGATTAAAGCCCATTGGGGCGTCTGGCCGATGGTTGGGTAACTCTGTCACGGCGTGAAGCCGGAGGACGATTACCGGACTGGGAAGATCGTATGGTCACAAAGCGAATCGTTGCCGTAAGCACCGACCCCGACACGCAGCAGTATGTCGGCCGCGCATGCAACGAATTACTCATCGCCGATGATCTCTCCGAGGGGCTCGATATTATCGGAACCGCGTGTCCCGATCTGGTGGTCATGGACGCCCGGCACACACCGGCGGACGTGGCCAGGCTGATCGAGAGCATCGAGCAGCGGGGCCTGAACATCCCCGTGGCGGTCACGCACCGCGATAACCTCAACGTGGCGCCGGACGCCTATATTGCGGCGGGGGCATGGGTGTGTCTGCCGGGAGCCGCTATGGCCGAACACCTTCGGTCGTCCTGTGAGGGACCCGTCAAGCAGACGCCTCGGGCCGAACTGGAGGACATGGCGCACAGTTCCCACAACTATGACAAGCGATTCTACGTCGATGCCAGTGCCGCCGCCGTGAATATGGTCGGAGTCAGCGAGTCCATGACCAACACACTGGGGTTGCTCACACTGGTCGCTGAAAGCCAGTGCAACCCGGTCCTGATTGTGGGCGAGACAGGCACGGGCAAGGAGCTGGCGGCCAGGGCCGTGCACCACGTACGGCATCCCCAAGCCCCGTTCGTGGCAATCAACTGTGCCGCATTGACGGCGAGCCTTCTTGAGAGCGAGCTGTTCGGGCATGTCAAAGGGTCCTTCACCGGCGCCGACCGTGATAAGACGGGGCTGCTCGAGCTGGCCGGTGACGGCACGGTGTTTCTCGATGAGATCAGCGAGATGCCGCTCGACCTCCAAGCCAAGCTCCTGCGCGTGTTGCAGGAACGCGTGTTCCGGAAGGTCGGCGGCACGGAGAGTGTTGCATGTCGCGCCACCATCGTCGCGTCGAGTAACCGCAACCTCTTGAGGGAATCGCTCGATAATCGCTTCCGACGAGACCTGTACTACCGACTGAGCGTATGTCCGATAACTATGCCGTCGCTCAGCGATCCCGCCCGTCGCCAGGATATCGGCCTGCTGGCGGAACACTTCCTGCGAACCTCGACAATTCACCCGGCCAGGAGCCGCCGAATAAGGTGTCTCACAAGACTGGCCGTCGAAGCATTGGAGCGTCATTCGTGGCCCGGCAATGTGAGGGAACTGCGCAATGTCATCGAACGGGCCATCCTCCACGAGACCACCGATAAGATTGGCCTCAGCAGCATCCAAGGCCACTTGGCTGAGTACGCAGCGCTTGCCGGGGATGGACCGGGCCTGCCCGTGAAGGACTTCTCCCTTGCCAAGGCCGAACGGGAGCTTATCGGACGTGCACTCCAGCAGACCGAGGGCCAGAAGAGCCGTGCCGCAGGCCTCCTGGGTATCAGCCGGGCCACACTATATGATAAGTTGCGGCTCTACGGCCTCGGACAATACAAGGCAGGCAATGCCGCCGGTCAGACCGCCAACCCATTGGATGCCGCTGAACCCATAGGTGCTTCCGCCTGACCGCCCCTGCTGAGCCCTCATACCCGCGCCAAGTCTACAGGCAGAGCCCCACCCGGCACCGGACTTTAGCGAAAATCACAAAGTCTTGAGAAAAGTGTAAAGTCCTCACCGGTTCGAGCGAGAACAGGAATAGTCGGGCGACACACACAAAGGCGCCAGCTATGACCGATAAGATCGATACCAATCAGATTCGCAGCATCGTCGAGCAGGCAACCTACGAGCATCCGGGCTGCCCGAAGGTGCCTCCGGTTGAGCAGACCGATGCCTCATTGGATGTGGCGTATGCGGGCTTGATTGAGAAGGCCAAGGAAGCGGCCCAGACCGATGCGGCGGCGGTCAGCCGCGCCCGCCAGTTGCTCGCCACAGGTGGACTGGACAGCCCCGAAAACGCTCTCGAAGCCGCCCGCAACATGGTAAGACTGGGAATCTGAGAGCGATAGGAAAACAGACGACCCAGGCCGACCAGGGAAGGCCGAGACCAAGCCTCAATGGACTGAAAAATCGGCGAGGACTTGTGGCGTGACCCGCTGCAATGCGTCGCCGTTTTTTTATGCGCATGGCAGGCACTCAGGCCTGGATATCCACATAAGATGGGCCATCCGATTCACCAAGCCGGTTGTGGACTCTGGCACGGGCGGTGTAGATCATCGGTCCCGACTCGTCTGGGGCGGCGAAGCGTCCGGCGTTGAATTCACAGCGGGGGTCTTCGTACTCGAACCTCCGGCCGATACGCCAAGAACCGGTGAGCCTGTCGATGGGAACCGAGCGGACAACCGTGCATGTGATTCTCTTGACCATGGTATCACCCCCAATTGCCATTATAGTAGCAGATTGGAGCGGTTAAGAGAAGTGGAATTCGGCGCCCCGAGGTGTTCGGTACACTCGTTCGTCCGCGGCCGGCCCGCCCGTCGCGGCAAACCGGAGATTATGGGAACCTTGGGGTCGGGTCTCCAGGCGCAGCCCAAAGAAAAGCACCGGGTCTGCCCACCGACGGGAAATGATTGGCAGGGATCGGCGCCTATCTTTCCGTGGCCTTGGGCGTAATCGGCTGCGCTGGGGCGTTGGGATCGGCAGGCGCGGGCTTCTCGGGAATGACGCCCAAGGCCCTCTCGATGCGGGCAAGACGCATGGCCAGGTCCGCAACGGCCCTGTCGATGGAATCCAGGCGTTGCGCGATGGCCCGAATATCTGCGTCCACAGTCAAGATCGTCTTCTCGTTGAGATCCATGTAACGCTGCATCAGGTTCTCGTAGGCGTCGATGGCCCGGGCCGCGTCCGTTCGATAACCCGGAACCGTCACCTCCGGCCGGACTTCGTAGGTCGTCCGATTTCGACCCTGAAGGGCCGCCGGCAACAACGCAAGCACAAGGCAGCCCAGGATCAGGGCAATACACGCGACCTGGTATCTACGACTGTTCATAAGTCCATCTCCTAAGCGACAGACGTCTTACCCCGGCGTATATCGGCAGATTCCGGCCGCCGGTACGGTGTTTGCTTCCTGAAGACAGGTCCTTGCGGGCAGGAGTATGCCGGGAACCTCCAACAAGACGGGCTTACCACCGCCCACTGGAGCGGCCGGCGCACCAAGTCCGCCAGATATGGCGATAGGCCTCTTCCACCTGCCGGGCAAAGGCCCGCGCATGGCACAGGCCAGACGTGGCGATTCTCGCCCGCATGGACGACCGGATTCGAGCCAGGGCATCCAGGTTCTGCGCCAGTGAGACGGCCTTGGCGACGTATTCCCTCGGCGTGGCGGCGGCGAAAAACTCCAACTTCAGGCGCGTCAGAATGCTCAGTCCCACCCGAGACAGATGGCTGTCGACCCCGATCAGCGTGACCACCGGCACACCCATCCAGAGGGCCTCGCACGTCGTTGTCGTCCCATTGTACGGGTACGTGTCCAGGGCGATGTCCACTTGATTGTAGAGCGACAGATGTTCGACAGGGCAGCGCCAGCCAACGATGCAAATCCGATCCGCCGGCAGGCCCCCTTGGGTAAACGGCATCGAGAAGTGCTCGCGGACCGAAGGTTCGTCCCCACCCTTGATCTTCAGCAGTAAATGCGAACCTGGAGCGTTCGCCAGAATCGCCGACCAAAGTTCGACCATTCGCGGATTGATCTTGGCGCTGTTGTTGAACGACCCGAAGGTGATCCGACCCGTCCGGGCCGCCGGCAGAGGCGTAACATCCGGGGCAAAATCAGGGGGGCGATAGCACAAGAAACCGTCCGGGAGCATCAGCAGCCGTTCGGTATAGTGGCACTGGAAATGGGGCAGGTCCGCCACGGCGTCCGTCAAGCGATAGTCGATGGCGTCCATGCCGGTCGTGTTCGGGTAGCCAAGGTAGGTGGCTTGGATGGGGGCCGGCCTGCGGGCCATGACGAGAAGCCGGTTGTCCCCGACATGTCCGGCCAGGTCGACCAGGATATCGATCTGGTCGTTCTCAATGAGCCTTGCCGCTGCCGAGTCATCGAGGCCGTAGATACTGCGATACCGGCAGAACTTGTCTTTGAGCCGGTCGGTCACTTCATCCGGGTACTCGACGTTAGCGTAGCCGAATGTCTCAACCGCCTGCAAATCGTGTCCGTCCAGCAACGATTCAATGAAGTAGGCCACCGAGTTTCGCCGGAGATCCGGCGATACATAGCCCACGCGAAGCCTGCGATCCGGGTCGGGGTCGTTGGGGTGGTCGGTCCTCACAGGTATCGCCGACGTGTGCCGCCTCGCCCACTCCAGATGCTCGGCAAACAACGACGGCGGGGCAATGTCTGCCTGCTGGTGGAGGCGGAACAGTAGATTCGAGTGTGCCGCAGCGTGATCCGGCATCCCCTGCACGGCCGTCCTCAGCAATGCGATACCCTCCTCGGTGCGTCCGGCCTCAAGCAGGGCCCTGGCCAGATTGGCCTGCAGCTCGGGGCGGTCCGGACACAACCCCAAGGCCCGCCGCTGGTGCTCAATGCCCTCAAGAATCCGTCCGGTGTATTGGCATATTGAGCCCAGCGCATTGTACGCCGCGGCATCGGGGTGGTGCTCCAGAAGCCTGCGACAACACCGCTCGGCCTGATCCAGGGAACCGATCGATCTGAGTGCCGCGACAACGCGGCGAATCAATGGGGCCCGGGAAGGATCGACATCAAGAATCGCTCCCGCCATGGCTAGGCAGGATTCAGACAACAAGGCGGCCGCCGTCTCCGAATCCCGGCGTTCGGCAGCCTCACAGCCGCGGGCCAGGTCCAGACATACAGCCGGGATATCAAGAACCGTGGAATTCATGGGCCGGAAGTGCCGGACGGACAGGCCGTCGGGACCGGAAAAGGGTGGCCGATAGTATGCTTGCCTGAAACGACTCGAATATCCATCTTCTCATATATCGGCCGTGCGAGGCTTGGGCCGTTAGCATGGCCCCACGCCGGACCCGGCGCCCTCGTATCGGGCCGATGGAGCAACACAGGCCCTCAGTCCGCAATGGCCCGCCAACCCTGGTTCAGCTCCTCCAGAAGCGCTATGACTTCACGAACCATTTCCGCGTCCGTCTTCGTATTCGCCTGCCCAAGATGGCTGCCCATGAAGACGTAGAGCTTCCGGAGATTCTGTGATATCTCCCCGCCGGCCTCCATGTCGAGACTCATGTTGAGTTCGTCGATGATGTCTAGGGCTTTGTTGAGGTAATGGCCCTTGCCGGCGTAGTCACCTTCCTCAATGGCCGTCGCGGCCAGCTTGAGGAACTTGATAGCGCCGTCGTAGAGCATCACAATGATCCGTCCCCGGCTCTGCGTTGTAACGGCGGCCTGTCGGTATGCTGCGACTGCGTCCATACAGCTACTCCACGAAAGACCCGCAGGCCCGCCCCGATGGTTCGATGATGCAGCGAACCGCAGGATCGTCTCCGCGGGTGAGAACCAATAGAAGGGGAGATGACGGCCGCATCTTCGGGCGTCATCTCCCCTTTGATAGCATCAGGAACTCGCTGAACGAGTCATCGCCCGTTGCTTCTTAGAGCAGATTCAGCGCCATCTGCGGCATCGCGTTGGCCTGCGACAACATGGCGATGCCGGCCTGGGCGAGCACCTGGCTCTTTGTAACCTGGGCCATTTCACTGGCAACGTCCACATCCGAGACACGCGACTCGGCAGCCATGAGATTCTCGGACTGGATGTTGAGGACGTTTATGGTTCCTTCGAGCCGGTTCATCTTGTAGCCGAACTTGGCCCGTGCCGTGTCCTTGCTGCCGATGGCCGTGTCGATCGTCGTCAAGGCCGCCTTCGCGCTGGCCTCCGTTGAGATCGCCAGACCGGTGATGGCCAGACCCGCCGAGGCGCTGGTCATGTTGCTACCCGTGATGTCGATCTTGTCCGAGGTCAGTTCACCGAAGTGGATGGACCGGGTGGTGCTGTTGTCCAACATGCTGATGCCGTTGAACTTGGTGGCGCCGGCGATACGGTCGATCTCCAGCCTCATTTCGTCGAACTCCTGGTGCATGATCCACCGCTGCGCCGAGGAGTACGAACCCGTCGCGGCCTGTTCGGCCAGTGATTGCATACGAATCAGGGCGTCGTCGATGGTCGCCATCGCCCCTTCCATCGTCTGCAGCATACTGATGCCGTCACGGGCGTTCCGCGCGCCCTGCTTGATGACGGCAATGTCGGCACGCATCAACTCGCGGACAGCCAAACCGGCGGCGTCATCGCGAGCACCGTTGATGCGGAGGCCCGAAGACAGTTTCTCAACTGACTTGCTCAATGCCTCGTATGCGTCGCCGACGTGGCGAGCCGCGTTGACCGACATCAAGTTGCTCTTGATTGCTAACATGTCATGACTCCTTAAGAAAACAAACGTTCACTTTCTTGCGGCCTGTCAAGTCCGAAGATTTCCACTGTATGCACACAACTGCCGATCTCCGCGCAGTGTGCGTTCAATGCTCATTTTCGATGGCAAGAACGGAAACTTGAGACGTCAACATCCACCCGGATATCCCCCCGGCGCACTCGCCCTGTAAAACGCGAAGCGAGAATACTGGTATCCCCGATTGAGACGACGGAAGGGGCGGAAAGTTTTTTTTCTATTTTATCTGTATTGCCCATCTTCTCAGCCTCTGCCCAAGTGCACCCAGCCAATAACTGGTCGGGCGCTCTTCGGGCCAAATTGCCGATAATATCCGAGCATGGGTAAGGCTGGCGGCAGGTCTGAGCCGATAGCTTAGGGTATGGACCAACGAACGTCCGAGAAAACGCTGCTCGTCTTCAACTGCCACGAGGCATGGATTTACCAACTTCGCGCACTCGGCCTGCCGCTGGACATCGTGGTCGGTCTGGACGGCCGGCACACAGAAGGCTGGGACCACCAGATGCGCCCCATCCCGCCGAACGCAAGGCTCGTCCCGCTCAGCCAAGCCTTCTCTAACCCCACCCCCTACTACTGCATTATCACGCACAATATCGCGGACCTGATGCAGATCAAGCACCGTCCGGAACCCCGTCTTCTGGTTATCCACTCTACGATTGAGGGCCGCTGCCTGGAGGAGCAGTCAACGGTCGATCCGGCGAGTATGCGGCAGACGCTACGGACCTATCTGACCCTCACCCGCGGTCATGCCGTGGCGGTGTCGCCGCTGAAAGGCAGAAGCTGGGGCTTCAGCGAGGACATCATATCGTTCTGTGTCGAGCCGGGGGATTACCCGCCCTACAGGGGCGAACTGGCATGTGGCCTTCGCATCTGCAACTTCATTACGAGCCGTCGCCGTATCCTGATGTGGGACTTCCAAGAGCGGGCATTTGCGGGGCTGCCCGTTACGCTGGTGGGACACAACCCGGGTCTGCCGGGTGTCCGCGCGGCCGAGAGCTGGGATCATCTGAAGGCACACCTGCAATCCCACAGGTTCTACATCCATACGGCCGATCCCAACCTGGAGGATGGCTACAACATGGCCACCGTCGAGGCCATGGCCGCCGGTATGCCCGTCCTCAGCAACAGCCATGCCGGCTCTCCCGTGGAGCATGGGGTCAGCGGCTTCTTGAGCGACGACCCACAAGAGCTGAACGGCTACGCACGGATGTTGCTTGCGGATCAAGACCTTGCCGTCCGAATGGGCCGGGCCGCGCAAGCCTGCGCCCTCCGCCGATTCCCGGTGGAGGCCTTCCGGCGTAAGTTCCTGCGGTCTATCGAGATAGCACGGGCCAGGATGTCGTTGATGTCGGTCATAGATCAACCGTGAATCGCTACGGGCGCCGTTGGCCGGGTCCGATTGCTCACCGTCTCCGCAAGTGCCCCGCGCACTTGTTCGAGCACATCCGACCAATCGTGCGGTTGCTTCTGGCGAAACAGCCGGACGGTGGGGTACCACGGGCTGTCAGGGCGGTCCAGCATCCACTGCCAGGCGGGCTCCGCACAGAGTAACCCCCATGCAGGCCTGGCCATTGCACCGGCCAGGTGCAGCACGCACGTGTCCACACTGATCAGCAGATCCAGGTTGGCGATCACCGCGGCGGTATCCGACAGGTCCCGCAGCTCGCCGCCCAGGTCAACGACCCCGGTAGAACCGCATTGTTGCGCCAGGTCATCCGCGGACGGGCCCTTCTGCAGGCTGTAAAGGGCCACATTCGGTATTCGGCAGAGGCAGGCAAGGTCCGTCAGGCGGCACGACCTTACGCTATTGCGCGCATAGCGGACGTCCCCCGACCAGACGATTCCGACCTTCAAGCGAGGTCCGAGTAATCGGTTCCGCCAGTACGCCACCTTAACCGGGTCGGCATGGATATAGGGAACCGTTGCGGGGATGTTGTCGGCCGTTGTGCCAAACAAACCTGGCAGGTCCAACAGAGATACATGTAAGTCGTTTCTGCATAAGGATTTGCAATCGGAACCGATAACAGAACCGACGGGCAGGTGCCGCAGTAGGCCGACGAGGCTCTCCTGAACCTCCAACAGCACCGCAGCGCCTGCGCCCTGGAGCATCGGCACGTATCGGACAAACTGGATACTGTCGCCAAGGCCCTGCTCGTAGTGAACCATAAGGGTCTTTCCACCCAACGGCTCGCCCCGCCAACACCGGCCCGGATACTCCCGACCACAGAGCACCAGCCCTATGTCCTTGTGCCGGCGGTAGTTATAGTCTGCCCAGCCTTCTTGATACCGTCCTGTCAGCAGCAGTACAAGGGACCGGTTCCAGCGGGCCTCGGCATAGTCGTTGTCGAGTTCGATGGCTCTATCGTAGCATTCCAGAGCCTCGTCGTATCTCCTCAGGGCATTCAATGTGACGCCCAGATGATTGTAAGCCTCGGCATAGCAGGGGTCTATGAGTACCGCGTGCCGATACGCCTCGGCTGCCTCATCGAGGCAGCCAAGCGTCTGCAGAGCATATCCCAACGTGTTGCGGGCAAGGGCGTCCCGCGGGTTCATTGAGATGGCGCGTCGGGCGTATTCCGCGGCTTGGTCGAAGGTTCCGTGGCCCATCAGAGCAACGGCAAGATTCACATAAGCGTCGCTGAACTGAGGGTCTATGCAAATGGCGCGGCGGTAAGAAGCGATGGCCTCGTCGCTCCTTCGGGCCTCATCGAGGATCAGGCCACGGGTGTTGTGGAGTCTGGCGACCCTGGGAGCCGCGAGAATCGCCCCGTCCAAGTGTTCCAGAGCTGCTTGCGTATCACCCTTGCCGCTCGCAATCAGCGCAAGCCCGTACAGGGCGGACGGCTCCTCAGCGTTCTCCGACAGAACCTGCCGGTACAGGTACTCGGCATCATCCAAGCGGCCCCTTCGGTGGTATCGAAAAGCCACGTTCAACGTCGAGACAGGATTGCGAACACTCCGGCGCGGGTCGGTACTTGTCTTTGGGGCGGATCGCAATGGGGCAGGCTCCCGGCTTTGCTTTTCAGATTAACATGTTGATGGAGTTCTCGCCGCTGACTGAGAGTCGTTGCGCGTCGCTACGGCTGTGTGTGCCGTAGGCATGGATTCGTGGATACACCGGGCCATCCTGTTCCGCATACGACGAACGCTCTTGCTGGGCCTGCCGGCGTTGTGAGGAGTCCTGTTGAGCGTGGGGCTGGGGGGATGGAAGGTCGCGGGAGTTCTGGTGCTGCTCCGGCGGGGCCGCAACGTCGATTCTGCGGATCTGCACGCCAGCTTCCTGCAAATTGCGTAGTATCTCGGGCAATGCCTGCTGGATTTCCGCGCGCGTCTGGGCCCTGGCGGCTTCAACCAGTGCCGTTATCTGGCCGCCGCTCTCCTCGAACCTTACGGTCACGCGGCCCAGTTCCGGCGGATTCAGGCGGATTGTGACCTGGCTTTGGCCCTCGGCAATGGAACTCTGAATCGACTCGCGGATCTGGCCGCCCGGGCCGTCCACCACATCACCGGAGTGTGCATCCGACGCGGGTTGCGCCGAAATGTCTGCTCGGCCAACCACATCAGGTGCGTCTTGTACGGCCTCAGGACCCGACATTATGGACTGCATGGGCTGCTGAGCCTGCCCGGTCTCGGACTCGCCCCCCCTACCGGCGTCCGGTTCGCTCTGCGCGGCGGCCTGCAAGGCCTGCATCGGCGACGGCCTTTGGGACCCGGCGAGCGCATCGGCCTGCGCGGTGGGAGTCTGCTTCTGAGGCGCAAGGGGCTTGTCGGGGTCCGGAGGCGCCTGGGGGCGTATCGGCGAGTCTGCCTTAAGCTCACCGTTCTCGCCGGCCGTTTGAGGCTCTTGAGAAACCGGCATGGTTTGCGATTTTGTCGGACTGTCCGGCAGCGGTGTCTGCGAGGCAATCGCTGGCCTGCCTTGCGGGCGTTCGTCGGATACGAGAGGAACGGACTTGCCTTGGGGAGACTTGCCCCGCGCCACCCTCTCTCCTGTCTGGGCCTCGTCAGTTGCCGGCGGTCGACCGGCTCGGGCGGGCGGTATTGTCCGCTCAGACACAGCCGGTGAGGTTGACTTGGCAACCAGTGCCGGCAGAGCACCAGCGGCGATATCGGCGGCTCTGCTGCCGTGCTCGACTCCCAGCAGAGCTTCGCCTATCCCCTCGGCTGCGTCCGCCGGGATGCCGCCACCAGTGTTCCCCACCACTGATTGTCCCCGTAAGATGACTTCCGCAGTCCGTCCCCTCGGGGGTGAATCCACTGTCATGGGGCTTGGGGAAAAAGGTCTGACGTTCCTTCCCGCGATCTTCACAGTGTGCAGGGCTATGGCTAACGAGTCAATGGACTGGCCTGAGGCATTGGGAGTCCTGTCGGGGGCTTGGGAGGCAACACTGGAGGGGGCCACCTTCCTGGGAGCCGTCGTCCGATCGTCTGACGCCGCCGTTGCAGTTCGTACTGCAAGGGCTCCAACAGCCGCTGCGGGCGCATCAGGTTGCCCAGCGGGCAGAACCGGCTCACGCACCTCGAACCCGGGCCCGTGGCCGTCGGTGGGTCGCCGTCTGGAGGAACGGCCCGCCAGCCCATCCGAAGGTTCGGCGCCCGACCGTGGGCTTCGGGACCGGCGAGGGGCCAACACGTCGATCAGCCCGGCTGTCTGGGGCGTACCGATAGCGGACAGAGCATCACTCATACGCTTGACTCTACTGCAATCCACATGCCAGAGACCATCTGCCTACAGTCGTGAATATAAAGCATTTAACTACAAGGACTTACGTTGGCACATTGAGTCTTCCTGCACCCGGCGTGTGCGTCGGCTGGGACAGTGCGGCGAGATATTCCGGCAGCACGGGCAGGAACTTCCGCCCAACGGCGTCGAGACCCGACATTCACGACCTGTAGAGAAACCGTCGGGCTGTACGGAATCCCGACGCCCACCGGCCAAGCGAATTCCGCAATCCCGGTGCGAAAACAGCCTTTGCATCCCACAAGGCGGGTTTCCAGGGCCCCTGCAGGGCGAGATTGCCGGCTGGCACGGTTCTTGCATCCATCCTGCTGATGGTGAAGGTTCGCTGAAATGGTACGGACACCGATATGAGCAAGACAGACGTTGTATTCGATCTGATCACGGCGGGGCTGCGGGCCGAGGGACTCCGACAGAAGGCCATCGCCAACAACATCGCCAACCTTGAGACCCCGGGATACCGCCGGGTCGACATCCGATTCGAGGAACTGGTGGCCAAGGCGATAGAGGCCGGCGATGAGGCGCAGATCGACGAGCTGGATCCCCAAGTATACCACCCGATGATCACCCGCGTCGGCTCGAACGGCAACGACGTGAGCCTGGAACATGAAGTGGGCGAGATGGTGCAGAACACCCTGCGCCACAGCGCCCTGGTGAAGCTGCTGAACAAGAGACTCCAACAAGTAGCCCTGGCCATGCAGGTGCAATAGGCATAAGGGCTCGGACCAGCCATGGGAACGCACTCGATAGGACCAATTGACATTGCGGTCTCCGGCCTCAAGGCCCAGGGCCAGAACATCCGGCTGATCACCTCGAACGTAGCCAACTCTCAGACAACACAAACGGGCTCGGGTGATCCCTACCGGCGTGTCGAGGCGGTGCTGAAGGCGGCGGCTGACCCGTTCGGCGGCGTCACAGTCGATGAGGTCGCGGCCGACATGAGCCAATTCCCCCTGGTCTACAAGCCGGGCCACCCCAACGCCGACGCCCAGGGCTACGTTCAGATGCCTAATGTGAGTCTGCCGATGGAGATGATCAACTTGAATGTAGCGGCGCGGGCCTACCAGGCCAACGCGGCGGTGCTCAAGCGTTACCAGCGGATGGTTGAGACATCGCTGGAGCTACTGAGATAAGGAAGCAACCCTATGGTCAATCCTACGACGAACATCAATCCACTCCAGGGTCCGATCGCGACGCCGGGTTCACTGGCGGCCAAGACCGGCGGCGCTGAGGCCAGCGAGGGTCCATTCTCCAAGGCGGTCGACGCGGTCGGCAAGTATCTTTCCCACGTGGACAGCCTCCAGGCCGGGTCCGATGTCTCAATCAAGGAGCTGCTGGCGGGCAAAAACGAGGACATCAACACCGTCGTCGCCGCGGTGGCGAAGGCGGACATGAGCTTCAAGCTGCTCGTCGGCGTCCGCAATAAGCTGATTGAGGCCTACCAGAAGACCATGAATATGCCCATCTAGCCCACGGACCGATTCGGAGTTGACAGGCCTTGGTGGAGTTCCTGCACAAAACACGAGCGATCTGGGACGGCATCAGCATCGTCCAGAGGGCACTGCTGGTCGCGCTGGTGCTGGCGATGGCGGGGATGTCGGCGGTGCTCGTTTACTGGGCCAGGCGCCCGGATATGCGTCTGCTCTATTGCGAGCTATCCCCGGAGGACGCCGCCAAGATCACGGACAGAATCGCCGAACGCGGCCTGTGTTATGAGCTGCGCAGCGGCGGCACCGCGATCTATGTGCCGCAGGAACATGTACACCAGCTTCGCCTGGACATGGCCAAGGACGGGCTTCCCCTGGGCGAACAAAGCGGCTACCGCATCTTCGAGAAGGAGAAGATCGGCGTCAGCCCGTTTGTTCAGAACGTCAATCTCAAACGGGCGCTGCAGGAGGAGCTGGCCAAGAGCATTCAGATGATCGACGGTATCGTCCACGCCCGACTGCACATCGTCGCGGGCGAGCAGACGGCGTTCGCGGTCGGCGGCGTTCAGACCAGCGCCGCGGTCGTCCTCAAGCTCAAGCCCGGGTACAAGATCAGCGCGACGAACGTGGCGGCCATCACGCATCTTGTCGGCGGCGCCGTCGAGGGCCTTCGGCCCGACGCGGTAACCATTGTGGACAGCCAGGGGCAACTGCTCAGCCGCAGGGCCGACGCGGGAGTGAGCGCCGGCGGCGCTGAGACGGTGCATGACTTCCGCGAACGGGTGGAGACAAGCCTCTCGTCCAAGGTCGAGGATATGCTGACCCTGGTCCTGGGGCCCAACCGCGCGTCGGTTCGCGTCAGCGCCGTCATTGATATGAACAGCGTCAGCACGGTCAAGGAGACGTACGACCCGACGGGCAAGGTGATCACCAGCGAGGAGATCACCAGCGGCCAAGAGCCGGTAGCGGGCGGTGGAGCGGGGCAGACGGGCACAGGGGGCATGAAGAAGGACGAGACCATCAAGACCGAATACGAGGTCGGCAAGACGGTCACGCAGGAGACGATTCTTCCCGGTTCGATCAAGTCGCTCTCGGTGGCGGCGTTCGTGGATCTGTCGCTGGATGATCCGAACCCGGCGGAATCCGGCCAGGCCGCCGGCAAGCTCATGCAGGTTGAAGACGTTCAGGAGATCATCAAGAATGCTCTGGGCCTGACGGATACCTCGGCCGTCAAGGTTATCGATGTGAAGTTCAGTCGAGCCACGGGCCTGCCGGTGGAAGAGCAAGGCGGAGGACTGACGAACTACCTAGAGATCGCCCGGCAGGCGTCGATGGGCACCATGGCCGTCTGCGCCCTTGTCGCGTTTCGGTTGCTTGCCGGTCCGAGAAGGAAGGCTGCGAAGGGCAAGGCCGCACGCAGAGCCCAGGGCGAGGGCGCCGGAGACGGTATGGTCGTGGCGGCAATCGGCGCCGATTCGGCGGCGATGGCCGCTCTGCCCGGCGGCCCGGACGGACAAGGCGAACAGGTCGCGGTCCGCCGCCGGATTGCCACGGCGCTCAAGGAGGACCCGGAACGTGTCAGGCAGTTGTTCGCAAGTTGGCTGGAGGAAAGGAGTTAGAGATGGTGCTGATGGGTAAGCAGAAAGCGGCGATGTTGCTGATGAGCCTGGATATGTCGACGGCGACCGAACTGATCAAGGGTCTCGGCCCCGAAGCGGTGCAGGCCATCGCCGTGGAAATGGCGTACATGGACGCGTCGGGCCTGAGAAACAGCCACCAGAGTGAAGAAGTAGCCAGGCAATTCTGTGAGTCGCTCGGCAGCCGTCCAACGTTCCATTTGAAGAGTTTCCTGCGCCACGCTTTGATGAGCACTGTGGGCCAGGAACAGGCCGAACATATTCAGAAGCAACTCCAGACCCTAGTGCGGCGACGCGATCCCTTCCTGCCGATCCGGACGGCCTCGCCTGCGGCCATCAGCAAGGCGCTGGACGGGGAACATCCGCAGGTCGCGGCGGTGGTCCTGTCGGAGCTTGACCCGAGGGTCAGTTCCCAAGTGCTTGGGACCCTGGGCGAAGGAGTCCGTCTAAGCGTTATTGCGCGGATGACCCGCGCCGAACAGATGACATCAGAGGCCAGAGGCCACATTGCCGAGACTGTGTGTGACCGGCTCAAGTCGCTACCCGGCGACCGCGACGGCGGCCTGGACCCGCGAGATGCGACGCTGCGCAAGGTGGCGGTGATTCTGCGAAACCTCGGCAAAGACCTGCGTGACGGCCTGCTCGAGGCCATTGGAGAGAAAGACACGCAGACCAGCCAAGCGGTGGCGCTACTGATGGTGGTCTGGGACGATATTCTCCACGTCACGGACCGTTCGCTTCAGGAAGCCCTGCGGGGCATCGACTCGCAGAAACTAGCGTTGGCATTGCACAAGGCCGACGAGGCCATCGTCCGGAAGATCCGTGCGAATATCTCGGAACGCATGGCCCAATCGCTCGATGAAGAGGCCTCGTTGATGTCGAGTCCGACACGAGAGGACGCGATCCGGGCGAGGGAAGATGTGGTTCACGCCCTTCGTGAAGCCAACGAAAAGGGCGCACTGACATTTATGGAAGACTAGCAATGGACACAGCGGCGGCAGTGACGGTTGACGGGGAGGTCGGGCCGGTTTGCCTGCTCGATGGGTATTGCCTGGAGTTCGCAAGCGGCCGGCGGACCCGGGAGGAAGCGGCCCAGATGGCGGAGGACATGGAGCGTCGGGCGGCGATGTTCGAGCAGGCCCGCCGAGGTCTCGATGCCGTCACCGTTGAGTTGCGGAACTACCAGGAGAACGTGTTTTCAACGCACCGCAAGGAAATTGCGAAGCTCTCGGTGGAGATCGCCCGCCGCGTGTTGTCGCAGCAGGTCAATGCGGGTGATTACAGAATTGAGGCGATCATAGCCGAGGCGGTCGGTCATTTGTCCGGCGGCCGGGATATGGTGGTCCATGTGAACCCGGAAGATCTGGCGGCCTGCAGGAAGGCGCTTGCCGAGGGGGGGACGGACCTGCCGCAAGGGCTGCGCTTCGCAGCCGACAACCGGCTGGGTCGGGCCGAGTGTCGCGTCGAGAGCGAGAAGGGAATGGTCGAATCGCTGATTGAGTCGCATCTGGAGCAGATTGCCAAGGCNNGACAAAGGCCGGATAACTATGGAAACCGCCGGTATCACACGCACGATACGCACCCATACCACCGTCGAGGCCGAGGGCCGCGGGGGCGAGCCCGGCGTGAACAGCCAGGCCGTAATCGACTTCGACAGATTCCATTCAGCACTTCGAGCCGTGAGCTTGATGAACTTCCGCGGGGCCGTTGTCCGCGTGGCCGGACTGACGGTCGAATCCACCGGCCCCAGGGTGGGACTGGGCGAACTGTGCGGTATTGACATGAGCGACGGACGTCGCGTTCTCGCGGAGGTGGTGGGTTTCAATGAGGATCGGCTGATTCTGCTGCCCCTGGAGCACGTGGAGGGGATCGGACCAGGTGACATGGTAAGCGCTCGTACGACGCCCCGGTTCATCACACTCGGGCGTGGTATTCTCGGCAGGACGATCAACGGGCTGGGTGAGCCGATCGACAACAAGGGACCTCTGGACGGCGATGAGAACCGGGCCCTCGACGGGGCCAGCCCTCCCCCTTTGAGCCGCGAAAGAATATCGCAGCCATTGCCGCTGGGCATCCGTTCCATCGACGGATTGTTGACGCTGGGCAAGGGCCAGCGGGTCGGGATATTCGCCGGCAGCGGCGTCGGCAAGAGCGTGCTTCTGGGTGACATCGCCAATTCGAGCGAAGCCTCGGTGAATGTCGTGGCGCTGATCGGCGAGCGCGGACGCGAGGTCCGGGAGTTTCTGGAAAACGACCTCGGGCCGGAGGGTCTGCGACGAAGCGTGGTGGTGGTCGCGGCGTCCGATGCCCCGCCGATCCAGCGGGTCAAGGCGGCCTTTGTCGCGGTGACCATCGCCGAGTATTTCCGCGATAAGGGGGAGGACGTGCTGTTCATGATGGACTCTCTGACGCGGTTCGCCCAGGCGCAGCGGGAAATCGGGTTGGCGGCGGGCGAGCCGCCGGCCGCCAAGGGGTACTGCCCAAGCGTGTTCTCGCTGCTGCCCCGGCTCGTGGAGCGTCTGGGCTGTGCCCGCCACGGCAGCATCACTGGAATACTGACGGTCCTGGTAGAGAGTGATGACTTGACCGATCCGGTTGCGGACAGCGCGCGGAGCCTTCTGGACGGTCATATCGTGCTGTCGCGGGAACTGGCTCATCGCGGGCACTACCCGGCGGTGGACGTGCTCGGCAGCGTCAGCCGCCTGATGACGGCGGTCGTCGCCCCGGAGCACCGCGCGGCCGCACAGAAACTCAGAGAAATCTACGCGACATATATCGACGCCGAGGACCTCATCAATATCGGCGCTTTCGCTCCCGGTAGTAATCGGCGCATCGACGGCGCCATCGCGCTCATCGACCGAGTCACGGGATTTCTGGCGCAGCCGATCCGCCAGCGGACGCCCTTCCATGACACGGTCCGAATACTGGCGGGCATCACAACGTCCTGGGATGAGCTGCTTGGCACAGGCACAAAGGAGCGTTGATGGGCGATAACGGAATATGAAGAGATTCGTGTGGCGACTGCAGCGGGTTCTGGATGTCAGAACCCGGCAGGAACAGGCCAGGAAGGCCGAGTTGCTGGCAATCACGGAGAAGCTGACGCAACGGCGCAGCGAACTGCTGATGCAACGGCGGATTCTGGCGGATTTGATAGAACAACTGAACGCCGAAGACGCCGCGGAACGGCTGGACCGGCAGGCCTTCTTCCTCCGGGCCTCGCGAACGAATAACGCATTGATACACCGTCTTGCGGCCGAGATCGAACAGTTGGTCGTCGAGAAACAGCAGAAGATCGCGGAAGTCGTCAAGCTCAAACAATTCCGCGAGGGACTCGATAAGTTGCGTGAAGAGGCCCGCCTCGAGTTTGTCAGAGAACAGGAACGATTAGAACAGAAGGAACTGGATGAACGCACAACGGTGCGTTTTGCGCGTGAGATTCTCAACAGTCGGGCCTCGCTTTAGTGGCAGAGCCGCCGGCCGGGCCGGGGATCGCCGCCGGGCGCACCCAGGGCCTGTCACGACGGCAGGCCGGTCTTTGGAGACAGAACCGTGAACAAGAAGATGATACTGATGACGGCCGGCGCGGCCCTGTTCAGCTTTACCGGGACGTTCGTGGCCGGCTGGCTGACGGGCGGACCGAGACCAGCGACGACGGCCTTGGCCGTCGATGCCAATACCCCGGACGAGGGAATCGCCACGCCCGATGAACCTCTGGCCAACAACCTGCTCGCCGCGATGACGGGGGTTGACGGCAACGGGCTGCTGGAGAAGAAGCTCAAGAGCCTCATCTTCGAGGTCCGTGAACGTATCCAGGACCTTGAAGCGAGAAAGCAGGAACTTGACCTGCGCGAACAACGGATGCAAACAGCGAAGGAGGCCCTCGACGCCGATGCGGCGGAGCTGGCCAGACTCCGCGTGGAGGTCGCATCGACCATTGCCACACTCAGAAGCGAACGCGAGAAGCTCGCCCAGAGCCGCGTAGCCGTCTCCAAGCAAGAGAAGGCCAATCTGATGACGGTTGCGGCGACATACGACAAGATGGACCCGGCGGGGGCCGCCGCCGTCTTTTCGAGCATGACCAAGAACCAAACCGGCTCCCCCACGGACGCCGTGAAGATTCTCTACTACATGACGGAACGAACCAAGGGCAAGGT
>DDXG01000259.1 GCA_002347125.1 Phycisphaerales bacterium UBA2266
GTAGGGTGTGCCCCGATGTACATCGGGGTTGCACACGCGGGTGCTTGCCGGCATCAGCGTGGGCAAGAACGGCACTTGCCCACCCTACCATCTCGGTTCCCCGGCTCGCGGAAGGTTTTGAGCTTTGGGTTTTGGTTTTGAGTTCTACGTTTTGCCTTTTGAGTTTGACCTGCTATACTGCCGCCATGCAGGGAATCACAGTCGAAAAGGCTTTGAGTACGTATTGGGGGTACGACCGCTTTCTGCCGTTGCAGGAGCAGGCGATGGCCGCCATTGTCCGGCGGCGGGACTGCATCGTGGTGCTGCCGACGGGCGGGGGCAAGAGCCTGTGCTACCAGGCGCCGGCGGTGACGGCCGAGGGGACGGCCGTGGTGGTTTCGCCGCTGATCTCGCTGATGAAGGACCAGGTCGATGCCCTGACCGAATGCGGGGTGGCGGCCGGGCGGCTGGACAGTTCCCTGGCGCCGGATGAGCAGCAGGCGACGATGGAGGCACTGAAGGCGGGCAGGCTCAAGCTCTTGTACGTCGCCCCCGAGCGGCTGGCGACCGGGCCGTTCGTCGAGATGCTGCGCAAGATACGGCTTTCGTTCGTCGCCGTCGATGAGGCCCACTGCGTGAGTATGTGGGGGCACGACTTTCGCCCGGAGTATCGCCGGCTCGGCTCGCTCAAGAAGCTCTTTCCGGGCATCCCCGTCGGGGCGTACACCGCCACGGCCACCGAGCACGTCCGCGCCGACATCGCCGAGCAGTTGAATCTCGAGCAGCCGACGCTGCTGATCGGCTCGTTCGACCGGCCGAACCTGGTCTATCGTGTCTTTCATCGTGGCGATATCCTCAAGCAGGTCCGCGGCGTGCTCGACCGTCATAAGGGTGAGTCCGGCATCATCTATTGTATTCGCCGCAAGGACGTGGATTCGATGTGCGCCCAACTGGAGGCCCTGGGCTATCGCGTCGCTCCGTACCATGCGGGGATGGAGGACGAGGACCGCAAACGCAACCAGGACCGGTTCATCAAGGAAGAGGTGGACGTGATTGTGGCGACGATTGCGTTCGGGATGGGTATCGACAAGTCAAACGTGCGGTTCGTGGTTCATGCGGGTATGCCCAAGTCGCTGGAGCATTATCAGCAGGAGAGCGGCCGGGCCGGACGCGATGGCCTGGAGGCCGAGTGCTGCCTGTTCTATGGCGGCGGGGATTTCGGGACGTGGAAGTTCCTGATGAAGGACATGCCCGATGAGGCCCGCGAGATCGCCACGGCCAAACTCGGTGATATGTACAACTACTGCACCGGCGGGCTGTGCAGGCACCGGTCCCTGGTGCGGTACTTCGGCCAGGACCTGGATGGCGACGATTGCCAGGCCTGTGACATTTGCCTGGGGGACCGGGAGTGCATCGAGGACGCCCTGGTGACGGCGCAGAAGATCCTGTCGTGCATCCTGCGGCTGGAGCAGCGGTTCGGCGCGGGCTACACGACGCTCGTGCTGACCGGTTCGCAGGAGCAGAAGATCATCGAGTCCGGCCACGACAGGCTCACGACCTACGGGCTGCTCAGCGACCGGCCCAGGTCCGTCGTGCGGGACTGGATCGAGCAACTCGTGGGCCAGGGCTGCATTGCCAAGGTCGGCGACTTCAACGTGCTGAACATCACGCCCAGGGGCTGGGAGGTCGTGCGCGGCACGCGCACGCCGCGGTTGTTCAAACCGCCGGAAAAGCCGCTCAAAAAGTCGAAAGCAGCCGCCCAGTCCTGGGAAGGCGTGGACAAGGGGCTGTTCGAGGTGCTGCGGAAGATCCGGGCCGAGATAGCCTCGCAGAAGGGCGTGCCGGCGTTTGTCATCTTCGGCGACACGACGCTTCGGGACATGGCCCGGCGGCAACCCGTGACGCTCGACGACATGTTGCTGGTTTCGGGCGTGGGCAAGACCAAGCAACGCCAGTATGGCAAGGTCTTCCTCGAAGCGATTGCTGACTACTGCCGGAGCCACACAGACAGTCTCAATGCAGAGGACGCAAGCGGCGAGGCACGAAGGACGAGGGACGACCGACGACGGACGACAGATGTGCCGCCGGCAATGTACCCCCAGCTGCCGCAGATCGGGACGGGCCGGAGAACGGGGTTCAAGCCGACGTCGCACCGTCGACGCCACGGCAAGCCATAAGAAGCCGTTTCAAAACGCGGCATGTCATTCTGAGCCCCGGCGCGCCGGGAAAGAATCTGAGCGGCGAGCTTGCGATTGCTCCGATTCGAGGCCCGGATGCTTCGCTCCGCTCAGCATGACAGGCTGGTGTGCGGTCTTGAGATAGCCTGCAAGTCCTGCGCGGCTCAGACCCTCCAGGGCGACCTCATGGCGCGGTCGAGGAGGCGGTTGGCCTGGGGGTTGTCTGCGAAGGTCTCCGTCTGCGGGTCCCACCGCAGCGACCTGCCCATCTTGTAGGCGATGATGGTCAGGTGGCCCAGCGAGGCGGAGCGGTGGCCGATCTCCTCGTGGCTGCTGGGCTTGCGGCGGGTGCGGATGCAGTCGAAGAAGTTGGCGTGGTGGTCGTTGTCGCCGATATTGACCTCGCGGGTGGTCAGCTTCATCGCCTCGAACAACTCGGCCGGTCCGCCCTCGATGGGTCCGCCGGTGCTCATCGACGTGACCCAGCCCCGCTCGCCGACGAAGACGCCGCCGAAATTGCCCGCCAGTCGTGCGTCGGCCGGGACCGCCTTGTAGAGTTTGTGGACCTGGCCCCAATGGTCCACAAGGTGCAGCAGCGTCCCGTTGGCGTACTTGCAGGTCAGCGTGGGGTAGGGCCCGTCGGCCGGATGGATGAACTCCACCGGGCCGCTCTCCTCGAAGCCGAGGGCGTATTGAATGACATCGGCCGAGTGGGAGTGGAACCACGTCGAGGATGCGACACCGAAGTCCTCGTTGAACGACCACGGCACCACGCCCGGTGTCGGATTGATGTGGTAGACCGAGTTGTAGGGCTGCCACGGGGCCGGGCCCACCCACAGGTCCCAGTCCAGGCCGTCGGGAACCGGCTCGCCGGGCAGGGCGAAGTCCATCGGGACATAAGACGTGGCGGTCTTCTCAGGGGCGATCGCGGACAGGCAGTTAGCGAAACGCGGACCCCCGATGAATCCGCCCAATCCCGTCCAGAGCGTGAAGACGCTCTTGACCTGGCCCAGACCGCCCGAACGGACGAAATCGCAGACCTTGCGGATGGTCGTGATGGAGCGGTACTGCGTGCCGGTCTGGAATACCCGGCCGTGCCGCTGGACCATCTCGACCAGCCGCCGACCCTGCCCCACGGTCAGCGAGATGGGCTTCTCGCAGTAAACGTCCTTGCCCGCCCTGGCCGCGTCGATGCTCTGCAGGGCATGCCAGTGGTCGGGCGTAACGATGACGACGGCGTCGATGTCGTCGCGGGCCAGCAGCTCGCGGTAGTCGTTATAGCTTGCACAGCCCTGGTATTGACCGCTCGGCCGCCGGGCTGCGTAGGTCTGCTCCACATGCTGACGGGCCTCGTCGCGGCGGACGCGGTCCACGTCGCAGACGGCCAGGACGTCGAGGTCCTTGTCCCCGGCCAGACGGCGGATATGGCCGGCGCCCATGATGCCGCGGCCGATCTGGCCGACGGTGATTCGCTCGCTCGGCGGAGTCGTACCCTGAGCGCCGACGGCCGAGGCCGGGACGATCCAGGGTATGGCGATACCGGCCGACAGCCCAGCGGTCCGCCTGAGAAAACTACGCCGCGAGAGCCGCCGGGTGGGGGCATCGTAATGGATGTGCTGTGTCATGGATCACCTCGTTGTCGGTTCAGAGTCTGCTGTTGTTGTAATTACTCCATGGAAGGCTTCGACGACCGTATCCATGCCCGCCGCCGGTTCGA
>DDXG01000321.1 GCA_002347125.1 Phycisphaerales bacterium UBA2266
ATTGGAGAAGCCCGGGGCCCTGACCGGGGCGCGGAGCGTCTGGGTCCGTATCACGCGGGGGCTGGACGAGCCGTAACCGTTCACGGATGTTTTTGAAGAAACTTCACAAAACGTACCCGTTCACGGCTCCGGTGGCTCAGAAGTCTGTGTTGATGACGTAGAAAACCTGGTTGTCGCGAATGGTCTTTCGGCCGCCGTTGGCGAGGATGGCTTGTTCGGCGACGGCGGCGATGCGTTCCACGATGTCACTGATCTTCGTCACGATGGGCAGGCCGTCGCGGCTGTAGTTGAGGTACTGGTCGTTGAAGGGCTTGTCCCAGCGGCCGCGGAGGAGGAACTCCTTTGTGAGGGCGTCGGGGATGCAGCCGGCCCCGTGCATGACGCCGATCAGCCCGCCGCAGGTGGCGGCCTGGTTGTCGCAGTCGTAGCCGGCCGAGACGGCGATGCCGGTGGTCCTGAGGAAATCGCCCTGCCCATAGAGCACCGCCATCACCCCGCACAGGCCGTTCTGCAAAGACGAGACCACCGAAACCGGCGCGGCGTAGTCGCCCTTCTTGTAGGCCCAGTACTTCTCGTGGATGCGTCGTCGGCAGTCGCGCCAGTTGTCATATTGTTCATGCCATGCGATGACGTCGCGCATGCCCTCGGCGAAGGGCCCGGCGTCGCCGACGGCCCGCTGAGCCATCGATACGAGCCTGGCCGTGTCCTTCTCGAAAAACGCGGCACTGTACATGACGGCGTAGGCGATGGTGGGGTGGATGCCCCAGTCGTCGTTGGTGATGCGGGCGCCCCATTCGGCGCGCTGTGCGGCGCGCCTCGTCATGCCGGGATAGAACGCGCTCCATATCTCGTTGACCAGTTGCGGGTCGATCTGGAACCAGTTGGCATTATTCTCTTTCTTGCCCGTCTCAGGGGCGACAAGGCCCTTTTCCATCAGGTCGCGGGCGGTGCGGTTGGCGACCCATATCTTGCGGTTGATGTGGCTCTTCCACATCTCGGTGATCTGGGCGTAGTTGATATCGAGCCCGTACTTCTCCACGGCATGGAGCGTCACAAGCTCGATATCCGTGTCGTCGTCAGAGAAGGCCCCCTCAAAGGCCCCGGCCAGGATCGGCACGTAGGCCCGCAGGTCGTCACGATTCATGCGGATGGCCGGGTCATCCCGCCAGGTGTAGTAGCGGTCCACGAGGAACGGGCACGGCTCGGCCTCATACACGTTCTCAAATGGGAACCCCATGTAGTTGCCGACGAGCTGCCCGATCCAGAACCCGGAGAGCTTATCCAGCAGCTCCTCCCGCGAGATCTCCCGCTCGACGGCCGCAACCCACGACCCGGCCGACAGAAACAGCAACACACAGACCATCGTTCGCATGGCGAGTCTCCTATACAGTGCCCACGGTACGGCACGGCCATCCTACCAGATGTGGTTGACGGGGTCCGGTACATTTTTGCGGACCGCACCCGGAAACGGAGGAGCGGAAATGGGTCGCCTTGGGTCAGGCGCCAAAAATGTACCGGACCCCTTTAGTTCGCGCAAAGTCTTACGCAGGCGTAGTTTACGGCGCAGTACCCCCCTGCCGGAGTCTCACGCGGGGCGTCGGGGGGCTGGTCTTATCCGGGCATGGCGGTGGCCGGGGGTGGGAGAAACGCCGAAAATGTGTTAGAATTGTGTAAAGACCACGATCCATCCGCGCGACGGCCGGGCCTGCAGGCCGTAGTGCCCTGAGACATCGGTAGCCGCATTCTTGATGCCGTCAGCCGCGACAAACGCACCGAGCAAAGGATTTAACGACATGCCGAAGCCGCAAAGACTCGCTTGTGTATCAGTTCTGCTTATTATTTCATTAGCTGCGGCAATTTCAGCGGCTGTCTATCCCGTGGGCGATCTGAACGAGGACCGCGTGGTGGATTTCCGCGATGTGGAGGCGTTTGCGGCATGGTGGCTGGATGAATCGTGCGTGACGGATCCGGGCTGCGAGGCGGACCTGAGCGGGGGCGATGGCGTCGACGGCGTGGATTTCGCCATTCTGGCGGCAAACTGGCTGCAACGGGGCACAACAGTTGTCATCAATGAGTTCATGGCGTCCAATGGCAGCAGCGAGCCGCTGGAGGACTGGGAACTGCTGGACGAGGACGGGGCGTCGTCGGATTGGATTGAGTTGTATAATCCCACAAATGTGACGGTTGATATCGGCGGCTGGTATCTGACGGACGATGCGGGCAACCCGCGGAAATGGGCGTTCCCGGCGGGCGTGATGCTGAAACCGGGGGAGTTTCTGATTGTGTTTGCCTCGGGCAAGAACCGCGCGACGGCCGGGGCGGCGCTGCACACGAACTTCCAGCTCGATGCCGACCAGCCGGAGTACCTGGGCCTGTTCGAGGCCGACGGAGTGACGGTAGCGCACGAGTACAGTCCGACGTACCCCAGGCAACTGCCTAACATCTCCTATGGCCTGGCCCAGTATGCGACGTCGCTCGTGGCGCCGGACGGGACGGCGGCCTACCGCGTGCCCACGGTGGCGGATGCGGGCAAGGACTGGACGGCGCTGGATTTCGCCGATACCGCCTGGGCCAGGGGACCTTCGGGTCTGGGCTTCGGCAACGCGACGCCGGGGTTCAAGGTGACGTTCTTCAAGGCCAATACCGCCGTCGGCCATCTGAGCACGGCCGAGCAGGTGATCGCCAATCCAAGCCTGCAGAGCCAGAAGGTCACGGCCACGGCGCCGTATATCAACTACTACAACACGGGCGGGGCCGGCAACTACGCCAACGACATGCCGTTTCCCGGCACGGTCATCGGCAACGACGTCGAGGACTTTGTTATTCTGGCGACGGGGATGGTGCTGATTCCGGCGACGGGCAACTGGACGTTCGGCGTCAACAGCGACGACGGCTTCGGTCTGACGTTGTCGCGCGGCAGCGACACATTCAGCACCAGCTATCCTGATCCCCGCGGCTCGGGCGATACGCTGGCGACGTTCAACATCACCCAGGCGGGGGTGTATGACCTGCGGCTGGTGTTCTACGAGCGGGGAGGCGGCTCGTGCCTGGAGCTTTTCGCGGCCCAGGGCGGCTATTCGAGCTTCAACAGCGCGGCGTTCGACCTGGTGGGCCACACGGCCAACGGCGGGCTGGCCGTCAGCAGTTACGGCAGCGACGTGGCGACGGACGTACAGTCGATCATGCAGAACATCAACGCCTCGCTCTGGACGCGGTTCACATTCCAGGCCGAGGAAGTCGACTCTTACGATTCCCTGTCGTTGCGGATGCGCTACGAGGACGGCTTCGTGGCGTGGCTCAACGGGGTCGAGGTGGCCCGGAGCAACTTCACCGGCGCGCCGGCCTGGAATTCGAAGGCGGCCTCCGACCGCAGCGGCGATCTGACGAGGGTCGTTGAGACCTTCGATCTGTCGAATCACCTTCCGCTGCTGCGGGACGGGCGCAACGTCCTGGCCGTTCAGGGGCTCAACGACGCGGCCGCCGACGGCAGCTTCCTCGTGCTGCCGGAGCTGCTCGCCGCCAGCAACCAGACGGTGGCCCAGTATCTGGCGAAGGCCACGCCGGGTTCGTTCAACACCTCCGGGTCGGTCAACCGCGTGGGGGACACGACCTTCAGCCGCGATCGTGGTTTCTACAGCGAACCGTTTTATGTCACGATATCGACCGAGACGCCGGGCGCGACCATCATGTACACGCGGGATGGCTCGGCCCCGTCGGAGACCCACGGCACCGAGTATACGGGCCCGATTCCGATCCTGCTGACGACGTGCCTGCGGGCGATAGCGTTCAAACCGGGGTGGCTCGGCAGCAACGTCGACACGCAGACGTACATCTTCCTCGACCAGGTGATTACGCAGCCGGCCGCTCCGTTCGGCTTCCCGTCGTACTGGGGCTCGCAGGCGGCCGACTATGAGATGGACCCGGACGTGGTGAACAACCCGTCGTACAGCGGCGAGATCAGGGACGACCTGCTGGCGCTGCCGACGATGAGCATCGTGATGAAGACCGACGACATGTTCGGCACGGGCGGCATCTACTCGAACTGGGGCAATTCGGGGGTCGCCTGGGAGCGGCCGTGCTCGGTGGAGTTGTTCCATCCGGACGGCAGGGAAGGATTCCAGGTGGATTGCGGCATACGCATCTACGGCGGGGTCGGCCGACGGGAGCAGAAGAAGACGTTCCGATTGCTGTTCAAGCGCCAGTACGGGCCGACGAAGCTGCGCTACAACCTCTTCGACCGGCCGTCCGCCGTCGATGAATTCGACTGTATCATCCTCCGCGCCGGGTTCAACAACTCCTGGCACGGCGTCTACGACTGGTCCCCGCAATACCTCCGCGACGAATGGATCCGTGTCACGCAACTCGATATGGACCAGCCGGGCCTCCACGGGACCTTCGTCCACCTCTACGTCAACGGCCTCTACTGGGGCGTCTATAACCCGACCGAGCGCGCCAACGCCGACTTCGGCGCGAGCTACCTCGGCGGCGACAAAGCGGAATACGACGCCCTCAACTCATACCCGCGCAACGTGGTGGATGGGACGGCCGATGCCTGGATCGCGGCACAGACGATTGCCGCCGCCGGCGTCGCCGACCAGGCGGGCTACAATGCACTGGCGCAGTACGTGGACATCGAGAACCTCATCGACTACATGTGCCTGAACTTCTACGGCGGAAACCTGGACTGGGACGACCACAACTGGTACAGCGTCCGACGCCGACTGCCCGGCGAAGGCTGGAAGTTCATCTCTTGGGACTCCGAACGAGTCCTCGAGGATATCACGGGACACAACCGCACCGGCGTCGGCCAGTATGACAAGCCGTCGTATCTGTACAGCGCCCTGCGGGCGAACCCGGAGTTTCGGATGCAGTTCGCCGACCGGGCCAGGGTGCACTTCTTCCACGGCGGGGCCTTGACCGAGGAAAGCGCACGCGCCCGCTATAAGGCCTTGGCGGACCTGATGTACGCGCCCATCGTCTGCGAGTCGGCGCGCTGGGGCGACAACAAGAGCACGACGCCGCGGACGCGGAACGTCGAATGGATCGCCGAGCGCAACCGCCTGCTGAACCAGTACTTCCCGCAGCGGACGCAGGTGGCGCTGGGCTTTCTCAGGGGCGCGGGGCTCTATCCCAGTGTCGATGCGCCGGAATTCCTCGTCGGCGGACGGCCACAGCACGGCGGACAGGTGACCCCGGGCCAGGGCATCACGATCGCCGCGCTGTTCGGGACGGTGTACTACACGCTTGACGGCAGCGATCCGCGCCTGCCGGGCGGCGCGCCGAATCCGGCGGCCCAGGTCTTTGAGGGCGGCGGTACGCAGTTGACCTTCGTGCCCGAGAACGCCAACAAGCGGGCCCTGGTGCCCGCCGGTCCGGTGAGCAACAACTGGCGGGGCGGTGCGGCCTTCGACGACTCGACCTGGCTGGTGTGCTCGGGCAATCCGGGCGGCATCGGTTTTGAGCGAAGCACCGGGTATGAGCCGTATATCACGTTGAACGTCAACACGCAGATGCAGTCCAACAACTCCTGCCTCGTGCGAATCCCCTTCAGCGTCGGCGCCGAGGATATCCAGCGGATCTCGAGCCTGACGCTCAAGGCCCGCTATGACGACGGCTTCGTGGCGTATCTCAACGGGCAGTTCATCGCCAGGCGCAATTTCGCGGGCGAGCCGCAGTGGAATTCCGGGGCCGACGGCCTGCACGATGACTCGCTGGCCGTGAATTTCGAGAGCATCGATGTCTCGGAATACCTCAGCGCTCTGAAGGCGGGAAACAATATCCTGGCCATTCACGCCCTGAATATCACCTCCGGCGGCAGCGATTTCCTTATCTCCGTGGAGCTGGCGGGGATCATTCCCAACGAGCAGTCATCCATCAATCTCGACCGTAGCGCCTGGATCAAGACGCGGGCGAGGGATGGGAGCGTCTGGTCGGCGTTGACACAGGCCGGATTCAGCGTCGGGCCGGTGGCCGACAGTCTGCGGATTACGGAATTGATGTATCACCCGGCCGAGACGGGCGACCCTGACGACCCGAACGCCGAGTACGTCGAGTTGAAGAACATCGGCCCCCAGACGATCAACCTGAATCTCGTCCGCTTCACCAACGGAGTCAGTTTCACCTTCCCGAACATAACGCTGGGGCCGAATCAATACGTGCTGGTCGTCCGCGACACGGCCGTATTCCAGGCCCGCTACGGTACCGGCCTGTCGGTGGCCGGGCAGTACAGCGGCAGCCTGGACAACGCGGGCGAGCGGATCGCGCTGGC
>DDXG01000365.1:0-7951 GCA_002347125.1 Phycisphaerales bacterium UBA2266
CTACTTCAACGCCCCACCCTGCGAAACCATCGTAGCCGGCGACATCAACGGCGACTGCAAGGTCGATTTCCTGGACTTTCACTTCATAACCCTCAATTGGCTGCGTGATGAAAACCCATAATCCTTGACGCAGGAGGCCATCCCATGAAGACCGTGCGATTCTTCACTCTGTGCCTGACCCTCGCAACCGCCGCACACGCCCGCATCATCTACGTGGACGACGACGCCAACGCCCCCGGCGACGGCCGAAGCTGGCAGACCGCCTACAAGTATCTCCAGGACGCCCTCGCCGACGCCAACGCCGCCCCTAAGCCCGTCGAGATCCGAGTCGCTCAGGGCACGTACCGCCCTGACCAAGACGTCCTCCACCCCGATGGCACCGGCGACAGAGAGGCCTCCTTCCAACTGATCAGCGGTGTGACCATCAAAGGTGGATATGCCGGTCTTGTTGCTGTCGACCCAAATGCACGCGATATTGGCATGTATGGGACCATTCTCAGCGGTGACCTCGGTGGAAATGACGTGGATGAAGATAGCGAATGGGATTACTGGGAACAAATTGAGGAGCCTAGCCGAGCCGAGAACAGCTACCATGTTGTCACTTGCGACGCTGTCGACGCGACATCCATACTGGATGGGATCACTATCACTTCAGGAAATGCGAATGAGAGGTGGCTTTCCATCTGGAACAACAGCGGTGCCGGGATATTCAATTCCGCCGGCACACCGAAGCTACTGAACTGCACCCTGAGCGGGAATTGGGCATACGCGTTTGGCGGAGGCATGTACAACGTCAACGGAAATCCGACCTTGGACCAATGCACCTTCGTCGCAAACCGCTGCTGGGGTTTTGGCGGAGGAATGTGCAACCATGATAGCAGTCCGAACCTGACTGACTGCACCTTCTCCAAGAACTCTGCCGAAGACCCCTGGGATACTGGCGGAGGTGGTATGTGCAACTTGCGCAGCCATCCAGTATTGATCAGGTGCAGCTTCGACCGAAACTGGGCGGATGCAGTCCAATGGGAGTTGTATGGCGATGGCGGAGCCATCCTCAACATCGAGAGTAATCCTACGCTGACAGCCTGCACGTTCAGCAATAACTCAGCCCAAGCGAGCGGGGCGGTCGGCTGCTACTACAGTAGTCCTGTGCTGACGAACTGCATGTTCACGGGCAATTCGTCACTGACTGATGGAGGGGGATTGCGTGCCATCTTGAGCAGCGCGACACTGATCAACTGTACGTTCCACGGCAACACTGCTGCTACTGGCGGAGGATTGGGCCTCGCTGGCTCCGACTCGCTGCTTGTCGGATGCAGTTTCGCCCGCAATTCAGCCTTCTACGGTGGCGGCATGAATAGCTGCGGGGAGTGGGGGCGGCCCCCGTCCTCTCCCAGCCTCATCCAATGCGTATTCGCGGGCAATACAGCTCTCCGTATACCCGGTTACGGTGGTTATGGTGGAGGTCTTGCGAACGCGATCAGCAGTCCTGTCCTTTCTAACTGCACGTTCACCGGGAACCGGGCTGACGAAGCGGGCGCGGGTGTGCATAGCCGTCTTGGCAGTGTCCCGGAATTTACGAACTGCATTCTCTGGAATAATCTGCCGCAAGAGATCCAGGGTGATGGGGCCGCTCCTCTCGTAGCCTACAGCGACATTCGAGGTGGCCACGAGGGCGAAGGCAATATCGATGCCGACCCCTGCTTTGTCGCCCCCGGCTTTTGGACCCTCGGCGATGACGACGATGTCTGGATTGCGGGCGACTACCACCTCAAATCCCAGGCCGGCCGCTACGACCCCGCTACGCAGTCCTGGGTCATCGACGACGTAACCAGCCCCTGCATCGACGCCGGAGACCCCATGACCCCTATCGGCCTCGAGCCCTTCCCCAACGGCGGGCGAATCAACATGGGCGCCTACGGTGGCACGGCCGAGGCCAGCAAGAGCTACTTCAACGCCCCACCCTGCGAGACAGTCGTAGCCGGCGACATCAACGGCGACTGCAAGGTCGATTTCCTGGACTTTCACTTCATAACCCTCAATTGGCTGCGTGATGAAAACCCATAATCCTTGACACAGGAGGCCATCCCATGAAGACCGTGCGATTCTTCACTCTGTGCCTGACCCTCGCAACCGCCGCACACGCCCGCATCATCTACGTGGACGACGATGCCAACGCCCCCGGCGACGGCCGAAGCTGGCAGACCGCCTACAAGTATCTCCAGGACGCCCTCGCCGACGCCAGCGACGGCGATGAGGTCCATGTGGCGCAGGGTATCTACACACCCGACCGGGGCGCTACGGTCACCACCGGCGACCGCAAAGCCGCCTTCCGGTGGAACAGGGCTGTGATTGTCAGGGGAGGTTACGCCGGCTTGGGCGAGCCTGATCCCAACGAACGCGACATTTCGCGCTACCAGACCATCCTCAGCGGCGACCTTTCCGCTAACGACGTGGACGTGAACGATCCTTGTGACCTATTGACGCACCCGAGTCGGGCGGAGAATAGCTATCATGTTGTCGGGCCTTGTGGCACGGAAACTGAACTCGACGGTTTTGTTATCACCGGTGGCAATTCAAACGGAATCGGTTCTATGCCCGGTGTCGGCACGTATGGAGCCGGTGTATATGTCGGACCAGAAACAGTGCGAAACTGTACGGTCACTCGCAACTCGGCTTGGTGGGCGGGGGGGGTATGGGGGGTTCGGAACCTCATGAACTGCACAATCATGGGCAATGTCGCGTCGGACTCGGGTGGCGGTGGTCACTGGTGGGGTCGCGAGTATGTGTATCACGTGACTGACTGCACCTTTAGCGGCAATTCAGGCAAGGTTGGGGGGGGGGGGATGTAGCCGGTGGCAGCGTGACGTTTACAAGTTGCCTCTTCGAATGGAACTCAGCGTCGTATCTGGGCGGCGGGCTGTTCTTGACTGCTGACGGTGTGACGCTGACGGATTGCACTTTTCGCGGGAATTCGGCGTGGCACGGTGGAGGACTGAAAAACTACGGCAGTTCTGGCGGATTGACGCTGGTCAATTGCATCTTTAGTGATAATTCGGTGGGTGCATCCGGTGGCGGCCTTTCAACTGATAGTGCTCTGTCGTCGTTGACCAACTGCACGTTTTGCGGCAACTCTGCCGCCGACGACGGTGGCGCCGTATGCAATGTGTCGAGGGGGTGGGATGAGGTGAACACAACACTGTTAAGCTGCGTATTCGCCGGAAACACGGCCGCAAGAGGCAATGCCGTCGCTTGCGTCCTGTACGACCAGGACGATGAGTCCTTTGCTGCCGGCAGTGTCTCGGTCGTGAACTCTATCCTTTGGGACGGCGGCGAAGAGATAGCCAACCCCATAGGCCTGGACATGGCCATCGCCTACAGCAACGTGCGGGGTGGTCCGGGCGGGGTTCATGATCCCTGTATGGTTGTCGTCTGGGGCGACGGCAACATCGACACCGATCCACTCTTTGCCGATCCTGGCTACTTGGACCCCAACGGCACTCCCGACGATGGCAACGACGACTTTTGGGTCGCCGGCAACTACCATCTCAAATCCCAGGCCGGCCGCTACGACCCCGCTACGCAATCCTGGGTCATCGACGATGTGACCAGCCCGTGCATCGACGCCGGAGATCCTATGAGCCCCATCGGTCTTGAACCCTTCCCCAACGGCGGCCGGGTCAATATGGGCGCCTACGGCGGCACGCCCCAAGCCAGCAAGTCGTATTTTGGCGGGCCGCCATGTGAGACAGTCGTAGCCGGCGACATCAACGGCGACTGCAGGGTCGATTTCCTGGACTTTCAGATCGTGGGCCTGCACTGGCTCGAAACATCTCAGTAGTACAGATAGAACCTTATATCGGGAGAGTAGTCACATGACGAGACCTGCGTCTGCGCGGAGGTCGCGTGCGCCGGGCGGCGACATCGTGGAAGCGGCCGAGACGCCGCGGCCGCCCCAATCGCGAGCCGACCTGCGCCATTACATCCAACACACGTTGGGCATCGCCGTCCCGGACCGGGCCGTCTGTCCCGGCCATGCCGCGCCGCTCGATTACCTCTGGCACAGCTTCCAGACGGACTTCGCGCGCCGGGCGCGCGTCAACGGCGACGCCATCGTCTGGGCCAACCGCGCCGGCGGCAAGACGCAACTGGCGGCCGTGGCCACGCTGCTGGACTGCCTGTTCAAGCCCAAGTGCCAGGTCCGCATCCTCGCCGGCTCGGCCCGCCAGGCGGCGCACATGTATGAGCATCTGACGGGCTTCCTGGAGGACTTCGAGGACGATCTGCGGGGCCGGCCCCTCAAGAACCGCTGCCGCTTCAAGAACGGCTCGAACGTCGAGCTGCTGACGCAGTCGCCGGCCAGCGTCCGCGGCCACCATATCCAGAAGCTCCGCTGCGACGAGGTGGAGCTGTTCAGCGAGGAGGTCTTCGCCGCGGCCCAGTTCACGACGCAGTCCAAGGACGGCATCCTGGCCACCCAGGAGATCATCAGCACCATGCACCAGCCTTACGGGCTGATGCAGAAGGTCATCTCGCAGTTAACGGGGTCCGGTGCGTTTGGCGAGTCGACCCAGCGCAATCCCCCCCTGCCGCACGCGCCCGGTCGGCAGACCGAGGAAATGTACCGGACGGCTCTGTTCAAGTGGTGCGTCTGGGAGACGATCGAGCCGTGCGTCGGCCGTACGTGTTCCCAATGCCCGCTCTGGACCGACTGCGGCGGCAAGGCCAGAGATGCCCGCGGCTACCTGCGCATCGACGATTGCATCACGCAGATGCACCGTGCCAGTCGCGCCGGCTGGGAGGCCGAGATGCTCTGTCGGCGGCCGTCGCTTGAGAATGTGGTCTTCGGCGAATTCGACCCCGACGTCCATGTCAGGCCCGTTGAGTACGACGCCAATCTGCCGCTCTACCGCGCCATCGACTTCGGCTTCGTCAATCCGTTTGTCTGTCTGTGGATTCAGGTCGATTCGGACGGGCCGGTCCGCGTTATCGACGAGTACGTGCAGAGGCGCACGACCATCGACGCCCACGCGGCCGAGATCAAGAAGCGGACCCCCTGCCCGGCCGGTCGCGTCGCGGGCACCTATTGCGACCCGGCCGGGCACGGGCGCAACGACGTTACGGGAACCAGCGCCGTGGCCGAGCTGCGGACCCTGGGAATCCCTACCCGCAGTTGCACGAGTTCCATCCTTGAAGGCATCGAGCACATCCGCCGGGCCATCCGCGCCGGTGATGGGACCTCGAAACTGGTCATCTCGCCCCGTTGCGTGCGGCTGATCGAGGCCCTGCGCTGTTACCACTACCCCGAGCGCGGCGCCGCGGCGGCCGGGGAACTACCCCTCAAGGACGGCATCCACGACCACCCCATCGACGCCCTGCGGTACTTCTTCGTCAACTACACGAAAGCCCACCAAACGTCCACGCGCAAGTACTGACCGGCCCGGAATCCCACACGGTCCCATAATAAACAATCTTCGCATTTTCAGAAGAATATGCTTGACATAAGCCGAAAACAGCCGTATAATCTTCTGAGAAATCGAAGGAGGATGCATATGAACATCGGCGAAAGATTGCGTTTAGCCCGCGAGGCAATCGGGTTCACACAAACCATGGCCGGGCAGGCCAGTGGAATTGGCGCATCATCCATCAGCGAATTCGAGAACTCGACCCGTGAACCTCGTTTCTCGCAACTGAGCAGACTGGCGGCTGCCTATAAGCGCGACCTCACGTTCTTTCTGACCGACGAGGATGTGGCGCCCGACGTCATGCTTTGGAGGGGCCGGCCTTCCACCGTTGAACGGATGCAGCAGACGGAAGCGGAGTTCCGCCGGCTCTGCGAGAATTACCGAAACCTCGAAGCCCTCTTCGGCCAGATCATGAACGTCCCGCTGGCTGCGCCGGGCGCAGATGCTCAGGGCTTCACGCTTGAACACGCCAAGGAGCTTGCCGAACGAGCGCGAAGGGAATTGGCCCTTGGCGATATCCCCAGCGCCTCGCTCAAGGCCGTGCTTGAAGAAAGACTGTATATCAAGATATTCCACCTGTCGTTCGAGGGCAGCGCCGTCTCAACGTGTTCGCCGATGTTCGGGCCGGCCATCCTGCTCAACAGCGACAGTAAACAGTGGCGGCGGAACTTCGATCTTGCCCACGAACTGTTCCACATCATCACATGGAACGTTTTCCAGCACGTACGGACGGACGGCCCGGAGCCCAGTGAGCGGGAGGAGAAGCTCGCCAATGCTTTTGCCAGCGCCTTGTTGCTGCCGGCGGAACCGGTTCGCGACCGAATCCGGTCTCTCAGCGACAACGGCAGCATTAGTTACATGAATCTCGACGAGATTGCCCGTGAATTTGGCGTCTCCCTGGAAGCATTGTTCTGGCGCATGGTCTATCTCTTCGGCAAGTCGCCGGATGAGATCGCCATTCACATCCGCCAGGCCGGATCGTGCCAACGACCGCCGCGGCAGTCCGACACGCCGGACAGGTTGCCCGACAGGTATTGCGCCCTAGCCGTGCGCGCCCTGCGGAGCGGTCGATTGTCCCTGATGCAATTCGCCCGGTACATGGGCCTAAGCTACAGAAGCGCTGCCACGTATCTCATGGATGAGGAGAGTCGGAGGGATGAAGAAACTTCGGTTTCTGTTGCTTGACGCCGGGCCCATCATCAAGCTCTTCGAACTCGGGATCTGGGAATCGTTCATCGCCCGATGTGACGTGACGATCACCGCCACGGTTGCGGATCAAGCTCAATATGCCGTTCGTGAGGATGGTGACATCGCGATTGACCTCGATGGCTACCGTGCCAGGGGTCAACTTCAGATCGTCGATACCGATGTCACCGCCGACAGGGCTTTCTACGATCAGTTCGACGCCGCCTATCAGACGCAAATCCACGACGGAGAAAAGCAGACGCTGGCGTTCCTCTGCAGAACCGCGCAACCTTGGCAACTTTGCGCGGCCGACGGCGCGGTATTCCGCGTCCTCGGCCGTCTGGGCAGAGGCGAACAAGGCACTTCTCTCGAAGAGGTGCTGCTCATGATAGGGCTGGCGCGAGATCTGCCGTGGCAATATACCCGGGAGTTCCGTGAGAAGTACACGAAGTTGGGCCAGATCGACGCGGTCCAGGGCGGCGGAGTGCGTGGAAACTCAGCCCCATAGAGGCTTCGACTGGCTGTATGCGGCAGAAGACAAGGCGGTCTTGTCGTCGGACAACTCAAGACTCCCAAGCCGACGCAGTAGCTTGAAAACCAGAACCGGCGCTTGTGTGCGGCGGGAGTATGGTTTACAGTCTTGCGTTGTGGTCTTGCGTTTTTTGGGTGTTGCTACTTCACATGGAATACACATACGCCAAAGAGAGCATATCGCAGCACGTGGTTCGGTACGGGCTTGACCTGCGGCCGACCCTGGCGCCGGCGCAGCACCGTGGGGCCCTGCAGGATTACTGCAACTGGCTGATCGAGACCTTTCCCAACCTCTTCGATACGCTTCTGTCCGGTCCGAGCCAGCTCAGCATCCAGAAGAGCTTCCCGCTGGCGGCGGGCAAGAAGGCCCAGTTCCCGACGTTTGTCCTGAGCCCGCGCGGGCCGATCTTCGCGTTTCCAAGACGGCTGTTCGTCGACGCCGTCCAGGACATCGACGTCGGCGATACGGACAACGTCTTCCGCGACGCGCTGGCGGAACTCAAGAGCCGTTTCCTGGAACAGAAAGTCACACGGCTGGGCGTCGTACACGAACTGGTCTTCGACACCGGCGGGGTCGACTCGGCCGCCCTAGTCGCCGCCCGGCTGGCCGACAGCGCCTGGCGGGCGAGGGTCGTCAACCTGAGCCTCCAGCTTGAAATGCCCACCGAGGACAAGAACGTCAACCTGCAGATCCGTCCCACCTTCGTCCGCCCGCCCGCGGGTCCGCAAGGCGGCGCCGGCACGACTCGATTCGGCGTTATCGTCAATGT
>DDXG01000365.1:8059-10678 GCA_002347125.1 Phycisphaerales bacterium UBA2266
GGACCCCTTTAATTCACACGCGACAATGGGCTGAGGTAGGGAGAGAGAGGAGAGAAGTGAACCCCAGCCCACGTGTGCTCACTTATTCTACGTCCCCCGGGGGGATGAGGTTCGCCGCACGGCCGCGGCGTCCCGCGCCGGCCCCCAAGAAACCCCGACCCATCGATAGAACAATAGGCGCTTCCGCGAGGTAGCAACGGGTAGAAGCTCTCTGAAAATGGCACTATGGATCCGTGGAGAGAGGCTCTCCGAAAGGAGGACTCAGCATGGCAACGCATCACTCATCCGGAATTCGCCTGATGGCGACAGGGCTTTGGGTCCTGATTGCGGCAAGGGCCTCCGCGCTACAGCAGGTCCAGTACGCGACGCCCATATCGTCGCCAACAAACCTCAATACGCGGCTTCGCAGCCCGGCGATCACCCCTCAAGCGGCCGTAGCGAGTCAGCCCCTCTTCCAACCGCTGACCTCCCGCTTTGGCCTGCCCGCTACAGGGGATTTCATATTCACCGATAGCGAGGCCTCCGGTTTGGTGCTCGATCCCGGCCGATTCAGTCTCGATTCGGTGCTCCGTTCCGACATCAACCTGTTCAGCACGACGTATTCGGGCGACCAGTTGCGGCTGCCGAGCACCATCGACTTTCGCGACATCTCCCCGTCGCTGGTGAATTCACGCAATACCAGGGTCGAACGTATCGGAGCCGGGACCCGTGGGGCGCCGTCCGTCGCGGCGGCCCTATTGAGCGGCCCGGCGAGGGTCGTGGTCGGCGGGGATTCGCCGGAGGCCGCAGTTCTGCTCGGCGCTGCGGCGGCAGCGGGTTCGGTTCCCGACGGGCGATCCTTCGCCGCGCCTGTCGTTACACCGGAGCCGGGGACCCTGGCTCTGCTGGGGTTCGGTAGTCTGATCCTCCTGCGCAGGCCGCGACGCTGACATAGAACGACTCGATAGCACGCTGGGCCGGTACACAGCCTCTAACGACTCGGCAGCACGCTGAGCCGGTATGACCCCTCTATTGACGAATCCGCGGCAATTCGGTATGTTTAATCGTTTCCTTGCCAACGGCGGCAACCCACGTGCGCCCGCGGGGCGATGCGTCGTAAGTTGCCTTGACATAAGGCTTTAACCAGGATTGCAGATGCTCAAGAGAACCGTCAACTGTGGTCAGTTAAGACTCGAAGACGCCGGCAAGACCGTCGCGGTGGCCGGCTGGGTCCACTCCTACCGCGACCACGGCAACCTTGTCTTCATCGACCTGCGGGACCGTGAGGGTATCACGCAGCTTGTCTTCGACCCGCAGTCCCGGCCGGAGGCGCACCGGCTCGCCCGGACCGTACGGTGCGAATGGGTGCTCGCCGCCAGAGGCATGGTCGAAAGGCGTTCCGAGGGCATGGAGAATCCCAAACTGCCCACGGGCCAGATCGAGGTCGCCGTCGAGCAACTGGAAATCCTCAACGTCGCCAAGACGCCGCCCTTCGAGATCGACGGCGGCGAGAAGACCGGCGAAGAATCGCGTCTGACCTATCGCTACATCGACCTGCGCCGCCCGCAGATGCAGGAGAAACTGCGAATCCGCCACCGGGTCTCCAAGATCGTCCGGGACCACTTCGACCAGCTCGGCTTCTGGGAGATCGAGACGCCGATGCTCGCCAAGAGCACGCCGGAAGGGGCCCGGGACTTCCTCGTTCCCAGCCGGCTTGTGCCCAACACCTTCTATGCCCTGCCCCAGTCGCCGCAGTTGTTCAAGCAGATTCTGATGGTCAGCGGTACGGACAAGTACTTTCAGGTTGTCCGCTGTTTCCGGGACGAGGACCCGCGGGCCGACCGCCAGGCGGAGTTCACGCAGATCGACGTGGAAATGAGCTTCGTGGACGCCGACGACGTCATCGGGGCCAATGAGGGCCTCGCCGCCCGTATCTGGAAGGAGATTCTGGGCATCGACGTGGCGCTGCCGATTCGCCGGATGACCTATCAGCAGGCGATGGCGGACTACGGCATCGACCGGCCGGACCTGCGTTTCGATATGAAACTGCGGGACATCTCCGACATTGCCAAAGACACCTCCTTCAAGGTCTTCACCGGCGCCGTCGAAAGAGGCGGCATCGTCAAGGGCCTCTGCGCGCCGGCCGCGGCCGAGAAGTACTCCCGCAGCGACATTGAGAAGACCCTGACCGGTTTCGTCGCCGACTACGGAGCCAAGGGTCTGGCGTGGACCCGCGTGGTGCGCGAGAACGACGAACTGGCCTTCTTCGGCGGCTCGGCCAAGTTTTTCAGCCCCGGGCAATGCCGCCAGGTCATCGAGCGTTTTGACGCCAAAGAGGGCGACCTGCTGCTGTTCGTCGCCGACACGGAAGCCGCCGCGAACAAGGCGCTGGCCCCACTGCGATGCAAGCTCGGCCGGGAACTCAAGCTCTACGACCCCAACGCCTTCGAATTCGTGTGGGTCGTCGATTTCCCGCTGTTCGAATGGAACGAGGACGAGAAGCGTTACGATTCGCTGCACCACCCCTTCACCGCCCCGGTCCCGGAGGACCTGCCCAAGCTCGAAAGCGACCCAGGCCATATCCGCTCTCAGGCGTACGATATCGTCGTCAACGGTTCCGAGATCGGCGGCGGCAGCATC
>DDXG01000073.1 GCA_002347125.1 Phycisphaerales bacterium UBA2266
CCCCTGTGGCCACACGACGCCGTCGAAATACGCGGAAGGCCACTCGACATCGTAGATGTCCGGGCTGATGGAATCGACGATCTGCATGTATCTCCGTCCGTCGCGGTCAATCGGCACCGCCCCGACGGTGTGGCCGGCGGCGCCGCAACTCAGACGCACGACGAAGTACTCGCCCTGGCCGGCGTTGCGATAGATGGCCCCGATCAAGTCGGTGCCGCGGACGCAGTCGATTTTGCGCAGGTCAAGCGACTGCTTGAGGGTCGGGACGCCGCCGGCGTAATTCTCCCAGCCGTTGAGCAGATTGCCGGCCAGCGTGTGTGCTTTCTGGACCACGTCGCGGCGGGCGCCCATGATCTGGCCGGCGACGGTCAGCAGTCGGGGATCATAGCGGTCCGACCAGTCGATTCCGCTGCTGTAAAGCCCGGCGCGGTAGAAGACGGCGTCCATCAATTCATCGACGGTAGCGACAGGACATGACCGGTCGAGTCTTTCGAGCACCAGTCCCAGCGCATCAATCGTTTGCGATTCGGCGGTGCGGAAGAGGATGTTCACCATGTAGGAGCGGGTGAGCGGGGCCGCGGCCGCCGCATCCCAGAGGCCTTGTTTGTCCGGCGACAGGCAGGACCGCAGCCAGAGGAACGCGCCTCGCTGAGCCGGAGGCATCCAGCGTGCGGCCGGGCAATGGCTCAGGTCGTGGTACAGAGCCAGCGACGTCATGACGGCACCGGCGCCGAAAACATCTTCCGCCTGTCGCTCGACCTCGAGATAGTTCTGTCCCCAGGAGATCATCAGGGACGCGGCAGGCAGATGGGATTCCCATTGATCCCTCACCGCGACACAATTCGGATCGGCCCATTCAAACGCGGCCCGGCACAGCGATTGGAAGTCCAAGGAGGCCAGATGACTCCTCAGCAGCAGGTCGAACCAGCGGTGGAGGTCGGCCAGGGCGAACGCGGCCGCGGCCAGTTCATCGGCCCAGATGCGTTCGCCCGCGACGTCGCCGGCGGCAATAGCGGCCCGCAGCTTCCCAAGGCACTGAGCGGGCCACGCCATCGAAGCGATACGTGTGTCGGGCAGGGAGATTGGCGAGGGTCGGTCGCCGGTCTGGATTTGCTCGACCAGTTCCCGGGTCAAGGCGGCCAACTCTTCGACGTCGTCGCGCACGGCCGCATTCGCCGCCAGCTCCATCCGAAGGAAGGACCGCCATGGACCCTGGGACCATTCATACGAAGCCAGTGGGGTCTGCGGGCCGCCGCCTGCGAAGTGCACGATGCGCAAGCCCGGGCCGCCGTCGGGATGACTCAGCAGAATGACGCGGCTGCCCTCGATCCACTGGCTCACACAGGTGGAACCGCCCGCGGTGCGTTTTCCGAGCAGCACCCGTCGGCTGGCCTGCATGACGCAGTCCATCCGGTCGATCACCTGCGTCAGAAGTGTACCGGAGCGGCCCAGCGGGATTGGGGATTCGCCGGTGTTTCGTGTGGCGATGCGCGCGGCAACAAACACGGCTGCTATAAGCAGACCCAAGGCAACGCCGACGTATGCGAGCCGTTTGACGGGCCGGGCGTCCACTGATTCTGAGCGTAGGCTCACTTTCAACGACTACTCCTCCGCCGCGCCGCAAACACTATCCGGCCCGAGCGTCCTGCATTCGGCCTTGCCGCCGGCTCGATGGTGAATATGTCCAATCTCCCCGCCCCGCACTAAGAGTCGACAGGGCCGGCCATTGTTACAGGGAATCTGTGTTTTTGAAGCAATTTCGGTGTTCTCCGCCTCTGCGGCCGGCATGATGGGCTGAGATCCTTCGCTTCGCTCAGGATGACAGAGGCGGTTCGCTCAGGATGACGCAGGCGGTTCGCTCGCGATGATACGGGCGATCCGTTTGCGTGAGGTTCTATCCGACTCTCGTTGCCAGGGCGGCGATCAGGTCCGGGGTTGTTCCGCAGCAGCCGCCGATGATGGTTACGCCCAGGGCACAGACCTCGGCCGCGGCCTCGGCAAACTGCTCGGCCGTTACGCGGTAGACCGCCTGGTCGCCGACCAGTTCGGGCTTGCCGGCGTTCGGCTCGGCCAGCACTCGGACCGTGGGCGAGGCCTTCCGCGCGGCGGCGACGACCCGCCGCGTCAGTTCCACGTACTCAACCAGGGTCGCCGTGCCGCAGTTGTACCCTACGGCGTCGACGCCCAGCGAGACGAGGGCGGCGATAGCCGAGTCCACATCCACTCCCATCATGGTGCGAAACGCCCCACCGGCGGCGTCGAACGACATCGAGGCGAAGACCGGCCGGCCGTTCGCCGCCGCCAGCGCCGCCTCAACCGCAATCGCCGCCTCATCCAGGGCCGTCATCGTCTCGACGATCAACCCATCGACCCCACCGGCTACCAGGGCCTCGGCCTGCTCGGCGAAGGCCGCCCGCAGGTCGTCGGCCTTCAACATCCCCAGGGGTTCGAGAAAATCGCCGCACGGCCCAATGTCGCCCAGGACATAGCGGCCGTCTCCGACCGCCTTGTGGGCGTTGGCCGCGCCGGCTGTATTGATCTGTCGAACCCGGTCGGCCAAGCCGTGGCGGCCCAGGACGAACCGATTCGCCCCGAACGTATTGGTCAGCACGGCATCGCTGCCGGCCTGTGCATAGGCCAGGTGCACATCGGCCACCAATTCCGGCTGCTCGACGTTCAACAGGTCATTGCACACGCCCGCCTTCATCCCGCGTGCGATCAACTGCGTTCCCATCGCACCATCCAGCACGAGCACTCCTGCGGCCAACCGAACCCGTAGATCATCGCGACTCATAGCTGCACCTTTCCCTTGCCGGTCCTTACTCCTGCTCCACCCATCGGCCCCGGACGCTGGTGAACACGTGGTCAAAGCCCTTGGGCTGCGGCCGCACAAACAGGTAGTCCGCCTGTTTCTGGCTGATATCCGCGGCGGCGGCGCTGTTGATTGTCAGTCGCACCGTGTCATCCTTGCCGGCGACCCCACGGCGCACCATGGTGAGCAGACGGGGGACGGCGAAGCCCGTAACGACATCCTGGTATTTCTCCAGCGTGGCCGTCACGGTCGGGGCCCCGAACTCATCGTAATACTCGATCCGCCGCACCTCGGTCTGCCCGGCTATGTATACGCGCTTCTGCACGATATTGTCCTGGCCTCTCCTGGTCAGCACCTCCAGGTCCTTGTCCCAGCCGATCTCCCATACGCCTTCTTCGGCGGGGCCCATGACGCCCAGGGCCTCCAGCACCACGCGGGGGCTGATCATCAGCGGAACACCGCCGCCGACGTCATCCCATCGTCCCCACCAGTAGCTGCTGATTTCCTTCGGCCGGAGACTGACCCAGAACTCCTCGGCGTTGGCCCCGACCACGAGACCCCGCGGGTCGAACGCGACGTCGCCCTGGAGGTAGACCTCGTGTTGCGGGCGGACCCAGAACTTGACGGGGAACTCCTCCTTCTTCTGTTTGCCCTCCACGTAGTATTGCAGCAGGCAGCGGCCGGTGCCCTTGATGGGCAGGGACTTGGCGGCGCGGGCCTCCAGGGCCTCCATGATGTCGGGAATTGTCCGCCGGGCTATGGGTCCGCTACGGTCCTGCCCGGCCCCATCGGCACACCCGCCGGCCAGCATCCCTGCCGCCAGAGCCAGGCCCGCGATGACCGCCCATACCGAGGGACGAGGGACGATGGACGATGGACGAGGGACGAAGGACGATGGACGATGGACGAGGGCCGAACGACGAAATACGCACGACAGAACGCCCCGAAGTGCTTGGGGAACGAGATAGGAGTCATACTTCCGCATTGAGGATCTGCCCGATCTGCCCGGAGAGTTGCTCGATTTTCTCTTCGCTCAGGCCCGGATTGATGACGTCCACCAGATCATTCTGGCCCACGACCCGCAGCCGCCAGATTTCGCGGCCGTCCTCGGTCCGCCCGCTGTCGTACTTGAGCCTGCGTTTTCGCATGAGGATCAGGGCCAGGACGAAGCGGAAATCCAGCTTCTCGGGGGCTGTCTCGGTCTGGAGCCGCTCGAAGAAGGCCATGAGCATCTCGTCGTCGAGGAACAACTGCTTCTTCTCGTTCTCGCGGGGCATGCGGCCCTTCCAGTAGCAGTACACGGGGGGGTGATTGGCCTCCCAGTAGGCCACGGAGAAATCGCGCCGGCTCAGGCCCTGCTCGGTCTCCACGAGGGCCCCGTAGTATTCCTGGCCCGACTCGATGGCCGTATCCGTGCCACAACAGACACCCAACGGTCTGGTTATTTCCCAATCAGACATGGAAAGACTCACGANNGCCTGTTTTCTTGCTTGCTGTTTGAGGTTCTACTCAAATCTCAGGTGTTCGGCAAGGGCCTCGACGGTTTTCGGGCCGATTCCCACGATGTTCTCCAGGTCCTGGGGTTTCTCAAACGGCTGGGTGCGGCCCTGCCGGAGTGCCTGCTCGCGGTAGGTCACAATTGCTTTGGCCCGGCTGTACCCGATGCCCGGCAGGCGAACGAGCGAGGCCACCGGGGCCTCGTTGACATTGATCCGCCCGTCGAGAACGACTGGGTGGGCCGCGCGACGGCCCGCGGCCGTGTGGCAGGCGAACCCGACTGCCAGTGCCAGACCCACCGCCGCCGCCAGCACGAAGGCCCACCCCTGCGCCCGCCGGCGCCCCAACTCATCGACCTCATCGAGGCCCGTCTGATTCTCAATAGCCAAAGCAAGGCACCCCAGATTGAGGAAGCCCACAGTATCTCCGCAACGCCGCCTACAGCCCCAGTATAGCGGATTCCTGTCCCGCCGAGCAAGGGCGTTCCCGGCTGTCGTGTCCGCGAATCGGGCCTGGGCGCGCGGGCCTCTCGCGCTGCGGCCCACGGGAACGTATCTCCCCTCAGTCTCTCTCCCGGCCACAAGCCCAGGTCATCTCGGCCTCCACTGAACTGCTGCCCGGCGATGCAAAGGCACACCGGGCCAAGAAGCCGACTACTAATAACATGGCGTCTGCGAGCGTGTTGATATTGACACACTCGTCTGAGAAAACACCGTTTTTCTCAAAAAAGTTGTCAACTTGGGCGGAAGGTGTGTTCCATCATCATGGATCGGACGTGTGTCGAGGGGGGGGCCTGCAAGTCTTATGGCTTGCGTGCGGGCGGTTGTCGTGGTATATAGGCTGCACGACCGCCGCCAGTGGACCCGTCCGACAGGAGAAGTATAACTCTTGTGTTTGAAAGGACTTACGCCATGTTGAAGGTAGGTATGCTCGGGGCCGGTTTCGTGGCGCATTTCCACAGCCGGGCCCTCGAATCGGTCCGCGGCGCCGAGTTGAGCGCGGTTTACGCCCTCAAAGGGGCCGAGGAGTTGGCCCAATTCGCCCAGAACCTTGGAATCGGCCGACCGAAGGTCTGCAAAACGGTGGCGGAGCTGGTCGGCAACTGCGACGTGGTGGCCAATTTCGCGCCGAATTACGTCAGGATCGAGCTGATGGCGGCCGTGGCCGATGCGGTCAGGGCCGGGGCCGCCCTCAAGGGCCTGATCTGCGAGAAGCCGCTGGCCCGTAATCTGGCCGAGGGCAATGAGGTCATCAGGCTGGCCCGGGGTCTGGGCTGCCCTAACGCCTATTTCGAGAACCAGATCCACATGCCGATGCTGACGGAGGCCCGGCGGCAACTGGCGGCCGTGGAGAAGTCGATGGGCGCGATGCACCTGGCCCGCAGCGCCGAGGAGCACGGGGGCCCGCATGAGCCGTGGTTCTGGGACCCGACGCGGCAGGGGGGCGGGGTGTGCTGCGATATGGGCTGCCACAGCCTGGCGGCCGGGATGTTTATGGTTACGCCCGCGGGCCAGTCCCCGGACTACCTGACGCCCGTGAGCATCAACGCGAACATGGCGTTGCTCAAGTGGGGCAAGGAGCCCTGGATCAGTCAACTGAGAAAGCGCGGCGTCGATTACTCCAAGACGCCCGCGGAGGACTATTCCCATGTGACGATTGCACTGAAGGACCCGCGGACGGGCGTGATCAGCCGGGTCGAGGCGGCCAACTCGTGGATGTACGATGCGCCGGGGTTGCGGCTGCTGATGGAGGCGTTCGGACCGGGTTACTCGGCGACGGCCAACAGTCTTCAGTCGCCGGCGGGCATCTTCATCAGCGACTCGGCCGCGGCGGCGGTGGCGGATTCCGAGCTGGCGCTGGAGAAATCGCAGGCCAGCCGCGGGGCGCTGGTGCTCGTGCCTCACGAGGCCGACCTGTACGGCTACTGTGCCGAGTGGCGCGACGCCCTGCGGGCCTTCGAGGCGGGCAAGGACGCCATGCTGAATCTGGAATACGGCCGACTCATTACGAAGCTGACCATGGCGGCGTATATGTCGCACGAGAAGCGCAAGACCATTGACCTGACCGACGCGGGCGTCAATAAGGAACTTGAGACGTATATCCCGCTGATTCAGCAGGGCAAGGGCGGGCAGGTGCTCTGAGCGGCTCCGACGGGGTCAGGGTCTCAGGAAGGCTCTTACGCCGGTGAAGATGATCTGGGCGGCGATGGCGGTCAGGATCAGGCCGGTGAGCTTCATCATCATTTGCAGGCCTTTGTGGCCGAGGAGCCTGGCGATGGGGACGGCCAGAAACAGAAACAGTGAGATCATCAGCACGGCCAGAAGGATGGCGGCGGCGGCAATGGCTTTTTCGCCGGCGTCGCTGATCTCCATTCCGAGCACGAGCAGCGTGCCGATGGTGCCGGGTCCGACGATCATGGGGATGGCCAGTGGAATGACGGCGAAGTCCTCGTTCTTGTCGAGCGCGACCTCGGACCGCTTGCCGGAGACCATCTGGATGGCTGTCAGGAACAGCAGTGTGCCGGCGCCGACCTGGAAGGCGGGGACGGTGATGCCGAGCACCTTGAAGATGAGGTTGCCGAAGAAGTAGACGACGAAGCAGAGGACCAGTATGGCCGTACTCGTCCGCACGGCGCAGAGCATACGGGACCGCCTGTCCATGGCGTCCGTCAGCAGCAGGAACATCGACACCGAGAAGAACGGCGAGAGGATGAAGAACACCTTTGTGAAGATGTCAATGAAAAGCGCCATTCGGGTATTATGTGTTGGAGTGGTGGAAAAGCAAGCTGATACAATCGGCAGGCGCGGTCCGGAGCCATCCGGCGCCGGCGCCAGCCGTTGGGTCGTGGGTCTTGAGTCTTGTGTCTAACTGGAGGCTGCTGTTATGAGGATGCATGGTTGGTCTTGGATGTGCCGGTGGGTGCTGGTTGTCTCGTTGGCGGGGGTGTGGGGATGTGATCGGCCGGCGCCGGTTCAGCCGGGCGTCTCGTTGTCGGCGGAGGGGCTGGGGCGCATTAACCAGTTGATGGAGGAGGAGGTCGAGCAGGGCAAGCTGGCCGGGGCGGTGGCGATGGTGGCGGTTGAGGGGCAGGTCGTATACGAGCAGGCCGTGGGCCATCGCGACCGCGAGGCCGCCGTGGATATGTCGGCCGATACCATCTTCCGGATCGCCTCGATGACCAAGCCGGTTACGAGCGTGGCGGTGATGATATTGTGCGATGAGGGTAAGGTCGCCCTGGATGACCCGCTGTCGAAGTATATCCCGGAGTTTGCCAATCCCAAGGTGTTGACGGCCACCGGGGGGACGGTGGCGGCCGAGCGGGAGATCACTATCCGCGACCTGCTGACCCATACGTCGGGACTGGGCTACCACTGGGATGCCGGGGTCGGGCCGATGTACAGCGAGGCGGGCATCGGGCACGGCGTAGGACCGGCCGAGGGGCTACTGGGTGAGAAGATGGCGAAGATGGGGGCGATACCGCTGTTGTTCATGCCGGGGTCGCAGTTCCATTACAGCCTGAGCGTGGACGTGCTGGGGCGGGTGGTGGAGGTGGCGTCGGGGCAGACGCTGGTGGAGTTCATGGAGGGGCGGATATTCAAGCCGCTGGGGATGAAGGACACGTTCTTCTTTGTGCCGAAGGACAAGCTGGATCGGCTGGCGGTGGCTTATGCTCCGGTCGAGGGTGGGGGCTTGAAGCGGCTGGGCAACGAGGCGCTCACGGAGGGCTTGCTTGTCTATGGGGCCGCTCACCCTTACGAGGGCGAGCGGCGGTATTATTCCGGCGGCGGGGGGCTGTGCTCGACGGCGGGAGACTACCTGCGGTTTGCGCAGATGCTGGCCAATGGCGGCATGCTCGACGGCAAGCGGATACTCAAGGCCGAGACGGTGGCGATGATGACGACGGACCAGGTGGGCGAGCGTTGGCAGGGGGGCGAGGGTTTCGGGCTGGGCTTCGGCGTGGCGCGCGACACGCCCGCGGCGGCCGAGATGGGGTGCGTGGGCTCCTACGGCTGGGGCGGGTTCTGGTATACGACGTTCTTCGTGGACCCGGCCAAGAGTATCGTGGGCGTGTGTATGGGCCAGTTGCACCCGGCCGGACCGTCGAAGCTCAATGGGGAGTTCAAGAAGCTGGTCTACCAAGCCGTTGAATAGAGAGACTCTCATTGAAAGCATCCATCTACCACATAACGCATGTTGAGAACCTTCCCTGCATCATTCAGCGTGGTGGGCTATATTCCGACGCGGAAAGGACCAGGCTTCGATTGAGCGGCAGGAATGTCGGCATGGATGCGATCAAACAGCGGCGTCTCAGTCTTGCGGTGAACTGCCATCCCGGCACATATGTCGGTGAGTATGTGCCTTTCTACTTCTGTCCGCGATCCGTCATGCTATATCTGCTGCACAGGGGAAATCACCCGGACCTGACATACAGAGAAGGGCAGGGGGAGATAATCCATCTTACGGCGCCACTGGATGCTGCATTGGAGTATGCCCATGCCAACGGCATCAAGTGGGCATTCTCGCCGACCAATGCCGGAGCGTACTACACACGGTTTTACGCGGATGTGGCCGATCTCGACCAGATCAGTTGGGAGGCCGTTCGAGCCAGAGATTTTCGCGATTCGGAGATCAAGGAGGGCAAGCAGGCGGAGTTCCTTCTTCATGAGTTCTTCCCATGGAGTCTGGTCGCGGGAATTGGAGTGCAAGGGCAGGGGGTCTATGATAAAGTGGAATCCATGCTCGAAGGGGCGGATCACAGGCCTGCCGTCAAGATCAAGAGCAACTGGTACTTCTAGAAGGGTTGGAGTGTCCATGATCACTATCAGACGGGGCAACATCCTGACAGCCGACACCGAGGCTCTCGTCAATACGGTGAACTGTGTCGGAATCATGGGCCGGGGAATCGCTTTGCAGTTCAGAAGGGCGTTTCCCGATAATTATGAGGCGTATCGAAAGATATGTAAGGACAAGCAACTCCATCCCGGCATGGTGTTCACATACAGATTGTCCACACTCGGCGGCCCCCGCTACATCATCAACTTTCCTACGAAGCGACATTGGAAGGGCAAGAGCAGGATTGAGGACATACAGCAAGGATTGGAATCTCTTGTCGAGGAGATTAGAAGGCTTGGCATCCGATCCATCTCCATTCCTCCGCTTGGTTGTGGACTGGGTGGACTCGACTGGAGCACCGTGCGATCTACGATTGAAGGTCGTTTGGGCAAGCTGACGGGCGTCCAAGTGGACGTTTATGAACCTGCGGGGACTCCCAGGATGGAGGCCATGATTGACCGCACCAAGAATCCGAACATGACCCATGGCCGTGCTTCTCTGATTATGCTTGTTAAGAAGTACTTGGAAGCGATGTTGGACAATTCGGTGACTCTTCTGGAGGTGCATAAGCTCATGTATTTCATGCAGGTTGCGGGCGAGAACCTGCGTCTCAAATACCGGGCCGCGCCTTATGGTCCGTATGCGGAGAATCTACGGCACGTACTGATCGTGATGGAAGGTCACTATATCGACGGGTTCGGAGAAGGCCAGGATAGTCCCTATAAGACCATCATGTTGCGTCCGGAGGTCGATCAGCGGGCTGCGTCGTGCCTGGAGGAGCATCCGGCGACAAAGGAGCGGCTGGAGAGGGTGGAGCGTCTGATCGAGGGCTTTGAAACACCCTATGGAATGGAGCTTCTTGCAACCGTCCACTGGGTTGCGACGCACGAGAAGGCAATGGAATTGTCTCGGCTGGTTTCCCTTGTGCATCAATGGTCCGACCGCAAGCGGTTCATCATGAAGGATGAACATATCAGAATCGCCTTTGACAGGTTAAGAGCCACGGGATGGATTGACACCCATTGATACGAGCAAGAGGCGGGTCAGTTGCAGGAGGTCAGCCAGTAGTCGGCGAGGTTGGCGAGGTCGCGGGGGTTGACCTTGTTGTCGCTATTGGTGTCGGCGGGCAGGGGGGGTGCGGCACTGAGCCAGTTCTGGATGAGCAGGGCGAGGTCCTTGAAGTCGACCAGGCCGACGGCGTCGAGGTTGACGGCCCTGCAGGGGTTCACCGGGCTGGTGATGGTGGCGCGGTTATGGTCGTCGGTGTCGAAGGAGTAGTTGTTGCGGGCCAGGAGGCTCAGGCGGGCGGACTGGCCGGGCGCGCCGACGGCACGGACGGTGAATGTGACTTGTCGGGCGTCGCCGGCGTCAAAGTGCGGCAGCCGCAGGGGATGGGCCTGGACGGTGTAGAACGGGGCCGGCGTGGGAGTGGTGGGCAGGTCGCCGGAGTATGCGCCGGGTTCGCCGGTGACGGCGCGGATCATGATGTTGCCGCAGAAATCGCAGAAACTGGGCAGCCAGGAGCAATACTGGCAGTAGTCGTCGAGGTTGAACCATCCGCCAAGAGCGGGCAGGTAGCCATAGGTTCGCCGGTGGAGCGGCCCGGTGGTATCGAAGCCGACCTGGTTGAGTTTGCCGGATTCGATCTGCCGCCAGCCGACGTAGAAGCTGCCGCTGGGGATGATGATGTTGTGGGCGGTCAGGTCGACGTCGAACCAGGCGACCTCGCGGGCGGCGGAGGTGGTTACGGGATCGACGTTGAAAGGCGTGATGAGCTGGGCGCCGGGGTAGCCGGAGGGGCCGTTGTCCCTCCAGACGTTCAGTTCAAAGGGGTAGGTGGTCTGGTCCCAGACGTAGAAGCGGGCGGTGCGCAGTTGCGCGGGGTAGGCGGCGGGTGTGAATTTGACGGCGATGTAGCTGTCGGTCGAGCCGAGATCGCCATAGTCTTCCGCCGAGCCGTCGTCGTAGGCTATGGGGATGGGCGGGTTGAGGCGCAGGGCGGCCGTGACGCCAGGGCACTCGGCCTGCAGGCAGCGGACTTCGGCGGTGACGTTGAAGGAGTCGCCTTTGGGGACGGTTACGTCGGTTACGGGGGTGAGGATATTGGCGCTGAGGAGGCCCCAGGGGATGAACCATTCGATGGTCTCGGTGTTCGTGTTGGAGTCGGAATCGGTGGCGGTGGCCTCCACACGCCACTGGCCGGAGTCGGCGATGTGAAGGTTGAGGGTTTGGGTAAACCAGGGGCTTTGGAAGGGTAGCGGGCCGTTATAGAAATCGTGATTGTCGGGGATGTTGGTGATTCTCAGGTTGACGTCGGGGATGCCCTGGGCGTCGGAGGCGGCGACGCGGACGGCGGCGATGGTGTCGTTGTAGGCGGCACCGGAGCAGTTCTTCCAGACGCCGCCGATGAGGCACTCGACGGACTGCACCGTGGGCAGGTTGGGATCGAAGACGGTGATGACCCTGGCGTCGGAGAGGCCGACGATGCCGACGTCGTTCTCGGCCAGGACGCGGACGGTGTAGGTTCCGTTGACCGTGGGGTGGATGGTCCAGCGGGCGCGGCCGCCGCTGATGCCGGACTTGAGGTAGATGTCGAGCGTGGGCGGGTTGGGGCCGGAGGCGGTATCGAGCGAGAAGAGGGTGTCTTCGTTGTTTTCCGTGATGAGGAAGGCGATCGTGCCGATGCCGCTTTCGACGGCGTCCTCGACGGCGGGCTTGACGTTGATTTTTCTGGACCCGACGGCGTCGGCGCCGAAGGTCTTGATGGGGTTGACCAGCGAGGAGTAGCTTGCTGTGGCGGCGTTGAAGATCGTCAGGGCGCCTGTGGCGGCGGTGTATGGATCGAGGATGTGGACGGCGCCGACGGCATAGGGGGCGGGTTCGGCGACGCGGACGTTGAGGTGGGCCGAGTCGATCTGCGAGTTGGGGGCCAGCGTTGAGATGTCGTAGGTGAGGTAGTATCGGCTGACGTTGTCGTTGTTGGGGTCGATGGCATAGTCAACGATAACTTCGATATTGTTGAAGGTCAGCCAGTCGTCGTCGCCGACGTCATGGGAGACGAGCTTGATGTAGCTGGTTGCGCCGGGGTTGAGGTCGGCGATGGCCGCGGGGTCTTCGGTGATGAACCAGCAGTCCGGCGGCTGGGGCTCGCCGCCGCCGCCCTCGGCCGGGATACAATCGCCGATAAGGTGCAGATTGTTGCCCGCCGAGTCGGCGGTGTAGACGTACCAGCCGGACAGGACGATCTCGTTGAAGTGTATGACGAGGTAATTCTCGAGGCGGACGCCGATCTTGCGGACGACACCTTCGGGGATGGTGAATTCGTAGAGCTTCTGGGCATCTTCGCCGATGGCGCCGATGCCGTTGTCGGGTTCGAGGTCGCCGGTGTTGTACTGGGCGGCGAATTCGGCTCCAATGACGGCGACGGCGGGGTTGTCGAACTTGCTGTAGGCATCGGCGGAGACGTCCTTGACGACGAGGGTGTCGTAAGCGGGCGGGCGCGGGCCGCTGTTGGGATCGGACGTGCCCGGTTCCGTCTGGCCGGGGCAGCCGGATTGGAGGGTCTGCGAGAGGGTGAGCGTCGGCGGGGCGGCCGAGGCGGAGGCGCTAAGGGTGATGAGCTGGTCCTGGTTTCGTTCGCGGACCTGGAAGGCAATGGCGGTCTTGCCCTGGTCGAAGGCCTCCTGGACGGCGGCCTTGACGTTGAGGTTGACAAATCCGGCCGCGGCGGCTGAGAACGTCTTGAGGGGGTTGATCAGCCGGGTATCGGCGGGGGAATTGGCCTCGTGAATGGTGACGGCATTGTCGCCGGCGGAGAGGACCGGGTCGATGAGGTAAAGCTCGCCGACGGCGTCGGGGTCCGGATTGCTGATGCTCAGCTTGAGGTAGGCCGAGCCCAGGTCAGCGGTGGTGTCCACGCCGGAGAGGTCGTATTTGAGCGTGTAGCGGCTGATGGTGTCGTTGTCGGGGTCGGGGATGTACTCGACAATGACCTCGATGTCGTTGAAGGTCAGCCAGTCGTCGTCGCCGACGTCGTGGGAGACGAGCTTGATGTAACTGGTTGCGCCGGGGTTGAGGTCGGCGATGGCCGCGGGGTCTTCGGTGATGAACCAGCAGTCCGGGGGCTGGGGCTCGCCGCCGCCGCCTTCGGCGGGGATGCAGTCGCCGATCAGACGCAGATTGTTGCCCGCGGCGTCGGAAGTATAGACGTACCAGCCGGACAGGACGATCTCATTAAAGTGGAGGACCAGATAGTTCTCAAGGCGGACGCTGATTTTGCGTATGTTGCCGGGCGGGAGCGTGAAGGCGTAAAGCTGCTCGACGTCCTCGCCGATGGCGCCGAGACCGTCGCCGGGTTCGAGGTCGCCGGTGTTGTAGGTTCCCGGGTTGACCGATCCGACCAGGGCGGCGGCGGGCGAGAGCGTGACGGCGTAGGACGCCTCGGAGATGTCGAAACCGGTGGCGGCGTCAAAGACCATCGGGACGGCCGTATCCACGGTGCAGCCGCTGAGAATGCCGAGGTCGTTGGGGTTGTTGTCGAGCGTAAGCAGCGGCGTGAGGTCGTTGATGTCGCGGAATGCGTCGGTATTCGAGCCGGGACTGAACTGCGCGTGGACGATGACGTGGCCGCAGCCGTTGCCTCCGAAGCACTCGATATCGGCCGCGAGCGTGAACGGCTCGTTGACGACGACGGGGCCGGTGGTGTTGGGCTCGGTGATGGTGACTCGCAGTTCGGCGGATTGGGCGGGGGTATTCTCGAGGGCCCTTTCGAGGTTGATGCGTCCCCAGCCGTACATGTTGTCCCATCCGGGTGGCCCCAGGTCGTCGGCGTTGTCCTGAAGGACCGACCGGACCTGGGCGGGGGTCAGTTCGGGGTTGGCTTCGAGCAGCAGGGCGGCGGCCCCGGCCACGTGGGGGGTGGCCATGGAGGTCCCGATGGCGCGGATGTAACGGTTGCCGCCGACGACGAAGTAGTTGTCGTAGCACTCGTCGCCAATGACGTAGAGGCAGTAGAAGGGGTCGTTGGCGACCAGCGTGCTGAAGCAGGAGACGATCTCGGGGAAGGCCTTGCCTCCGAAATCGCCGCCGCCCGGTGCCACGAGGTCCAGTTGCGTGCCGCCGTCGGAGTAGGAGGCGATGACGTCGCCTTTGTCCACGGCGCCGACGGCGATGGCCTTGGAGGCGCATGCGGGCGAGACGATGTGCTGTGGGTCGCCGTCGTTGCCCGAGGCGCAGACCACGACGACGCCCTTGTCGACGGCGGCGTTGACGGCCTGGGCCATGTCCTCCTGGTCGCAGGTTCCGCTGTAGAGGCCCTCGCCGAGACTGAGGTTGATGACGTCGGCGCCGTTGTCCACGCACCAGTTGATGCCGAGGATCACGTCGGAACTGTAGCCGTTGCCGCTGTAGTCGAGGGCCTTGACGGCCATGAGGGCCACGTCATAGCTGACGCCCCGGAATTGCATGCCTTCGGAGGCGATGATGCCGGCGACGTGGGTTCCGTGGGCGTGGTCGTCCATGGCGTCGTTGGAGCCGTCGGTGGGGTTGTACTGGGCGATGACCTTATTGACCAGGTCGGGGTGGGTGTAATCGATGCCGGTATCCACGACGCAGACCCTGACGCCCTGGCCGGTGATGGCGTTGGACCATGCGTAGTCGGCGTGAATCTGATAGGCGGAATCCTCCAGCAGGGCCCGGACGGGGCGGTCCTCCCGTAGGCTCTTGAAGCGGGGCAGGGTGCTCAGGGCCTCGATCTTGTCTTGCGGAACCTCGACGACGAGCCGGTTGCCCAGCGAACCGTACTCGTGGACGAGCCGGGCGCCGACATCGGAGACGGCCTTGCGGTACTGCTGGTCGCGGGCCCGTCGGGCGGCCTGGGTGAGCCGCTGGGCCAGGGCCGGGTGCTCGTCGAGTTCGACGATGAGACGGCGGCTTGCCGGCCGCGGGGCGTTCGTCTTGGGGGCGTCTCGCCGGTGATTCGAGGGCGGGACGCCCTCGACACGGCCCGGCCTTTCGCCGGACAGCAGCCGCCAGATGATGTCCTCGTTGGGGCGGCCCTGGAACTGGATCCGGCGCTGGGCATCCAGAAAGACGGCGGTGGGGATGCGGTCGATGTGGTACTGAGCGGCCGTAACG
>DDXG01000014.1 GCA_002347125.1 Phycisphaerales bacterium UBA2266
GGCCGACGGGTACGACGAGGCGTCGCTTGACTCGCTTCGTCGGCAGGTCGCCGAGCCTCTGATTGCCTTGCGGGGTGCCCTGCGGCCCCGGGGGGATGAGCCAATCACGGTCGAGCAGTTCACCGCGGCCGTCTTCGGTTTCCTCGACGCCGTTGGATTCACGCGGACGCTCAACCGTTGGATCGAAACCGCCCAGCAGCACGGTGATTACGAGGCCGTCGAACAGCACCGGCAGTTCTACGACCGGTTTGTGAGCATCTTTGATGAGATGGCCGAGGTGTTCGCCGATTGTCCGCTGAGGGCGGCGGATTTCGCGGCGATACTCAATACGGGCCTGTCACAACTGACGCTGACGCTGATTCCACCAACACAGGATCAGGTGCTCGTCGGCTCGGTTGAGCGAAGCCGCCACCCCGACTTGCGGGCCGTTTTTCTCCTTGGCGCGACGGCTAAGCAGTTTCCCATCCCCGTGCCGGCGGCAGGGCTGCTCAGCGACCGAGATCGCGATACGGCGGCCAGGGCGAACTTCGAAATCGGCGGCGGCACACGGCAGAGCCTTATGGAACGGCGGTACCTTGGCTATATTGCCTTCACCCGGCCGTCGCAGCGGCTGTACGTGTGCTATCCCCTGGCCGACGAGAAGGGTTCGCAGGTCGTGCGGTCGCCGTTCATCGACGAGTTGGAGGGCCTGTTCACCGGTTTTGAGGCCGAGACGCCCGCCGCATGTCGGTCGGTCGCGACCGTGGCCTGTGAGTCGGACCTGGCACAGATGCTCTGCACGGAACTGGGTCGCGACAGCCTTGTGGAACGATCCGGCGATGCAGAGCCGTTACGCGGCCTGTTGCAGGGGTTGTGTCAGGATGAACGGTTGGCATCGCTGGGGGCGGACGTGCGGCGAGCGATTGACTACGACAACGCGGCGTCGCTGGAGGCATCGACCGTCGCCCGGATGTATCAGGGGCCGATTCGCACCTCGGTTTCGCGGTTGAGCACGTTCGCGGCGTGCCCGTATCAGTACTTCGCCAAATTCACACTGGACCTGCGCCGGCGCAAGGAATTCAAGCTGGAGCCGCTGGACTTGGGTTCATATTACCACGATGTCCTGGACGCCCTGTTCAAGGAACTTCGCAAGGCAGATCTGGATATCGCTGAGATGGGCCGCGATGCCCTGATGCAGAGGCTGGATCGGGCGATGGAGCGGACTATCGGCGAGAGCCCGTTTCTGTCCAGCTTCCTTGCCAGGGGGGGGCACAACGTATTCCTGATCGACACGGCGGCAGGGCATCTGCGTTCCTGTGTGGCGGATATCGCCGAGATAGCGCGGGCCGGTCGGTTTCGCCCGGCGATGACGGAAGTGGCGTTTGGCCGCGGCAAAGGGGCCATCGAGACCCTCGGCGATTTCATGCTGGACCTTCCGGACGGTCGGCAGTTGTGCATGGACGGCAAGATCGACCGCATCGACATTGGCCGTGTCGGTGGCCGCAAGATTGCCCTGGTCTTCGATTACAAGCGAGGCCCGAAGCGACTGCGATGGGAGGAGTGTTACTACGGCCTGGATATGCAGTTGCCGGTGTATATCCTGGCGGCAACAGGGGCGAGCGGTTCGGATATTGAGCAGGTGGCCGGGGCGTTCTACCTGCCCGTGGAGGTCAATCCGAAATCAGGCGATCTATCGAAGCTGGGCGAGGGCCCCGCAGGCTCCGGTCGCAAGGCCAGGGGTATACTGGATGGCTCGCTGGCCGAACTGCTCGATGCGGGGGCGGCGGGCTACAGCCGCTATTACGACTTCTATGTGGGCAAAGACGGCCAGCCCTACGGAAACTACGGCCGCACGGGGGCATTGATGCCGCTGGACTTCAATAGTGTCGTCGGGCACACCACGCGGCGGCTGCAGGAGATCGCCCTGGCGATTGTGTCCGGGCGGATTGCCGTCTCGCCGTACCGCCTGCGGCACAGCTCCCCGTGCAGTTGGTGCGTGTATCGGCCGGTGTGCAGGTTCGACTGGCAGATCAACGCCTACCATCGACTGGCCGGACTCGACAAGCTCAACGTAATTGCACTGACGGGAGGGGGCGATGGCTGACAAGCCGGTGCAATGGACCCAACAACAATCACAGGCCATCAAGGCCCGTGGCCGCGACGTGCTTGTAACGGCATCGGCCGGCACGGGCAAGACGGCGGTGCTCTCCGGGCGGTGCGTCGATATTGTCGCCGATTCGGGGATATGCCCCGATGTCGGCGCCATACTCGTGCTGACGTTCACGGACATGGCGGCCGAGGAGATGCGGTCCCGGATTGCGGCCCTGCTGCGACAGCGGGCCAGGGAAACCGGTAACGCCCATCTGGCCCGCCAGGTGGTGCTGCTGCAGGGCGCCGACATCAGCACGATCCACTCGTTCTGCAAGAGGCTGATTACGGAGTTCTTCCATGAGATAGACCTGGACCCCACCTTTGCGGTCCTCGATGCGGATGAGGTCCGGCTGCTCAAGGCCGAGACCCTCGAACGGACCATCGAATGGGCCTGGAAACAGGAGGACCTGGCCGGACCGCTGCGGCGGCTGTTGACCGGACGGATGCTGGCCGGACCCAACGGGTTCCTCTCCCAGATTGTCGAGATCAGCGACCTGCTCGATACTGTTATTGACCGTCAGGGCTGGCGCCGCCTGGCGGTGGAGGCGGTATCCACCGGGCCGTTGGAGGGTAGTCTGGCGGGCGATCACATTGGCGTGGTGGCCGAGCATGTCCGTGAGATACTTGACCGTAGCCGCCACGCCGCCGCCCTGTGTCGTGGGCATGACGAGGCCGCCAAGTGGCTCGATGCGTGGGAGCAGCCCTTCATCGCGCCGCTGACCGCCGCCCTGGCGCTGTTGGAGAAGGGGCGATTCGATGCGTTTGTCGAGGCGTTGGCCGACATCGAGAAGCCCCGGACAAACAAACCCAGGGGCCTTGACGGGCCCGTCGCCTCCATCATTGACGACCTGGCCCAGAAGGCCAAGAAGCGTTTCGACGCCCTCAAAGACCTGGCGATACTCAATCCCGACTACGCGGACCGCATCTGCGGCGCAACCCGCGAACAGACACAGATGCTCGTCGAGCTGGTCCGGCAGTTCGACGCCTTCTATCAGCAGACCAAGCGCTCGCTCAACGGCCTGGACTTCGCGGACCTGGAGCACCACGCTCTGCGGCTGCTCTGCGAGGACCCGGCCACCGACCCGCTGAAGCCCTCGGCGACGGCGATGGTCCTGCGAGAGAGGTACAGGGCCATTTTCGTCGATGAGTACCAGGACATCAACCCGGTGCAGAAAGCCATCCTGCGAATGTTGGCCGCCGGCGACAACGTGTTCTTCGTCGGGGATGTCAAGCAGAGCATTTATGCGTTTCGCGGGGCCGAGCCGGACATCTTCGTCAGCGATCTGCGATCCGCGGCCGTGGGCGATGCCGCCGGGGCCGCCCTGCGGGTGGATCTGAACACCAATTTTCGGTCGCGGCGGGGGATTCTGGATTTCGTGAACCACGTCTTCAGCCGGACCATGACCGAAGCCGTATCGAGCATCGCCTACGACCGAGGGGCGTTTCTCAGTCCTCCGGCGGATACGGACGAGCCCCGCGGGCCATCCGAGCCCATCGTGGAGTTGCACGTGCTCGATGAGACGGCCGAGGCGGAGGATGCCGTCGGCAATAACGACGACGAGGCGGCTGATTCGGGGCCAACGGATACCGCCTCTGCCCGCCGCCGCCAAGCCCTGATGATTGCCGAACGCATCCGGCGTATGGTCGGGGCCGAATCCGGCCCGCCGGAGTTTCAGGTGTTCGACCGGGCGCAAGGCAGGCTGCGGGGTGTCCAGTACCGCGACATTGTGGTGCTCATGCGGTCGCTTGTGAACAAGGCCAACGAATACGTCGAGGTGCTTCGGCTGGCGGGCGTGCCCGTGGCGGCGGACGCGGCGGCGGGCTATTTCGAGGCAACCGAGATCACCGACATGGTCAGCCTGCTGAAAGTGCTGGATAACCCCCGGCGGGATATCGAACTGGCGGCGGTGTTGCGCAGTCCGTTGTTCGGCGTGGCAGACGACGAATTGGCGCGGGTGCGGCTGTTTGGCCTGGAGGCGGCGGGGATCACGGCAGGGGCGGCAGGGCGGCTCGAGTTCTATGATGCCGTGCGGCTTTGCGCCGACAGGGGGCCGGATCCAGGATTGCGGGAGAAACTGGCGGCGCATCTGAAACAACTGGACCGGTGGCGGACGCAGGCGCGGCGGGGCAGTATCGCGGATTTGGTCGCGTCGATCTACCGTCAGACTCGGTATCCCGCGTTTGTAACGGCTCTGCCGAACGGCCAAGGGCGGCGGGCCAATCTTCTCAAAATGCACGACCGGGCGATTCAGTTCGAGGGCTTCGTCGCGGCCGGCTCGCTTCCGTCGCTGGGCCGATTCGTGGAATTCATCGAGAAGCTCCGCGAATCGGGCGGCGATTGGGCCCCCGCCGAGCCGGAGGCGGTCACCGGCAACGCCGTTCGTATCCTCAGCGTTCACAAAAGCAAGGGGCTGGAGTTTCCCGTCGTGTTCCTGGCGGAACTGGAGACCCAGTTCAATCTCCGCGACATCCGCGGCGATTGCCTGGCCGATGCGAGACTGGGCTTGGGGCTGCGGGTGATTGACGAACAGACGAACCTGAAGGTCCCATCGGCGGAGCACCAGGTGATCGCCGAACGCCGCAGACGCCGCGGCTTGGCCGAGGAGATGCGTATCCTCTACGTGGCCACGACACGGGCCAGAGAGCGGCTGGTGCTGACGGCATCGCAGAAGAATGCCGGCATCACGGCGGCGCTGTGCAACGGTCTTGCGGCCGGGGGCAATATCCCCAACTGGCAGCTTCGCTCATGCAAGAACGCCCTGGAGTGGCTGGTCTACGGGCTCGGCGATCAGCGGGTCATGCACGAAGCGTTTGCCACCGGCATGGAGGCCGAGGCCCGGGATGACCGGCTCGTGAGCGTCAGGCGCTACGGTGCCGATGACCTGGCGGCCCTGACGAGCCGTGTCGAGGGCCTCAGCCGGGCCTTGGCGTCAGCCCAGTGCGACAGGACGGACATCCGAGGCGATATGGCGATGGTGGAGGCCGTGAAGAAGTCGCTCTATCGGCCTTATCGCTTCGCCGATGCCCCGCGGCTGCCCGCCAAGCAGTCCGTCAGCGAATTGACACACGCGGCGGATGAATTCGCGCGTTTCGATTACTCCGGGGCCTTGTCGCGACGGCCGACGTGCCTGATCGAGGCGGCGGACCGTCGACCCTCCGGCCGGTTGCTCGGCACGGCAACGCACCTGCTCATATCCAAGCTGGACCTGCCGTCGCCGGTAACACCCCAATCCATCGGCGCAACACTTGACAGGTTAGTCGGCGAGGGCGCTATCGCCCGGCCGGTGGCCGAGCGGATCGACATCGGGGCGATCCACGCCTTCTTCACGAGTCCAACCGGCCGGTCGGCCCTTGATCCGGCGAACTGGGTGCATCGGGAGTGGTCGTTCACCTGCGTCCTTAATCCGTCGCTGTGGGCCGAGCTGACCAGGGGCACACCGGCTGGGGCCGGCCATGCCGGCGACGGGATCATCGTTCAGGGCATTATTGATATGCTCATTGAGACGCCTGACGGGCTGGTGGTGGTCGATTTCAAGACCGATACGGTCAGCGCCGGCGGCATTGAGGCCCGCGCCGCCGCCTACCGCACGCAGTTGCTCCTGTACGCCCAGGCGGCTGAGGGGATACTCGGGCGGCCCGTCGTGGCCAGATGGCTGTATTTTCTGCACTGTCGCCAGTCTGTAGCGTTGGTCTGAGGGGGGCCCGGCCGGGCCCGATAGAGGCGACAGAAGGGGGTCGGCCGGGTTTTTTGGCCTTGCTTGTACCACGCCGGCGGATATAATGCAGCCTTCGTGTTCTTACTTTGGTGGCGACTTTTGTTGGAGAATGCGCAACAATGGCAGGTGCGTACAAGGCAAACGCAGTTGTAGGTCAGTCCGGCGGACCGACCGCCGTTATCAATGCTTCGCTGGTCGGCGTCATTGAAGAGGCCGCCAAACACCCGGAGATTCAGAAGCTCTACGGGGCCGTCCATGCCGTGGCGGGCATCGTGAAGGAGGAGTTCGTCGATCTGGGCGGTCTTTCGAGCCAGACCCTGGAGCGGGTGGCCTCGTCGCCATCCTCGGCCATCGGCACCAGCCGCGACAAGCCGGACGAGGCGTATTGTGCCCGGATCATCGAGGTCTTCCAGAAGCGCAACATCAGGTATTTCTTCTATATCGGCGGCAATGACTCGGCCAACACGGCCCACATCGTCAACACGATGGCCGACAAGGCCAACTACGACGTGCGGGCATTCCATATCCCCAAGACGGTGGACAACGACCTGCTGGTAACGGACCACTGCCCGGGATACGGCACGGCCGCCAGGTTCGTGGCCTCGGCGTTGATGGGCGACGACCTGGACAACCGAGCACTACCCGGCGTCAAGATTGACGTCATCATGGGGCGGCACGCGGGCTTCCTGACGGCCGCGGCGGCCCTGGGCAGGCAGCGCGACGACGACGGGCCGCACCTGATCTACGTTCCTGAACGGCCTATTCCCATGGACAAGTTCCTGGCGGAAGTGGAGGCCGTGTACAAGAAGCTCGGGCGGTGCGTCATTGCCGTCAGCGAGGGCATCGCCGACGGCGACGGCACAACCTGGGCCAAGAAGATCGTCGAGAGCGGCGAAGTGGACGCCCACGGCAACATCCAGCTCTCAGGAACCGGCGC
>DDXG01000161.1 GCA_002347125.1 Phycisphaerales bacterium UBA2266
GTCTTATCCGAGCAGATCACGGTGGTCGATCCCAGGGTCTCCACGGCAGACATGCGCCGGATGATAGCGTTGCGGCCCGCCATGCGCCGGACACCCAGGGCCAAGGTAACGCTGATCACGGCCGGCAGCCCTTCCGGAATCGCGGAGACGGCTACGGCCACCGAGAACATAAACATCTCGATGAACTCATAGCCGCGAAGCATCCCCAGTCCGAAGACGCCCGCTGCAAAGGCAACACCGGCAATCCCGAGAACCATGCCCAGCTTGTGCATCCGCTTTTGCAGGGGGGTATCTTCCCTGCTCGTGGCGCGAACCTCCGCTGCGATAAGCCCGATCTGAGTCTGCATGCCTGTCGCAACCACCACGGCGCGGCCCCGGCCGCCGGTCACGTTGGTGGACATGCGGACCATGTTCTTCTGGTCAGCCATGGGCGTATTCTGGTCCAGGGTTTCCGAGTTCTTGCCCACCGGCACCGATTCGCCCGTGAGGGCCGATTCATCTACCTGCAACTCCTCCGCCCAAACAAGCCTTGCGTCTGTGGCAATCCGGTCGCCGGTCTCAAGAATCAGGATGTCTCCGGGTACTACCTCTGTGGCATCGATGTCCCGGGGCTCTCCATCCCTCAAGACCCTTGCATGGGGTGAGGCCATGCGGCGAAGCGCTGCGAGAGATCCTTCGGCACGCCACTCCTGGATGAAACCGAGCAGGGTGTTAAGGACGATAACCCCGACGATGACCGCCGCGTCCACGGCATGGTCTACGAAAAAAGAAAGGATCGCGGCGCCTGCCAGCAGGTAGATCAAGGGGTTGTGGACCTGCCTCAGGAGCAGGCGAAAAGGGCCGGTCCCCTCCTCGACCTCCAGCGTGTTCGGTCCGGTCTCCTCAAGGCGCTCTCTTGCCTGGGCTTCACTCAAACCTTCCTCGGAAACGTCGCGGCGTTTGAGCACCTCCTGTGCGTCCACGGCGTGCCAGTGATTATCCAAAGACTGCTCATTCATACTCGTCCCGGATAGAATCGAATCCGATGTAAAAATGTCTTTTCAGCGGTTGAAATAGGCTTTGAGCACATACTCCTGCACCATCCTCTGGGTGTTGAAGAAGGAGCCGTTGATGGCAATAGAGTAGGCCATCATGTCCATGAAGCGGCTCCGATCGTGGTAGAAAAGGGGGACAACGGAATGCTCCAGTTTGTCGTAAAGAGATGGGGCGTCCTGTGAGTGGTCCCGCTCCTCTCCCTTTCCGTGAACCGGCTCCCCGATGGACCAGCCGGTCAGCCCCTCGATGTGGCCCTCGATCCACCAGCCGTCCAGCACGCTCAGATTCGGGATCCCGTTCAAGGCCGCCTTCATCCCACTGGTCCCGGAAGCTTCCATGGGCGGCTCGGGCGTGTTGAGCCAGATATCCACCCCGGCGGTGATCATTGCCCCTAGCGTCATGTTGTAATTTTCCAGGTAGGCCACCTGGATGTCGTGTTGCAGTTCGTGCTTGGCCCAAAAGATCCTTTTGATGAGCTCCTTTCCCTCATTGTCGCGGGGATGGGCCTTGCCGCCATAGATGATCTGGATCTTGCCCACCTCATTGGAGATCCTCTTGAGCCGCTCCATGTCTCTGAAAAGGAGATCCGCCCGCTTGTAAGTAGCGGCACGCCGGGCAAAGCCTATGGTCAGAATGTTTTCATCCATCCCCGCCCCGGTTTCCCGGTTGACTAGCCCCATGAGCTGCCTTTTGCACTGCCTGTGGGCGCCCCACAGTTCCTCCCTGGGAATGCTCAAGGCGGAGCGCAGGCTGAAATTGTCCTGCCTCCACGAAGGAATGGTACGGTCGAAAAGTTCTCGAAACGGCGCTGAAACCCAGGCGGCGGCATGGACCCCGTTGGTAATGGCATCGATGGTATAGCCGGCGAACATGAGCCTGGAGACCTCGCCGTGTTTTCGGGCCACCCCGTTGACATAGCGGCTCAAGCTTAAGGCCAGGTAGGTCATGTTCAGGGTGTTCCCTTCGTAGAGAACGCCTTCCAGCCCGAAGAAATCATCCCGCTCGCCGATCACCTTCCGCGCCAGTTCCAGCGGAAACTTGTCGTGTCCTGCGGGAACAGGGGTGTGGGTGGTAAAAACACAGCGGTTGCGGACCGCATTCCGGTCCTGCCCAATGACCGATTCCCTTCCGGCCCTCTGCGCCGCCTCATCCAATAACTCCAGGGTCAAGAGTGCCGCATGTCCCTCGTTCAGATGGAAGGTGCGGATGTCCTGATAGCCCAAGGCGCGGAGCATCCTGACGCCGCCGATCCCCAGAATCACCTCCTGTGAAATCCGGTAATGATCATTTCCACCGTAGAGCGATTGGGTCAACCCGCGGTCCCACTCCGAGTTTTCGGGAAGGTCCGCGTCCAGAAAATAGATGGGGACCGTGTAGCCACTCACGCCCTGGACATCGTAGCGCCAGGCCCGAAGGTGAACGGGCCGCCCTTCCACCGATACCTGGGCGCGAGGGGACTCCTCTTGAAGCAGCTCCTCAAAAGCCCAGGAAGTTGGTTCCTCCCGCTGCCACCCGTCGGCTTCCAGCCGCTGTCGAAAATAGCCCTTGCGGTAAAGCAGCGTGAGCGCCACCATGGGCACCCTGAGATCGGCAGCGGAGCGGATCGTGTCCCCGGCCAGCACCCCCAGGCCACCGCTATATGTGCATATTTTTTCATCAATGCCGATCTCCATGGAAAAATAGGCCACGGAGCGCTGTCTTTGGTTGGTTAGTTCCATATTCTCCTCCTTAACCGGTTAACAGTCGTGCGCGGGTTAACACTATCTGTCTTTGACAACGGCCATTTTACGGCGCCTGCCTTCCGCGTCGGCCGCCTTTAAGGCCGAAAAGACGGTCATCGGCTCAACCGGTATCGGCTCATTGTGAATGGTTTGGGCGCAACTTGCCGAGCGCGCCACGTAACATCCTATAATTAAAGCACTTACAGCGATATAGGTCTTGTATTATGGGCCTCAAAAGGTAGAACATTGAAGCGAAACGAAAATGTCTGCCCTTTTTAGGAGGCCTAAGCATGATTATGACACAGGAGCAAGCCATTCTCAAGGCCCAAGATCAATTTGGAGACGTCATAGATTTCATCCGTCAGGTCTCGTCCGAGGGCCGGCGGATCGATCAGTTGACGATATTGGGTGGGTAACCGCCGCCTTGGGCGGCTCCCCCGCAATCCGCTTTGAGCGGTTCACGTTCCAAGCCTCCGGCTCTGCCGATATCAGGGACAGCCACGAATGGCATGAAGATAACCGTAAGTCCTTCTGAGAAAAGGACTTGACAAAAGCGGCCTCCTCGCTTGAGTTTGTTATTAGACAAAATGACTCAAATAGAAAGGAGGCCGAATTATGGCAAGGATAGCTTATTACCGAGATGTTCTCAAGGACGATTTTTCCAAGCGAACCGCGGTGGCGGCGGGCCTGTTGTCATCTGAGGAGATCCTGGCGGCCCTCAACCATGTTTCTGGCCCAAAGCGACAAATCCAGCACTTACAACAACTTATCCTACTACGCCGCCCCCCGCCCGTCAAGCCAAATCCCGCCAGACGCAGATCCGCGGCCGAAGGCCGCTTCACCCGGCGACCCCGAACCCGCTTCGGGACCAACGACCAGCGACTGTCAGGCCATCAATCTGTGTAAATCCGTGCAACTCCGTGGTTCAATAATCTGCGTAATCTGTGAAATCTGTGGCTTGAATCCAGCCAGATGACGCGACAGCAGCGGCCTGTATCCGAGCCGATGGGACGCCATCGCGATGCGCGCAGGTCCGCGTCAGTCCAGCCTTGCGCATCTGCCGCGGTTTCCCACACCCCACACCCGGATTTCAATTGACAATCCCCGACCCCATGTGGTACAATACCACCCCAATGGAGCGAGACAGCACCCAATCCAGCCCCCAACCCCCAGCATCCAGTATCCGGTATCCAGCATCCAAATCCCTACCGAACCTCAGGTCTATGGTCTGGCCTACATTCCAGGTCGCTCATCCCGCCGCGCCAACCCCCGGCTGCCAACCGACGCCGAGAACCGCAAGAAATGCAAAACAAAGCCAAACTCAGGCAACCTGGGCAATATAGGCAATAGTAAGCCACTAACCATCCCCCGACACCAGAGTCAAAAATGAAAAACAAACCCAAACATAGGCGCCTTAGGCAATATGGGCAATCTGACTCCATGCCTGATCCCCGACCCCTGATCCACGACCCTTGGAGCCTGAAGTCTGAAGCCGGAGGCCTTCTTGAAAAACAAACCCAAACTTAGAGAAACTGGGCAAAATAGGAAAGACAACTCAGCCCGCACTCACGTTACCGTCATCCAAAGTGCGTTCATCAGTTGAAGCAGGACAGTGAGGCGTTGAAGGCGCGGTTGCCGGCGCTGGAGGCGGCAAAGTGAGCAGCACATGGTGGGGATGCTTGGCGGGTCCTGGGGACAGCCGTAGGGAGACGATAGACGATAGACGATGCAAATCCGAAGGACCCAAAGAGGGCAATGACAGAAACCGTCACCCGGCCCTTCGTCTTCTGAGCATTGGGATTGTTTGGGGGCGAGAGAGCGGGTAGGATTCGGGCATGAGACTCCTGCTGATTGCTGCTGGCGGGTTGTTGTTTTCGGCCGGGGCGGTTGGGCATCTGGTCGTGCGCATGAAGATCAAGCCCCGCGACCCGGAACTCGACGAGATGTATCACGAGTTCGAGGACGCGCACCCGGAGGTCGTGCGGTATGAGAGGTGGACACGGCTGACGCTTGGGGCGGCCTGTGTGGGTATGCTGCTGCTGTTCCTGGGTCTGGCGATCTGACTTCAGGCTTCAGACTTCAGGCGGCCGCAGGCCGCTCACTGGCCCAGAAGAATGGAAGCATGGCTGAAGACGGCCCCGGCCACACACGCCGTCATCAGGCACGCCAAGGTCGCCGCGAGCAAGGCCCGCGGCGCCACGGCGGCGATGTCGCGGGTCCTCTCACGGGCAATGGCCGATACCCCGCCGACGAAGATGGCCATCGAAGCCAGGTGGGCGAAGCCGCACAGCGCGTACGTGGCGATGACGGGCGAACGCTCGGACTGGAAGACGCCGGCCCTCATGGCGGCGGCAAGGTCCTGATAGGAGACGACCTCGGTCAGGACAATACGCTCGCCGATGATGCGGGCGATGTGTGGGGCGTCGGTGGGCGGGATGCCCATGATTAGCACGAACGGATAGAAGAGCCAGCCGAAGAGGGTTTCTATGGACCAGTCGATGGTCAGGCCCAAGAGGCTGTTGATCCAACCGCCAACGCCACCGAGTAAGAGATTCACCAAGGCCACCAGACCCAGCACCGCGATGAGCAACGCCACAATGCCAACGGTCATCTTGACCCCGGCGTGGGCCCCGGAGATCACGGCCTCAAACAAGCTGGCCTCCGTTTCACAGTACGGTCGGACACGAACGCCAAGGGTCTGTGGCGCGTCGGACTCGGGCAGCAGGATCTTGGACATAGCCAGGGCCGCCGGTGCCGAAAGCAACGAGGCGGAGACGAGATGCCCCGCGATGGCCGGGAATATGTCCTGCAGGCTGAACACGTAGAGCGCCAGCACATTGGAGGCGACGGTGGCCATGCCGACGGTCAGGACGGTGCAGAACTCCGAGCGCGTCATGCCGCCGAGATAGGGTTTGACGGCCAGTGCCGACTCGACGCCCACGAAGATGTTGCTTGCCGCGACGAGCGATTCGGCGCCGGAGACCCGCATCAGCCGGGTGAAAACCCATGCGAAGCCCCGGATGATGACGGGCATGATGCGGAGGTAGTACAGGACGGAGATGAGGGCGGAGAAGAAGATAATCGTCGGAAAGGCCTGAAAAGCCAGAATCGGGCCAATGGACTCGTTGCCGGAGGCGTCTGTATGGCCGGGGGGCAGGGCCAGTCGCCCGAAGACGAAACGGGCCCCTTCCGAGGCGGATTCCAGGACGTTGACGACGGCCTCGTTGACGGCGAGAAAGACGCGGGAACCCGCCGGCACACGGAAGATGAAGACGGCCGTGAGCAATTGCAGGACCACTGCCCAGGCAATGAGGCGGATGTTGAAGTTCCTTCGATCGGCCGAGAGCAGCCAAGCGAAGGCGATAAGAATGAAGATACCCAGGAAACTGATAAGGTTGTAAACGTCCATGTTCACGCTGTGACGATAACCACCGGGCCGGCTTATCGCAACGATATTCCGCGTCGGCCTTGATGGCGGAAAGGCGCTCTCGTGCGAACCTGTCGCGCACGGGAGCCCCGGTTAATCCCGCGGCAAGTCCAGCGGGATGACGGCGGCTGTGCGCGCAGAAACCGGCGCCCCCATGGGGAACCGGCCTGTGCTTCTTCATTGCCCCGTGCTATGGCGGTGTGACTCCGGTTGTGACCCGACGCCACAGCCGCGATGTGTTCAGTTGAAGGAGACCGCCACCCCGATCTCTGCGTTTTCGAGCATACCGCTACGCTCGACGCGGACCACCGTGCCGGTCTTGATGCGGGCGAATTGGCCCTTTTCCATGGCCAGGGCCTGTGATCGCGGGAAGTTGATCTCCACGACTTGGCCTGCTCTGACGGGTGTGGTCATCGGAACCTTGATGTAGGCGCCCGTGCGGCTGACATTGGCGCTGCGGCCGTTGAAGAAACGGTTCGCATCGGCCAGCCAGACGCTGACGGGCCAGGTGATGGTGCTGCGTACTTCGTTGCGTTGTTCCAGTACAGCTTCCATAACTGATACCTCCGATACAATCGGTCCATCAATCACGCTGCTTATCGGCAAGGTTAAGTTGGGGGGTTTAGCGTATATAGAGAAAATACTGTTGACTGGTGAGGGTTTTTTCCAACCGACCGAGCGTGCCGGAGTTATGGCGGATTTTATGGGGCGTTTTGGCAAAAAAAACCTCATGCGAGCGGCCATACGAGGCCCAAGCGTGCATTAGCAGAGACTCTCGAGCCAAGTCCCGTCCAGGCTTGGCAGGGGAATAGCTTGCCGGAACGGCTAAGCTCCAGTAATGTCGTGGGTTATGCAGACTGAGGTCATACACGTTGACATGGCGGCGTTGGACGCGGAAGTGATTTCGCGGGCGGCAGCCGTTGTTGACGGGGGCGGCCTGGTTGCCTTTCCCACAGAGACGGTATATGGAATCGCGTGCACTGTTTCGAAGGAGAGCCTTCGGCGTCTGGATCACATCAAAGGGCGCCCGCAGGGCAAACACTACACCTTGCACATCGGCTCACCCGCGACAGTGCGGCGTTACGTGCCGCAGATGAGCATGCGGGCTGATAAGCTGATTCGCAAAGCATGGCCCGGGCCGTTGACGATTGTGTTCGAGATTCCAGATTCGGACGCCGCCAGGCAACGCAAGTGGCTTGGGGAGGAGGCGTTTGGGTACCTGTACGGGCAACACTCGATCGGGATCCGCTGTCCGGACAACGCGGTGGCAACCGCCTTGCTGGACGCCTGCAAGAAGGCCGTTGTGGCGCCAAGCGCGAACATAAGCGGCAATGGACCGGCCACGGACGCGGAAGGGGTCGTTTCTCAACTGGGGGGTCGGCTGGATATGGTGTTGGACGCAGGCCGCTGCCGTTTCAGCCGAAGCAGTACGGTCGTGAAGGTGGGCCAAGGGCCGCTGGAGGTGCTGCGTGAGGGGGCGTATTCGGAGAGGCTGCTGGGGGAGATGGCGACCGTGCGGATACTCATAGTTTGTACCGGCAACACATGCCGCAGTCCGATGGGCGAGGGGCTCTTTCGCAAGCATCTGGCGGAAAAAATAGGTTGTGAGGTTGACCGGCTGGGCGAGTTTGGTTATAAGGTGCTTTCCGCAGGGACGCTCGACTTGGGCGGCAGTATGGCGTCAGGCGAGGCCATCAACGCCTGTGCAGCCCTGGGGGTGGACTTGTTGGGGCATCGCAGCCGGCCGCTGACGCGCGATCTCGTCATCGATAGTGATTTGATCTACGTCATGAGCCGGGCACATCGGGCCGCAGTCCTTGAGATCAGCCCGGATGCGGCTGACAGGGTCCTGTTGCTGGCCGGCGGTGCCGAGGTGCCCGATCCGATCGGCCAAGGGCAGAAGGTGTTCAACGAATGTGCCGCGACGATTGACCGTGCGGTTAAAGAAAGGATAAGTGAGTTCAGGATATGAAGGTGGCGCTAGGCAACGATCATCGCGGGTATCAGGCAAAGGAAATCATCCGGGACGTGATCCGGCAGCTGGGGCATGAGGTGATTGACTGTGGCACGGATAATCCGGGGGCGTGCGACTATCCTGACTATGCTTATCTGGCGGCGAAGGAGGTATCGGAGCAGCGTGCGGACCGCGGGATTCTGGTCTGCGCGACGGGGATTGGGATGAGTATGGCGGCGAACAAGCTCAGGGGCGTTCGGGCGGCCTTGTGCCACGACGAGTTGAGCGCTCAGATATCGCGGGACCACAACGATTCAAACGTGTTGTGTCTGCCGGGCGACCAGGTCAGCGCGATGATGCTGGGCAAGATCGTTGAGACATGGCTGAACACGCCCTTCAGCGGCGGCCGGCATCTGCGCCGCGTACAGAAGATCGCCGAGATCGAGCAAGGGCGCGACCCTCGCGCGGGCGTCCAGTAATGAGAGTGCGGCGCGCCGGCATCAGGCTCCGGCGGTGATGAAGGCCCCGCGCCTGGCTTCGGCGGCGGCAATTATGAGGGCGGCTATTGCGGCGCCGGCCAGGCCGAACATGAGAGTTAGAGCAGCGAAGGAGAGGATATATAGGACCAGTCCGAGAGGTCTGAGCGGGTGCTTGTGCGTAGGGTGAGGCCAAAGCCGGACAACAGCCAAAACGACGACAAGCAGGGCGAGGAGACACGCCGTGGCGAGCAGACTGTGCAGGATGACGACCGGGACGGCGTAGACGCTGAGTCGCGGATCGCCGCCGGCACGGGCAAAATCGAGACGAACCTGCCCTTGCGGTAAGGCGATGGGCAATGAGTACGTCCCCGCGGCCACATAATAGGCATCGTAGTCCGCCGCGCTGAGGCCCGTTGCCAAGGCCGGGCCCTGTGGGCGGGCGGCCTGCGGTTGTTGCACCAGGACCTGGCCGGGGGTGGGGGCATCCTGTGGTTGCCACGGGTAGCCGAACCCGCCAAGCCTGCCATCCGGGCGGCCCTGCGCCGCATACCCGCCACCGCCGTAGCCTCCCATCCCTCCTATGCCGCCGCCGCCGCCAGCTACACCGCCGATGTCAACGCGCGCGTCAACCTGCTGTCGCAGGCCTGCCGCCGCCTCGTCGACCGTCTGAGCCATCCTCTGATCCCCGCTCTGCGCCTCGACTTGTGCCGGACCGGAGGCTGGACGGAATCGCCGCTGCAGACGGTTGTCCTGGAGTTCTTCAAGCTGGCTCTGAAGCTGCGCCTGTTTGCGGGAGATACCCTCGGCGGCGTCACGTGAAATATCACCCAGGATGAGCTGCACATCGGCGTCCTTGTCGTGGCCGACGAGAAGGTCTTCGGCGACTTTGCGGTCAGACGAGTCGGCGCCGGCTTCCGGGGACCTCGCGGTCGCATCCCCCCTGCCCCCGACGATGGCGTCGCGGGGCGGCTCAATAGGTTTGCCGGCTGCGTATTTCTGTGCTGTCTCCACCGATTTGGCCAGTTCCTGTTCGAGACGCTCCACCTGGCGGGCCTCGTTGGCGATGACGAACTCGGGCAGGTTCTCCAGGGCGCTGTCACGAGCGGCCTCCGCGACGCCGGCGTTGGAGACGGATGTGTTCAGAAAATAGTTGATGTCGCTGCCGGCCTGGACATTCTGTTTATCCACGTAGTCGGTGTTCCCGTAGTAGAGCTGCTTCTGGGCCTCGAACTGGCGGCCGAGTTTGGACTGGAGCCTTCCGTAGGCCTTCGCATCGACCTGTCCACGGTTGGATTCGAGGAATTGCCGGGTGTGGGCGATGCTCTGCTCGACTTTCGTATTGAAGCCCAGCCAATTCTCCCGTGTGGCCTGTTCGCGGGCGGTGCGACTGCCGAGCACCTCTCGATAGGCCTTCTCCAGACGCTTCAACTGCTCCAATTCCGCGTCTATGCGCAGGCTCATCATTTCCACGGTGCCGGCGACCGGATTCATGTTCCCGCCGGGCCACAGGTAGCGGTAGCCGGTGGGTAGTTGCAGAGACCATGTGGTCTGCATGACGGGGATTCCGACCACGGCCACGGCGGGCGGCTCGATTCTGGCCATGCGGTCGAATGGGGCGACAATGCCGGAGCGGCTTTCGTCGGCGAGGTATAGCACCACGTCGTATGGCAGGCCGCCGGGCGAGGTCTTGACGAGGGGTATGAGAATGCAGCCCTGCGGGGCGTTGGGATCCACGACAGGCTTGACGGGCTGG
>DDXG01000048.1 GCA_002347125.1 Phycisphaerales bacterium UBA2266
GCCCGGAGGGCCGTTTGGGCGGGGCGGTAGTCTGGTGGAGACGGCGGGCCTTCGCACCAACGAGAACTACGAAGACCATTCGGCGTTGTTCCGGCTGCTGGAGGTGCTGAACAAGTGCCCGGATGAGTCGTTCGCCGCCGAGATTGAGAAGGTGCTGGATGTGGACCAGGTGCTGCGGTACTTCGCCGTATCGGTCATGATTGTGCACCTGGACAACTACATCGGGCTGTGCCACAACTTCTATCTGTACGAGATGGACGGGCGGTTCACCATCCTGCCGTGGGACCTGAACATGGCGTTCGGCGGGTTCAACATGGGGATGATGGGCGGCGATGCGGGCGACTACCGGATCGATGACCTTACGAATCTGACGGATCGGCCGCTGGCGGGCCGATTGCTGGCGCACGGGCCGTATCTGGAGCGCTATCATGCGTATCTCGACGGGATGTTGAAAGGATACTTCGCCGCCGGCGTGATGGAGGCGCGGATCGATGCGCTGGCGGCCACGATACGGCCCTACGTCGAGGCCGACCCGACCAAGAGCTTCACCATGGAGGACTTCGAGAAGGCCCTGACCGAGGGCGTTGCGCGGGGCGGCATGATGGGCGGACCCGGTACGTTGGGACCTCCGGGCATGGGTCCTGGCGCCGGCGGCCAGGCTTCGCCGGATGCCGGGCGCGCACCGCAGCCGGCCGACGCCAATGTCACCAACGTCGCGGCCACTGATGCGCAACCGAGGCCGATGGGATCGGGCCAGGGACCGGAGACGGGTGGGCGAGCCGGGGGCTTCGGACGCCGTGGACCGGGTGGAGGCGGCGGGCCCGGCGGACCCGGCGGTGGGCCGGGATTGAAGTCATTTGCCGCCAGGCGAAGGGTCTCTGTTCGCAGCCAGCTTGATGGGGAACTGCCCTCGAAGTCCCAGACGCAGGGCTTTGGCGGCGGTATGCCGTCTGGATCGATGGGGCCGGGGATGGGAGGTCCGCGATGATACGATTCATGGAGATACTCACGGCCCGCCCGAAGCAACCGAACACGTCCGGCACAGCGGCACGATTTGAACGGAAATTCTATATACCCGCCTCGAAGATCGCCTTCGCGTCGCACCTGCTGGCGCACTGCTGCGTCCGGGATGCTGAATACCCCGGCGGTGTCGTCCACTCGCTGTACTACGATACCGACGACATGGACTGCTATCAGGATTCCGACGACGGGCATTACGCCCGGCACAAGGTGCGAATCCGCTGGTATGACAGCCCGAACGGCACGCCCGAGACGCCGGTGTATCTGGAGTTGAAGTCGAAGAACGGATTCGCCGGGACCAAGCAGCGGAGCCGGCGGCTGGTGGCGTCGGAATTGCTGGGCAATCCCGACATCGCGCCGGGACCGGCCGGCGGCATCCTTGACGGGGCGGCCCTGCGCGAGGGGCTGTCCCAATTCGACTATTTCCCGCAGAAACGCTATCGACCTGTCATTATCGTTTCGTACGACCGGCGGCGATTCAGGGACCTGCTGACGGGTACGCGGGTCTCGCTGGATTGGAATATCCGTTCAGCGGCCGTGACGCCGCGGCTGGGTCCATGCGCGGGGCCGGTGCGGCTCAGCGGCGGCGTCATCGAGATCAAGGGGCCGTCGGCGGATATCCCGGCGACTCTGCGTTCGATGGCCCTGCTGGATACGGACTGGAGCCGCTACTCGAAGTATGGATCGTGCGTGGAGGCGCACCTGGAAGGACTCGGCTCGGTCGGCCGGCTGCGGCCGTCGGGCAGGATGGAGAGACTATGACTTTATCAACCGCAATGTTCTCAGGAGATGCAAGTATGATATTGGCGCAGATGGTTTCTCATGGCCAGGGTATCGCCGTTCAGCAGATGGCAATAGCAATCGGGGCTTCGCTGGTCGCGTCGGTGGTTGTGTATGTGATGTATCACCTCTTCTACGGTTCGCGGACCGTCGGGGCGGGCGTGGACCGGTCGTTCATCATCGGCGGACCGGCGATTACGGCGCTGTTTCTGGGGATTCAGAGTTCGATCCCGCTGTCGCTGGGGCTGCTGGGGGCGCTATCGTTCGTGCGGTTCCGCACGCCGGTGAAGGACTCGGCGGAGATTGGGTTTCTGTTGCTGCTGATCGCCTCGTCCATTGGCATCGCCACGGGCACTTACGCGATTGTCGTCGTGCTGTTCGTGGTGGTGCTGGCGGCGCTGTGTGTGCAGTGGTTCGTGCGGAACCGGTTCTCGCTGCGGCGGCCGGCCAATATCATGGTCTCGATGGACAAGGACGCCTACTACGACCGTCGCCAGGATATCGACGGCCTGTTCCGCGGCAGCTTCGACAACCTGTGCGTCAGGACGATGTCCGTGGCCGACGGGCGGGTGTCGCTGCACTACCAGTTCCGCCACAAGGGCGGCTTCGACCAGTCCGACTTCATCCGCCGCCTCAACGACCTGACCGGCCCCGGCAAGGTCGAGATATTCTCCGAGGCCCTGTAGCGGTCTGCCGCCGTGCCGTGCGACAACCGGGCGGGCCGGGCGGATCGCGCTTACCGCAGTTTCGTCGAGAAACTCCACGTGGCCCCGGTAGTGACGCCATCGGCATTGCGTTCGTCGATTCGCCAGTAGTAGGTGGCCTTGTTGTTGAGCACCCCTGGATCATACGCGGGCTGCTCGCGATTACCCACGAACGGGGGCGGGTTGGTCGTGCCCAAGTAGATGTCGTGAGAGTCGGCGGCCTCGCCGGGTGTCCATGTCAGAATCGTGCCAGCAGCGTCGATGTTGGCGGCCCCGTTGGCCGGGGTCGGATTGGCCGCCTGAGTCGGCGCAGCGGAGGTACGGAACGACCAGGTTTCGCCGGTAGTGTAGCCGTCGGCATTCTCCTCGTCGACTCGCCACAGATAACGGGTGTCGCGCTGAAGAACGAGGACCACGTAATGACTCTGGTCGGTTGTCGCCAACAGGTCGAGGGGCTCGGCCGTCCCGATGTAGACATGGTGCCATACGCCGTACATGCCACCTTCCCATGACAACAACAAATGGTCGAAGGGCTGACCGTCGGCTTCCACCGCGGGCGTGGGCTGATGGGCCTTGCCGGGTGGAAAGAGACGAGACCATTCGCTCGCGAATAGCGCGAAGTCATAGAGGTCGGAGGCATTGTCCTTGTTGATGTCGCCTGGATTGGGCGGGGCGTCGAGCCAGTGGCCGGCGAAAATGGCGAGGTCGTTGTGGTCGATACGGCCGCTGTGATCGTAGTCCACCGGATTGCCGCCGCCATACGGAGAGAGACTCGCCTGAAACGTATTGCCGTAGGCGCCGACATTGACGCGCCCGCCGTGGGGCCAGAGTTCATTGCCCCATGGGGCATTCGGATCGCCGGCGTCGATGCAGGGACTGGTGACGTCGTCGAAGACCCAGCGGCGGACGACGGGGTCCCATCGGCCCGCCGTCGATTTGAGATGGTAGTCGCCGGGAATCCAGTAGTCGTTATCGGCGTTCTGGGGTGTGTCAGGATCCAAGACGTAGCCCGGAGCGGCGAAGCACGGATCGGCGTCGAAGTTGCCGACGCCGCTGATGGCGCCGGACCATCCCTGCACGCAGGAGTAGTCCACGCGGAAGACGGGATTCAGGGCGAACAACTGGGCTTGCTCATCGAGCAATCCGTTGCGACTATTGGCCCGGAGTATACAGTTGTCGAGGAATACGGCGTCAACAAGGAGGGCTTTGATTCCACCGACGCTGCTCGTCGCATTCGTTGCGACGTTTTGATAGAAGACGCAGTTAGCCAGCGAAGCAGTGTCGTTTCTAGACAGGTACACGGCTCCGGCCCAGCGGCCGGTATTGGATTCAAAGATGCAGTTGGAGACAGTCAGATGGCCCTGCGATCCCGCGACGAGACGAGGGACGGAGCCCATGTAGAGGTTCGTTGCAACAGCACCTCCGGTGTTGGCAGCCGAATTGCCTGAGAATACGCATCCGGTGATGGTCGGACAGCCTTCGTACACGTATATTGCCGCGCCGAAGCGGGTGGCCCTGCAAATCTTGAAAACGCAGTTCTTGATCGTGCAAGCCACCGCCTCGGTAACCCAGTGCTCCGGGTTGTCTCGGTCGCCGCCCTCAGTCATCCTTGTTATCAGGATGGCCCCGCCGTCTTCGGCACAGCCATAAATAATGGTCAGACCGGCAAGGACGGAGTCGGCGTTTTCTCCCTGGCTGAACGTGAAAGCCCGGTGGGGGTCTAAGGAGTGGCCCTTGCAGTTGATAACAGTAGCGGCGACCACCGCAGGGTCGTTGGGATCGATGGATCGGACGGTGATGTTTCTTCCTTTGAAATTCATATCCCGGTTCCCCGTACCGGTATACATGCCAGGCTTGACGACCACTGTATCGTGGTGGTCCGTGACGTCAATGGCGTTCTGTATTCTGCGGTAGTCGGCCGGTCCATCATCGTCAACGTAGAGGGTCTTCACTCGGGTGATGGATGATTTGCTTGCCTCGGATGTGTTACCGTAACAGCCCATGTTGATGCGATTGCCGTTTGGAGCCGGCTCGTGGTCATAGGGTGATTGCCAGTCTCCGGCATTGACAACAGGACTGGTTATGGTGTCGAGGACCCACGCGAGGGAAACCGGGTCCCACCGGCCCATTTCGGACTTGAGGTGATAGTCGCCTGCGATCCAGACGGCATTAGGGTCCTTCGGATCGGTCGGCGTGTTCAGGTCATCCGGATGTACCCACCGCCCGGCTTCGGCAAATTGTGGATTGGTTTTGACAATCCCCAGACCCCAGGAGATCTGCGCACCTGTTCCGTGTGTGCTGATCACCGATGGACTGCCTACCATATTGCAGTATTCGATGCGCACACTCGAGTCACTCACCATGTGGATCTGGCTGTTGAGATTCACATTATCCGCAATAATGCTATTGCTCAGAAGCACGGTACGTTGCGCCGACAACTCCATCCAGATCGCCGACCCATATCCCAGTGCGACATTCTCGGAAATCGTGCAGTTGTTGATGCACATAAGGTCGTTGAACCATACGAACAGAGCTCCACCGAAGTGGTTGCTGCGGTTCCCCACAACCAGACAGTGTTCCATTGTGGTTCTTGAAAGCTGCAGGGATGCGGCACCGCCATCACCACTGACATTCCCAGAAAACACGCACCCTTGAATGACGAGTTCGCTGTCATAGGTGTTCAAAGCTCCGCCCGCCGCCGACGCATGATTCGCAGTGAATATGCAATCGCCAATGACGATGGTTCGGGTCCCTGCGAGTTCGGCCACGGGCAGAGGCGATCGCGGCGAGTGATAGATGGTCTCCTGGAGTGCGACTGCGCCGCCTACGCCTGCCCGATTGTGGGAAAAGCGACAGGAAGTGATCGTCGGACCGCACACGCCGGACACATCTATCGCGCCACCACGGTATGCATAATTATCGACGAATGCGCAGCGTCTGATCGTTGGACTGGTCGTGTTGCAGACAATAGCACCACCATTGGACGTGTTGCCCCGAATAATGGTCAGGCCATCGATGACGCTGGCGGAACCTTCGCCCGAATGGATGTAAAAGGCCCGCCCGAGACCATTGCAGTCTATGACAGTGGCATCGGCGACGGCCGGGTCGTTCGGGTCCGCGGATCGGACGATGATGGCCTTGCCGAGAACGTCGATATTCCGGTTGCCGGGGCCGGTGTAGGTTCCGGGCCGGACCAGCACGGTATCCCCGTGGTTGGCGTCCTGGATGGCCGCTTGGATGTTGTTGAAGTCGGCCGGTTCGTCGTCGTCCACGGTGATCGTCCTGGCCCCGACGACGCCAACGCCGATCATGACTGCGGCCACCACCAGGCCCGCACACCTGCTCTCAAGACTCCACATGGTTCTCATGTTCCATTCCTCGTTGTCAAAGAAGGACCCCGCACGGCCCTGTCAACTTTCAGGATTATGACAAATAGAAAGTCATTTGTCCAGACAAAAAAGAGCACCGGCAGGAAATGTGGACTTCCAGGCCGAATCCCCCTCTTCGGCCCGTGGGGAGGGAGTACTTCGGGACCACCGCCGTGCCGCTTTGACGTGTCAGGGTTCTGCCTCGATGCGCTCGGGGCGGAAGAACTCGTCCGGGTCGTTCGACCAGTACGGTGTCATGCCTTCGATCCGCAGGACCTTGAGGGCGTGCAGTTGGAGCGACCAGCCTTCCCGCGGCCCGGCGACGGGGGCCTGGAGGGTCAACTCGTAGCGTCCCGGGTCCTCGAAATCCACGAAGTGCCGCACCGCCCGCACGGGTGAGCCGTTGGGGTCGTAGAGTACGGCCGCATGGAAGCCCTCGCCGACGGCCTCGAACGTCATGGCGACCTCGCGGGCCCCCTCGCGCAGACAGCCATAGGCCCGGTTCAGCAGGCAGGGAATCTGCTTATGGGCCCGGTCATACACGGTGACAGCCGTCGCGGCGTCGTACTGGACCTGCCAGCCGAAGACCTCCGGCCCGGCCAGCACCATGCGGTAGACGCCCGATGCGCCCAACAGCAGGGACACGGCCTCGAATATCCGGTCGCAGCGGTCCAGATCGAAGGAATGCAGCCTCTGCCCGGCCATATCATACAGCCGCACCTGTCCCCGCGCCAGGCCCTCGCGGATCACGACGACACTGCCGGCCTGTCCGCATCGCAGGTACAGCTCCACCTGCGGATTCGTAAACCGGATGGACTTCCAGCTCGATGCCTCCGGCAGCGCCTCCGGCTTCGATCTGAAGACCGGAAACAGACCATACCGGGCGGCGAACCGGGGAAACTTCCATGCGTGCGTCTCGGCGGTGGTGCAGTCGCGGTCCAGCAGAAACTCCATGGAGCTGTTCCAGGTCCGTTCGAGGTTGTCGAGGAACCGCGGGTCGTCGCGCTGCTCGACCATCCAACAGTACGCATTGAGCGTGCGGCAGGCGTACTCGGGATACATGCCGAGCGTCCGCCCCGCCACCTTTACGATGCCGTCCCGCAGGGCCGCGTCGCCGGTGATCTCGTAAACGGTCAACATGCCGTTCATGGCGATGCCGTTGAAGAAGGCGATACGATTGTCCCATCGGATGTCGAACTTGCCGCTGGGCGATTGGCCCGCGACCAGCCGCTTCGTCAGAGTCTCGGCGGCGCGGAGGTAACGGGGTTCAGCCGTGACATCGTACAAGCCGGTCAGGGCGTACAGCGACCAGCCGATCTGCCGTTCATTGCCGACGCCGGAGCCCCGCTCCATGTTGTCGGCGATCCAATTGCCTATTCTGACGGCGGTCTCGAGGCTGCGGCGGTCGCCCGTCAGCAGGTGGTGCAGCAGCAGGCCGCGGATGAATACATGGCCCAGTTCCGCGACGGTCGTGGTGTGCATGGGGCTGTGCTTCCAGGGGAATCCGGCGACGTTCTCGGTGTCGATGTCGGCCTGGTGTCGGGCCATGGGCTCGGCCGTCTCAAGGAACCACAGGTCGCCCGTCCGCAGGTACTCCATAAGGAAGTCCCACGCGACATCGTACTCCAGGTTGACGTAGGCGTTCTTGCCCTTGTAGGGTCCGCCCATGTAGCCGTCGCCGAAATCCCGCCGGCCGAACGGCATGCCGTTGGCCCATTGGCGCATGGCGGTTTCGCGCCGGCATTCCCAGTAGGGCAGTGTCTCGATCGACTCGGCGCATCGCGGCATCACCGCCCCGGCGGCCTCGGTCCCGCAGGCCCACACCGGCGGTATGACCGCTCGCAGCGGCTGGGCGGCCGACTCCAACTCTGTCGCCGCCAGGTCCAGGGTCATCTCGTGCGTCTTGGCCAGGCCGCCCTCCCATACGAAGGGCTCGCCGCCCGCGTACAGCCGCACACCGAAACCCTGCCGGGTCGCCAGAAGGGCCTGCGGGTAGTTCTGCCAGAAATGGCGGACGCCCAGAGCCAGCGGCCCGCCGTCGGTCGCTACGGCCAGTTGTCCAGGCGCACGGGTCCCGCCGCCGGTGGCTGCGTCGCCTCGGCGAATCTCGTACTTGAGATCATCGGATTGAAGCAGTTCGACGGGCTGATTATCGGAGAGACTCAACTTCACGCGGCCGTTTTCCGTGCCGAGCGTGCATTCGCGGATCGGCGCCGGCGTATCGAACATCAAGCGGGCGTCACTGAGGATGACGTTCGGGTCCATCGCCTCCCACGGAAGCCGCCGGGCGGCGTGATGGACCAGCGTGCAGGCCAGCGTGACGGTTGCGGCCGAAGCGGGCAGGCCGACGCGGAGATCGTACTTCATGGCCGTGCGGCCGCCGCGGGCATCGGCAAAGAAACCCTCCAGACGGACCTGCGCGTATTGGGGGCCGCTATCCTCGACCGTGATGCCCTCGGCCGGCAGCGGCGAAAGGTCCGCATCGCCCCCGGCGAATCGTCCCCGCAGTCCAAGTCGGACGCCCGTAATCACGGTCCGGCTGCCCGACTGAATCTCCTCGATGAGCTTCTCGGGCGAGAGGATGATACGGATCGTCGGGCCGGCCATGACCACGCGGCCGGCTTGCCGGCTCACCACGACGCCCTCGGTCTGCACGGCCGCGGCCGGGGCAGGCGTGAGGTTCACGTAGACCGCCCGACCGGGCGAGGCGTGGAAATCGAGCAAGGCCCACCGTATCGAGTCATCCGGCCAGCGGCTCAGGACGCCGGTCTGGACGGGTATGATAGCGTCATGGGCCCCCGTCAGATGCAGGCCGCCAACCTCTCGCAATAGGCCCCTGGGCAGCGGCAAGCCGGTTCGCACATGGCCCTGCCGCACGGGCGGCCCCTGGATTGACAGAGGCACGCGGCCGGTGGCCAACATCTGCTTGAACTGCCGTTCATAGGCCAACTGGCTGGGCTCTCGCAGGTAGCCGGTGAGCCGGGCCTCGGCATCCTTGAGCCATTGTCGGGCATCATAGGGTGGCGCGGCCCCTGGGGCGTCCCTGACACATCGCAGGCCGACAAAGTCGTGCGCCCCGTAGGGGACCAGCCGCGCCCGCTGGGTGGTCGTGCCCGTGTTGTCCGTGGCGTAGAGATACTCGCCGGCCCCACCCCGGATGACCTTGTACTGTTGCCCGAAGTGGACCGATCGGGCCAGGCTGCCGGGGTAGGGATCGAACCAGTCGGCGGTCCATTCCCAGGCGTTGCCGCTCATATCCAGACACCCGCCGGGCGAGGCCCCGGCGGGGTACTGGCCGACCGGGCGCAGCTTGCCGCTGTCCTTGTTTCTGCGGGATTCGTCGTCTGCATCGCCCCATGGGAAGGCCCGGCCGTCGGCGCCGCGGGCGGCCTTCTCCCATTCGGCCTCGGTCGGCAGGCGTTTGCCCGCCCACAGGGCATATCGCATGGCGTCGAACCATGTGATATTGGTGATGGGGTGGGCCTCGCGGCCGACCGGGACGGTCGAGCCGCTCCAGTCCGTTGGGGGTTCGGTGCTCGTGGCCTGGAGGTAACGGGCGTACTGCAGGCAGGTCACCTCGGTCCGGTCGATATAGAATGCCCCGACCCGGCGGACGTGCGGCGGCGATTCCTCCGCCGTCCCACTGCCGCTGCCCATCACGAACGCCCCGGCCTCCACGAGCACCATCTCCGAACCGTCATCGGCTGTCACCACAGGCGCCGGTCCCGCCTCGCCACCGGCCATGCAGCAGGCAAGGCCTATCAGGATATATGCAGACACTGCCATGTTTGAGGAATCTCCAGGACGAGCCCCTTGCGGGATCTGTTCTCTATTGATGGACGGAGTATACCAAATACGCCCACGACGGACACAGGGTACTTTAGTGGCGTCTCTGTCACCGGGCCACCGTACCGATCATCTGCGCCAGACGAATTTCTCAAATAGGACGATCTTATGCTGCCTGGCCCACTCTTCCGCCTGAGCGATAATGTCGGCAATCTGGTGTTCGTTATTGATGTTCACTCTTTCCGGGTCAATGCCCAATTCGGTGGTCTTGACAATGGCCCTGACCAGGCTTCGCTTCATTAAGTTGTGAACGACCGCCTCCTCGCTTCCATCCGCAATGTAGTTGTTTCGTTCAAGGACGTAAATCAGATAGGGCAGAGCCTCAAGGTCCGGCATGCCGCGATCCGCCCTCTTGGCAAGGCTGCGGGAAGCGCGGATCACGACGCCCATGTACTTGTGCAAGAGTGCCGGGCGGGCCACATCGGTTACCTGCATTTGCTCGAGTATCTCAAAGGCCCTTCTAGCCAGACTTCCGTTCCCATTGGGGTCGAGGAGTTCGCCGTAGAGTCGATCCAGTCTCTCTGCCGGCGTCAAGGTGTTTGGGTCAGCACCTCCTAGGACGAGTGTCAGAGCAATGTTGCGGCTGAGGCTCGGATCTTCCTGAACATCGAGTGCAAGTCGCTCGAAATCCGGCTTGACGTTCTCCTCCGGCCCTGGCAAGGGCCGCCTCGCCGCTACGGTCGGTGGTTGATTGGTGTCTCGGCAGCCTTGTATCGGAACTACAACGGCTGTCAATATCAATACGGCAAGGCGGATGCTATCCATGATGCCCCTCCACATAGTTGTGGCCGGCCTACTCAACGTACTCGTCCTTTGGGTCGAAGGCTGGAGTAACGATATTGAGGATTTTGAGTCGCCCGACAGCGCGGTGGCGGCAGCCGGGCTTGATGAGCACGGCCGTCATGGGTTTGGCGGGGACCATGTGGCCGTCGCATTCGATAGCGCCGTTGCCTTCGAGCACCACGTAGGTCTCGGTCTGCCTCTTGTGGTAGTGGGTCTTGGCGTCGTGGGTGATCTCCACGAAATGCACCGTCACGGTGGGGTTGTCGGGGCGGACGAACGCCCGCTGGGCGTAGCCGCAGGGGCAGGTCTCGACGGCGATGTCGTCGAAATGCTGTACGATGTAGTTGGCCATGGGTCGCTCCTTGAACAAAAAGCCGCTTGAAAGCCCGTGGAGGGGCCCGGGGGCGGTTGGGGGTTGAAATCCCCGCGGGGGCTGCTATATTCTGCCGGGTTATCCCGAATCAATCAAGGCCCTTGGGCCAACTGCCTGAGCAGGTGCGTATCAATATGGAAAGGAAGCGCCAGCAATGAACGAATTGTTCGATTTGTCCGGCAAGGTGGCGGTGATTACGGGGGCCGGCGGGGTTCTCTGCGGCGAGATGGCCCGTGCCGTGGCGGGCGCCGGGGCGAAGGTGGCGGTGCTGGACCTCAACGAACAGGCGGCCGGCCGGGTCGCCGAGCAGATCAAGAAGGCCGGCGGCAAGGCGATTGCGGTCGGCTGTAACGTGCTGGACAGAGCCAGTGTCGAGGCCGCCCGCGATACGGTGGCGGCCAAACTGGGCCAGGCCGATATCCTTATTAACGGCGCCGGCGGCAATCGCAAGGAAGCGACCACCGGGCCGGATATGGCGTTCTTCGACCTGCCGACGGATGCGATTCGGTTCGTGTTCGACCTGAACTTCATCGGGACGCTGCTGCCGTGCCAAGTCTTCGGAAAGGCGATGGCCGAGCGGAGCATCAAACACGGGCAGTATGCCCAGAATGCACACGGGCAAGATGCCCGTGCTACGGGAGCCGATGCCCGTGCTACGGGAGGGGTGATTCTGAACATATCGAGC
>DDXG01000143.1:0-10090 GCA_002347125.1 Phycisphaerales bacterium UBA2266
CGCAGGTCGTGACACATATCGTGTCTTTGCCGGTACTCAACAGCATCTTTTTGAAGAGGGCCTTGAATCGCTTCAGCAAGAGCAGGATATGCCGAAGCGAGGGAAGAAGGCCAAGTCCGCCGGCGTCCTTGTAAAGAGCGCTAAGTACATCGGCAACAAATGGGGTGGTAAGTATCTCCGGGCGCCAGACATTTATTTCAAGGTGTTGGATCATAAAGGTGCTGTGTGTTCGTTCGGACAACTGGCAGCCCACATACAAAGGAACAACATGCAGGGCCTATTGGATAGACAGTTTGTTCTGCGCGGCGAGGCTCCGGACGGGTTTCCTTTTCTGCACTCGGTTAAAGATGTGCAAGCGATCCGGATTGATCGAGACAAACTGCCGAAGGTAATACCAAGCAGGGGACAGAAGAGAGCAAAGTGGCTCATCCCAGATGTTATTTCCAACCGATTCATCGGAGAACGGCTATGCTTCTTTGAAGGAGGTGATTTTGTCGTCAATGACTCGTTCTTTATTGCCACGCTAAGAGCGGAGTATCGAAAGCACACTGTCCTTGCCCTTCTCAATTCTACGCTCAGCCTAATGACCCTTGAAGTTCGAGGTCGGAAGAACATGGGAGAAGGCGTGCTCTGCATCTATGGTCCTGAACTGTGGTCGCATCAGATAGTAGATCCCAAGGTCCTGAGTCAGCAGCAGGTCTCAGAACTCGAGAAGTGCTATGAATCAGTTGCTGTGCGGCCTGTACTACCGATCTTCGACGAGGTTCATCAGCCCGATCGTCGCGATCTTGATTCCGTTGCTTTCGATGCTCTTCATCTGACGAAAGGAGAGCGAGATGCAGTCTATCAGGCTTTGGTTGAACACGTACAGGCAAGGCTGTCGAAGGCATCAAGTCTCAAGCCCGAGCAGATCGTAAAGAGGCTGGATGCTGTCAATGCGACCGCAGGTATCTGGTCTGGCGCCGCCGCGGATATTAGCGATGCCGATGAGGAAGAGGAATAGCCATGCCGGACCTGACCCTGATACCATCGGGAACAGGGGTGTTCGTTGATACGAACATCTTCTGTTTTCACTTTCAGGGTCGGTCTGCTTCCTGCACCGTCTTTATGGAGCGCATAGCGCGCGATGAGGTGACAGCTTATGTCAACACAGAAGTACTGTCGGACCTGCTTCACAAGATGATGCTGGCCGAAGCCGTGGTCAGAGGCATCATCAACAAGCCACGTGCCGTCGATCTTAAGACCCGCATCCAGGCCGACCGCTCGGTCGTCGCCCGTCTGTCTGAGCATCAACGCCAGTTTGAGGCCACTTTGAACATCGGCCTGAAGGTGTTGCCGATCAGCAAGCATTTGCTTGTCGACACGAAGACAGAAAGAGCTGACCATGGCTTGCTGACAAATGATTCGCTTCACTTGGGTTGTATGAATCGACACCGTGTTCGCGTGAAGAACATAGCAACATATGATGACGATTTCAGCAATATAGCAGACGTTACGATCTGGCGGCCATCGGACGTTGTCGTCTAACTCGCAATGGCCGCACGCTCAGCAAAGAAGACATCACCCACTACCAGAAGATCATCGTGGCCCTCAGCGAGACAATCAAGATCATGAAGCAGATCGACGAAACGATAGAGACCCACGGCGGGTGGCCCGGTGCATTCAGGTCTGAGACATAGGTGAACAGTGATGAATGACGCAAGCGTTCCAACGGGGGGTTTGCGCGAGTTCGGGTCGCGGCCGAAACACGATGAACGGCTTATCTCGCTGATGGAGCAGGCCGTTACTGGGAAGCTACCCGTCTATTTCGCGGCCGTGCCTCTGTGCCGGATTGTTCCATTCGATCCTGACTATCGGCCCGACCTGCATCCGGCGGGTGCGGCCGCCATCGCATCCGTGAGTGAAGACTGGAGGCAAGGGAGGTTTCGCAATCTCTGGGTGTACCAGCGCGGGGCGTGGTTTGTCGTGTCCGATGATTACATCCCGCTGTTTGCCGCCTTGGGCGGACGACCGGAGCACGTTCCATGCTGGGTCCTCGGCGTACCGGACAGCGGCCTCGCGAAGGACGTGCAAGGTCCGATCTCGCAGGCGGACGTGAGGAGGATGCTGGGTGTTGAGTAGATTCCAAATCGCATGAGAAAGCCGGTTAATGGTAATGGGGAACCAATCTTCATACAGACAGCGAGAGAACAATGGGACACCGACGATTAGGTGAGTTGCCGGCCACGCGAAACTGGCAGAGCGTCGTCGCTTTGCTGCGACTGACGGATGATCCGGCCCGGATAGCCGAGGAAACCAGCAAGGCGGCCGACAAGGGCCTTCAAATGGCCAAGGAGGACTGGGGCATGGCGAGAGTCCTGCGGATGCTGATGGAAGCGGTTCGGGCGTCAGGGGCCAACGATTGCACCGCCCGGTGGACCCGGCTCGGCATGACCATGCCCAAGGAGGCGTCGTTGCTCGATTTCGTGGCTGCCTTCGACGATGCAATGGACAAGAGCCTACGGAGCAGGCAGCACCGCAGTGATTTGGCGGAGATGGCTCGATACGCGGCCGTGGATGCCCTGACGCAGATGTGCCAGAGAGAAACCGGGAGCCTGTTTGGTGTGTCCCTGGCAGACACGCAGAGAACGCTCAAGAAGTACACCACGACGAAGAACTTCGGGCAGGTCGGCCATGACTTCTTCGGCAAGTTCCTCTACCGTTTCCTTGACTACCACCTCAGCCGCGAGTTGCCGAATCACATTGGACCAAAGAAGCAATTCAAGACTATCGAGGCCTGCCAGGGGTTCAAAGAAGCGCTCAAGCTGCACTGTTACCAGACGGCACGGATTGTGCGCGAGTTCTCCGGGTGCTGGCCCTCAGCGGCCGACTACCGCCGGCAACTGCATGAAAGCACTGTCCGAACGCAATTCATGCCTGTGGCTTTCAGCAAGATCAAGAGTGAACTGAAGAAGCGGGAGAGAGGCAATGCCTAGGACAGAACGACATCTGATCCTCTGCGGCGGACTTGCAGGCAAGGAGACCGGCTTCAAGGTGCTTAGGTTGCAGACCGGCAAGGAGCGAGACAAAGGACAGATATACCTGGATGTCGAATCTCTCACGAAGAAGCTCGTCGAGAGCATACCTCCGGCACTCTATGACCTCCTGAAGATCGCGACGTATGTCTATGTGGCGGACCAGTGCGTGTCACGAGGTGGTCCGAAGCGGTTCGACTACGGCGAGGATTGGCATAGACAGTTCAGGTTTGTTGTCCCGGTCAAAGGCCATGATGTGTGGTCCGATTCGGCCATGAGAGCGGCGCTCGAGGAAACACTTGGGTTTGTGTCGGGAGACACCTATGAGTTTCAGTTCGAGCCACAGGGTTCTCGGAATGACCCGGACTGGCTCAATTTCACCGGTGACGCCGATCCGGGACAGGACTTCAACAGCGTCATGCTATTCTCCGGAGGCTTGGACTCTTTCACCGGTGCGACTGAAGAGATCCTCCGGCATGGCGTGAATCCGGTTTTGGTCGGGCATTACTCCTGCAATCCAATGAAGGGTCTGCAACGCGGACTTTTTGAGTATTTGGTGGGGCTACGCCACAATGGGATGAAGCCGCTGCACGTGCCCATTGGGATCAACAAAGACAAGGAGCTGACAAGAGATACGTGCCAGAGAACGCGGTCATTCCTCTACGGTACACTTGGAGCCGTTGTTGCCCGCCGGTTTGGCTTGGACCATGTGCGGTTCTACGAAAACGGTATCGTAAGCTGCAACCTGCCCTTTGATGGCCAGACCTATCAGGCGAAGAACACTCGGTCTACGCATCCGAAGTTCCTGCGGCTCTTTTCCGAACTGGTCGGCACGATCATTGATGCAGAGTTCCACTTCGAGAATCCCTATTTCGAGATGACGAGGACCGACGTGTGCTTGAGGCTCAAGGAGTTGCGACACGAGGCCGAAATCGAACACACGCGCAGCTGCGCCAAGGCGATGTACGTGAACCCTGCCACGCACTGTGCTCTATGCTCGCAGTGTATTGACCGGCGTTTCGCTACGCTGGCCGGCGAATGTGCCCAGTACGATCCGGACCGGTTGTATGCACGCTGCATCTTCACGGAGGGAATTGAGAGTGCAGTTGACCGAGCGATGGTCGCTGGATTCGCTGGATTCGCGACACAGATGGAGAGTATGACAGCGGAGGGCTTCGCTGCTGAGTTTTCGTCGGACCTCATGGAGATTGGCAAGTACATGCCCGGCTCGTCCTTCGAGGAGAAGGCAAAATCACTCTATGAATTGCACCGCAGACAGGCGAGCCAGGTAAACGGCGTGCTTGCCGGAAAGATGGCAATCGAATTTCCCCGATTGAGGCGGGGCGCCCTACCTGATTCCTGCCTGCTGCATATGATCGGGAGAAAAGAACACCTTGACCCCAACAAGATACTCGTAGAGGGCAGACTGGGGCAAGATCAGGAAGGGATCAAAGCCGAGGGGAATACGGGAGGCCGCAGGACGCGTGGCCGAAAACGCAAGTACTCAGACGAGAAACTCAGACTGATGATCAGAACCGTTGAGGACTTACAGGCAAACGGCATGGATTCCAAAGGCGCGTGGAACAATGCGGCCGACACGCATGGTTTCCCAAGCGGGGACGCGGCGAGAACTGCTTCGAATCGGTATCTGAAGAACAAATCTGAACGAAACTAATTCGTTCAGCGTCCCATCACAGGATCACGCCAAGAAATTCTTCCCGCGTAGAATCAGCGCCAGAAGACCCTCACAATATCTGCGCACAAGAAAATGGCTGAACGAAATGCGGCAGTTTCGTTCAGCCTTATCATTTGCGCCAGTGGCATAAAGAGAATAAACAGTGATTTCTAGGAGATTCAACCATGTCTGACACAATGACCGACAGGCTCCTCACGGCAGATGAACTGGCATCAAAGCTCGCCCTGAGCAGAAGGAGTGTTCACCGCCTCAACAGCAGCGGCAGAATCCCAAAACCTCTTCATATCGGCGGTTCGATTCGATGGTCGGAGAAGACGATCAATCGCTGGCTAGAAGCCGGAGCCCCTGACCGCAAGGCCTTCCAGGCCATGCAGGAGTCGCGGGTATGACTGGCGAGAGGATGCATCGCGTGAGCAAGGCCAATCGCTGTCCGATCTGCGGCAAGCCCGACTGGTGTCTTGTTGCTGCGGATGGCTCAGCGGCCATCTGTGCTCGGATTGCCGACGGTGCCCAAAGACGCTGTGGCGACGCTGGATGGTTGCACATGCTCCGAGACGATGGAAGGCGGCCGCATCGCCATTACGGCGTGCGTATAAGTTCGTCTGACGCAGGCGATGTCTCCGGCCACTGCGAACGACTTGCTGAGCAGTATCAGGCAATGATCACCAGCCAACAGTTGCTCGACATTTCGACCATCCTGGGCGTTTCTCGCGCAAGTCTCGAACGGCTACGAATAGGCTGGGATGGCAGGGCTTTTACGTTTCCGATGAGCAACATCCGTGGCAGGATTATCGGGATTCGGCGACGGCTTCCAAATGGCCGCAAACTGTCCGTCGAACGCAGCAGCGCGGGCCTATTCATCCCCACTGGCCTATCGGGGCAAGGACCACTACTTATCACCGAGGGGGAGAGTGACTGTGCGGCCGGGTTGGATTTGGGCTTTGACACCATCGGACGCCCAGGTTGCCGCAGTTGCGTCGCGATGACTATCGAGTACGTTCGGGGCTGCGACCAGCTAGTGGTCGTCGCCGATAACGACGAGCCGGGCAGAGACGGCGCGGCGAAGCTGGCGACGGCACTGGCCCTCCACTGCCGATGTGTGAAGCTCGTTTTCCCGCCCGACGGCATGAAGGACTTGCGCCAGTGGCTACGGGCTGGAGCGACGCACGAGACAGCCCGGAAGACCATTGAGGATGCCGCTGCGAGGCGAGTTGTCGTTGCGCAGATCGTCAGGAGCTAAAACGTGGACGAAATCGAACTGAAATTCACCGCGAATAGGAATAGCACGAGCCCGACCAAGGGCTCCGTAGCCGTGGTTCAAGGCGGCAGCATCCTTGACATGGCCACAATGGATGTCGCCAACAAGGCCAGACGGCGCCAGTTTGTTGACGACCTCGTCGGCAAGCATCCTGGACTGGACACAGAGCAGGTGCGCAGGCAGTTGGATGAGCGGTTGATGGAATTGGGGATGGAGGCCACCGAGAGGCGTGCGGCAACAGAGGCCGAGGATTATGCTCAAGAGGCCGATACGCCGCTGGCGATCAGCCGCGACGCGCTGTCGGATACAGACCCGGAGCTTGTTCGGTACGCCGAGCAATTATTGAAGTCTCCGAACCTGATCGACATCGCTATCGACCACGCCCATCGACTAGGGGTAGCCGGCGAGGACGACCTGATCGTGGCCCTCTACATCGTCGGTACGTCGAGACTCCTGTCCAAGCCTCTGGCGGCCATCGTCCTGGGCCAAAGCAGTACCGGCAAGAGTTTCTGTATTGATGTTGTGGCTAAGCTTTTCCCAAACGAGACAGTTCTACGGGCACACCAGATAAGCCCCAAGGCGCTGCAGTACCTCCCCCCAGGCTCTCTCGTCCACCGTTTCGTGGTGGCTGGGGAACGGTCGCGGCTCCAAGATGATGCGGCGGCGGAGGCAACCCGCGCGCTTCGGGAAATGATCTCTGACGGCCGCTTGTCTGCCCTTGTGTCGGCGACACAGAAATCCGGGCCGCATACAACGGTGCATGTCGAGCAGGAAGGTCCAATTGCATACGTGGAATCCACCACACTGGGCGTCCAGCAGATATTCAGCGAGGACCGAACCCGATTCCTGCTGCTCTGTGCGAACGAAAGTGCTCAGCAAACACGGGCAATCATCGACCGGATTGCCGACTCGGCGTCCCAGCCGGGCGACCTCGACACGCCGGACAGCATCATCGCCCTTCACCACGCCGCCCAGAGGTTGCTCGAACCGCTACATGTGACAGTTCCATTCGCACGGGCACTGCGAGACTCCTTGCCGGCCGAGCGCGTGGAGGCGCGCCGGACATTTGGCCATTTGATGAGCTTGATTCAGGCTGTTGCACTGCTTTTTCAAAAGCAGCGCGACCGAGATGGAAACGGTCAGGTCATTGCCACTGTGGATGATTACGAGATCGTCCGCCGTTACTTGGTCAGGCCGCTGGCGACTGCTCTGGGCAAAATGCTGACACCGGGTGCCGAACAGCTTCTGGATGTCGTTTCGCAGTTGGGCGAGTTCACAGTTCAGGATGCACGTGCCGCCGTACCGGGCCTGCCGGCGGAGAATACCGTCCGCGGACGGATAAAGGAGCTTGTCGCGGCCGGGCAGGTGGAAGTGGTCGAGGAGGGCAGGGGCCGGGTTTCAACAAAGTACAGGGTCATCAGCGACGCGTCGCCACCTCATGGTCTGGCCCTCCCGGCCCTCGGGGGCCACACGGGAGGATATTTCTTATCAGATTCTCCGACGGTCGCTGCGGACAAGCCGTAAGTCTTTGTCTATCAAGGAGATATGTGTGCAATCGGCCCATTTGAGCACAATGAAGACAACGGAACAAACGAAGGTTGTGCACTTTGTCCGCAAAGGCGGCCATTGCACACATAAGTATCTGCCTAATAAGGACTTACGTCTTGTCCGCAACCGATGGCTCCCTATCTGAGTGAAAGAAATGGCAGTAAGGATCGACATAATCAAACGGCTGCTTGAGCCGCCTGCCCACCATGTTGATGAGTCCGAGGATTGGCAGACTGCACCTGGCTCAGTTGAGGACCTGCCTCTCGAATGGCGCGTCGAGTTTGAGGAGCGGGCCGCAATTCTCGAATACGACGGCGGGCTGGCCCGAGAGGAGGCCGAACGCCGAGCCTTCGCCGAGGTACTCAGGCGAATCCAGTTATCTGGGGGTGGTGTAATATGAGAGCGGACGACCATACCCTACGAAACAGCACGCCTCCGGCCCCCCGAGAAGCTAAGGCAAGAAACAGGATGCACCATGACAGCCATCAGTCAGAGCACCGCAAACGAAACCACAGGACTAATGTACGGCGAATGAAGGGGTCAAGCCCTTGGAAAAGCGACTTGAAGAATTTGGCGAGGCCGGGGGAATCGGCTGCCGGCGAGAGGGAAGAACACGAAAATACTACTTGACAGATAGAGAACATTAGTCTATTCTTGACTCAGATGCGGCTAGCTTCGCTATGGTCTGAACGAATACTGAGACTATTCGGGATGGCACGAAGGAACGCAGAGCAGTACGATGGCGAGTGTATTCAGAAGAAAGCGTAGAGTGCGATTGGCCAACGGCAAGACCGTTGTCCGCCAGTCGTGCAAGTGGCATATCAAGTACACCGACGCCGACGGGATCGAGCGGCGCGTGATCGGTTGCACCGACAAGGGAGCCACGGCACAGTTGGCAGCCAGCCTCGAAAAAGAAGCCGCATTGGCCAAGGCTGGTGTTGTGGACCGGTACAAGAAACACAGGCAGCGGCCGCTGAATGAGCATGTCGAGGATTTCCGGCAGGCCCTGCTGGCGAAACAGAACAAGCCCGGTTATGTGGAGACTGTCTGCACGAGAGTCGCCAGAGTATTCCATGAGTGCGGTTTCTTGTTCTGGCAGGACATCCAGGCCAGTAGGGTCCAGCGCGCGATCTCCGGCCTGCGGAACCGCGTGAAGGTCGTGGAGAGGCAACAGCTCAATGGAAAGAAGGATAAGGCGGTCCAGTGGAAGGACCTCGGCCCAATATCCGCGCAGACCCACAATTTCTACCTGCAAAGCGTGCGGCAATTCTGCACGTGGATGGTCCAGGACGGCCGGGCCGGGGAGTCTCCCGTGGCCCACCTGCGAGGGGTCAACGTGCGCACCGACAGGCGCCATGATCGACGCTCTCTTGAGCCCGACGAAATACGCCGACTTCTTGAAGCCGCGCAAGCCGGCCCTGACCGCTTCGGAATGACCGGCCAAGAGAGGGCATTACTATACCGCCTGGCGGTTGAGACAGGGCTCAGGCGCGATGAATTGAAGAGCCTGAAGAGGTCCTCCTTTGATTTTGACGATTGCACCGTGACGGTGGAGCCGGGATATACGAAGAATAAGAAGCTCGCCGTACTGCCGCTGAGAAAAGACACCGCTGCACTCATGCGGGAAAGTCTTTCGGACAGGCTACCCGGCGCACCGGCCTTCAATGTTCCCGCGAAGGCAGCGAATATGCTCAGGAAGGACCTGGAGGCGGCCGGGATCAGCTACGTTGACGAGGCCGGGCGGTATGCCGACTTCCACGCCCTGCGGCATTCGACTGGCAGCCTCCTCGCTGCGAGCGGGGCTCACCCGAAAGTCGTCCAATCCCTCATGCGGCACAGCGATATAAACCTCACGATGTCGCGGTACACCCACATCTTCCGAGGGCAGGAATCTGAGGCGGTTGAGGGCCTCCCAGACCTGTCCGCGCCGAGCACCAAAGCTCAGAAGGCGGCCGCGACGGGCACCGACGACGCGGGCGGCATTGTCGGCCGGCCCCGCTCCCGCGCGTTGACACCCCATTTGACACCCCAGTTGACACCTACGGCTTACCCGGCATGTAATCGCCTGTCCTTCGATGGCACAGAGACGGGGGTCTTGCATGGAATGCCGGACGTTGCCGAAATCGGCGTTTTTGAGCCCGCCGGCAGGGAAAATAAGGGAAAAGGGAACACATCCAGAGACGTGCGCATCCTAGGACCGACAAAGCCAACGGTCGGATTCGAACCGACAACCCCTGGTTTACAAAACCAGAGCTCTACCGTTGAGCTACGTTGGCGGGTGTCCGGCCCGGCCGAGGCGCCATTCCGGCCAGACGGTGCGCGCAGGATAACGTCCGCAACGCCGGATTTCAAGCAAATTTGACGGCACGCCCCGCGCGTCCGCCGACGCCCGGGAAAAATGCTGATATGGACCGTTCATCCATAGGAATTATCGGCCCAATAAACTTGACGTAGATCGAAGCTTGGGCTATAATAGTATTACTGCGGTCAGGTTGCAGGTTTCGCAAAGCCCCTGGTTTCTCCATTTTGGGCCAAGACGCCAGGTCCGGGCCCGACCCGTGGATGGTGTTTCGT
>DDXG01000143.1:10097-41539 GCA_002347125.1 Phycisphaerales bacterium UBA2266
TGATCGAACTGCTCGTCGTCATCGCCATCATCGCCGTCCTCATGGCCATCCTCATGCCCGCCCTCAATAGAGTCCGCGAGCAGGCCAGATTCGTCGCCTGTCGCTCCAATACAAGGAGCATCGGCACCGCTGTCCTGTTGTATCTGCAGGACAACGAATACAGGATGCCGGATTTCCACACGCATACGGCCAACTGCAATGGCTATTTCTGGTACGGGCCGGGCGGCAACTATCTGAGAACCAGTGACAACAGGTCCTACTGGGGTGTTGCCTATATCAAATACCTCAAGGATGTGGAGGTCTTCGCCTGCCCCAGTTTCAAGAATTTCTCACAACTTGTGGCACAGAGTCCCTTTCCCGTCCACAGCGGCGCCACCGCCAAAGACATAGAGATTGCCGCCTACGCCCTCAACGGCTGGCTGAGTAAGGAGAACACGGTTGCCATAAAACGGCATTCCGACGTCATTGTGGCTCACGATCACGTGGAGCCGAGAATCGAAAACGGAAACGACATGTTGTTCGATCCCGACGGTCCAAGCGGTTCTCGCACCAACTTGGCGAGTTATCGCCCCACCCCCAATACGACGCCGGATCCGAGCAGTCGCCCCGCATTATACCGAGGCATTTTTCGCCACCTCCGCACGTCCAACAAGGACTGGGAGACCGGCGGCCGCCTCAATATCCTCTGGCTCGACGGCCACGTCTCAGATCTCAAGGAGACGTTTGGCGAGGAAATCCTCAAGTCATACTACGACCCCCTCAACAAAAACTGATGCACGATCCAGCCGCTCTTTTCAAAGCTTCACTGCTCTATCCACCACTCCCGCATGCCGTGTACTTCTGTATCGTGCATTGTGGGTGCTTTCCTTCTTGACGCGCGGGCCCTCTGCACGTTATAATAAGATGGTGGTGGGGTCGGTCCGCAGCGCGAAGGGACGGCCGAATCGCGCCGACCGATGCCGTCCGGCCAGGCAAGTCCGGGCACACCGTCCCTTGCCGCGGGCAAGGGATGCCACCGAGCGGCGCATGGCAAAAAGGCGTTTTTCGGGCTAACAGAAGGGGTCACGATGAAAAGTCGTTCGGTGCAATCCGTTCTCCTGGGCGTTCTGCTTTACTTGGTCATCCTGCTGGTCGCCGGTTGCGGGGCCCAGCTTGGCGAGACCCGCGCCGAGGGCAGCCGCCGCCACAGCCGCGTCTCCCGCATCAACAACCAGGCCATGATGTCGGACCTCGACCGCCTCATGCTCTGGGATAAGCCCAGTCGCCTGACCGACAAGCGCATCCCCTGACCCGGATGCCGCGGCACAAATTGGCAAAACAAACCCAATCCCAGCCAGCCCCACGGTTTGCACGGCCCGCCGCCCGTGGCTACCCATTTTGGCAAAACAAACCCAATCCCGCCAACTCGTAGGGGCAACCCCCCCGTGGTTGCCCAACCCCCCGACGGCCTGGCGCCGCAGCGCATCTTGGAAAAACAAAGCCAATTTTCGCCCCCGATCGCCATCACGATCCGCGCCGATGGCCGCCGGATACGCCGTCCCGAACCAGGAATCCACCCTCCTGCGCTTGCCAGGGTGGATGCCGCGCGGTAATCTGGACCATTGCCGGTTCGACACACGCCCTGACCGGGGTTATCCAACCGGCCCATTACTGATGATTCACGCATAGGAATCCAACGGGTGCAGACGCTCATCGACTACATCAGCCGCGTCGCCGGCTACAACCTCTGGATGGTGGCCATTGAACTGTGCCTCATCGGGCTGGTGGTCTACTGGGTCGTCGATTTCCTCGAAGGCACGCGCGGCGAGCGGCTCTTTCGCGGCGTCATCTTCATCCTGGTCGCCGGCGTGCTCATCCTCAACCTCCTGGTCGAGCGACTCGAGTTCCTCCGCCTGGAGTACCTCTACAAACGTTTCCTGATCGCCGTGCTGATCATCGCCGTCGCCGCCTTCCAACCGGAGATCCGCCGCGTCCTGATGCGAATCGGCCGGCCCCGCTTCTGGTCCCGCTCGTCCCAGCAGCTCTCGCGGACCATCGAGGAGATCATCGCCGCCGTGACCGACCTCGGCTCGGCGCGTATCGGCGCCATTATCGTCATCGAGCGGCGCGTCGCCCTCGGCGAGTTCATCGAGACCGGCCGCCGCATCGACGCACAGGTCAGCGCCGAACTGCTCAAGACCCTCTTCTACCCCGGCACGCCCCTGCACGACATGGCCGTCATCGTCCGCGGAGACCGCATTATCGCCGCCGGCGTCCAGTTGCCCCTGGCCGAGGCCGGCACCGTGGGCGGCTTTGAACTCGGCTCGCGGCATCGCGCCGCCATCGGCATCACCGCCGGCTCCGACGCCACCTGCGTCGTCGTCAGCGAGGAGACCGGCGTGGTCTCCATATCCCAGGACGGCAAGCTCACCAGAAATGTAGATGAAACCGAACTGCGAAGGCACCTCAGCGAGGCCATCGCATGATTCTCTGTAATGCCAATGCCACTGCGTAGAGTCAATCCCGGTAAGTTCGCCGTTGTGGTCTTCCTGACGATCCTGATCTGGGTCTGGTCCGACCTGGCGCTCGATGAGTCCCTGGAGGTCCAGAACGTCAAGATCACGGTCGCAAAGTCCACGGATCCGTCCCTGTGGGTCAGTTTCGACGGCCGCGAATCGGCCGCCATCGAGACGGTCATCCTCAAAGGCCCAACCGTCAAGATCGCCGACATCGGGCGGCGGCTCCACGGCCGGGGCATGAGTTTCGATAGTTTCCTCGTGCCCCAGCAGGAGGGCATGACCGAGTCCGGGCGCTACGCCCTCAACGTCGCCGATTTCCTCAAGCGCGCCGACGCCATCCGCCAGGAGGGCCTCAGCGTCGAATCCGCCGAGCCGAGGGTCGTGGAGGTCCGTGTTGAGAAACTGGAGGAAAGGCCCCTGGAGATCGAGTGCGTCGATGAGAACGGACTGATTGTCGAGACCGAGAGTCTCGAACCGCCCGACGTCCGGGCCTACGTCCCCGCCGGCGCCGCCGTCAAGGCCCGTATCCGCCTGAGCCGGCGCGAGATCGAGCAGGCCCGCGTCGAGCCGCTGGCCAAGGAACCCGCCGTGGCCTTTGAGTCCGGACCGGCGCGGCCGACCGGCGCGACCGTCATGGTCAAGCTGCCCGCCGCCCAGGAGCGACTGCGGCCCTATACCATCACCACCGCCACTGTGGGATTCGCCCTCAGCGAAAACCTCCAGGCCCGTTACGAGGTCCAACTGACCAACCGCAGCGACCTGGCCACCGTCCTGATCAAGGCCACCCCCGAAGCCCGACAGGCCTACGAACGCCAGCCCTTCCAGATGATCCTCAACATCCTCGACGACGACAAGCCCGACGAGGAACTGCGGCGGCCCGTCGTCTACCAGCTCCCCGAACAGTTCGTCCGACAGGGAGACATCCTCCTCGACCAGCCCCAGACCCTCGCCCGATTCACGCTCAAACCGCTGGCCGAACCGACGGAATGAAGTAATTCCCGATGCTGCTTCGATGACGGCCCAGGCAGCGGGCGATTTCGGCATCGGAATATCCCTGGAATCGCATTCGGCAGATTACATTTCGTTCTGCTTCATACTCGCACGAACGACTGAACGGCAATGACGACACAGGTGGATGTATCGCTTTGGGGCGGCCGGACGATATAATACTCAGATGCTCTTTGAGAGTGTGTTAGGAGTTTTCTGGGTGGCTGTCCCTACTATTCAGGAACCGCACAAGGCGTAGCGAGAGTGCATGCATGTTCCGTGTTTCGCATTCCCATACTATCAATACGGACCAGCCAGCCCCGCGTAATTCACGAATGTTGCGTTTGTCGCGGGCTACATTGCCCTGTCGCTTCGACTCCCAGAACTGGCTGTTGGTGGCGGGTTTCACACTGCCGTAGCAACAGCGGTGCATGTGCCAGAAACAACCGTGAACAAAGATGATTTTGCGGTGGCGAGTGAGGACCAGGTCGGGCTTGCCCGGAAGGTCCGTTCGATGCAATGCATAACGGTAGCCCATTCGGTGAACCAGCGAGCGAACAATCATTTCGGGCCTGGTGTCTGTGCCACGAATGCGCGACATGTTGAAGGATCGCTGTGATTTGCTGTGAACATCTGCCATCAGAGTCTGCCAAGAGCCTCATGGTCCAAGCCCACAAGTTGTGTGGTGCTGGACTGTGTGGCCTCTACCGCAACAATGACGTGTCACAGCGCTCTGCGTCCAATCTGGAGGGCTCCACGATCAATGCAGACCAGAAAGGAAGGGTTATTAGATATATGGCAACAGGAATAAGTTTGCGAAAAGACGTCTCGAAAGAGATAATATGTGAAGTCGCCGTGCGAGGTTTACGCTGAGAAATTGAGGTTGTTGAGAAATGAAGCAGCAACGAAGAGTATGGGCCAGAGAAGAACTGGTTCTGGCGTTTAATCTGTACTGTAGAACACCTTTTGGACACATCCATCGTTTGAATCCAAGAATTATTGAGTTGGCAAACAAGATAGAGCGGACGCCTAGTGCACTAGCGATGAAAATGGTCAATTTTGCGAGCCTTGACCCTGCCCAGCAAAAGCGTGGCATTAAGGGGCTTCAGCATGCGAGTTGTGAAGACAAGAAGGTGTGGGAGGAGTACCATGATAATTGGGAACGCCTTGCTATGGAGAGCCAAATTGCGATTGGGACACTAAACAATGAACTGCTGTTCGAAGACGAATCTGATGAGGGGCATTTTCTGCTTACTGAGACTGAAAGGAAAGTCAAGACCCGGCTATTGCAGAACTTCTTCCGTAACGCTGTCTTGGCAAGTTATAATTGCACGTGTGCAATATGCGGGATGTCTCTTCGGATCATGTTAAATGCCAGTCATATCATACCGTGGTCGAAAGATAGGCGACGGAGGGTTGATCCACGGAATGGAATATGCCTGTGTGCACTACACGATAGAGCTTTCGATCGCGGAGTGATTGCTATTTCAGATAAGTTTAGAATTATCGTATCAGATATGACGAAGATCAAGACTGCATCAAGGTTACATCAAGTTGGGCTAATTGAGGTCGCAGGTGCAATGATACTCCTTCCGGACAGATTCTACCCCGACAAGGAAGCACTAGCGTATCACAGAGAGAACGTATTTATGGACTCAAGGGGAAAGTAGATATGGAGCAGATGATCCACTTAGACTTGCCTGTATCGGCGGTGAAGGAGATTCACGGATATTTATGTGACGCATTGGACGTCTGGAAGGATACGGAGGAATATCTTGCCTCTGAATGTGCTATGGCACCCTGTATTGTGGCGGAGTGCTCGTGTGCGGATGACGCGACCAAGATGGTACGACTTCATAAGGAGTGGGCTTCAACCATCGAGGACGCAATGGGGAATGGATAGATTTAGCTCACGTTGATGACGATGGGAAAACGGTCGTTGGGATGAAATCGCCGACCCAGCCTCGTTTTCGAAATATCCATCGGGGCCGCCCGGACCTTCGATCCCTTGGGATATCCGTTTTGATCGGGGTGGAGAGCCCCTTTGGCAACAGAGTGATTTCAAGGCCAATATCACCACCCACCGACGATGCGCCGATGGCGTCGTGAGGGAAGAAATCAGGCCCGCAGGCACGGATATCAAGCCTGTTTTCCTTTATCGCAGATGACGTCAGTTCAATAACAGCGGAATCCATTCTACACACACTCCAATGCCATGCTGATCAAGAGTCATCTTAGTAGGACGGGAGCGTACGTCAAGGGGCATTCTGCCGGATATCATTTTTAGGATGCCGAGGCGAAGTCGGTGAGGATGGACAGCGGGGAGGGAATTTAAGGGGTCCGGTGCATTTTCTAACGGCACTCCAACGTCCCGATTCAGCCTGCAACCTCCGGCTGAGCCGTAGACCGCTTCGAGACGAACACGATCACCGCCTCGACGGTCATCCACAGCGCCAGCAGGAAGATCCCGCCCCCGATGGCCACCAGCAGCCAGTTCTTCTCGCCGAGATACCGCTGCTCCTCGCGGATCATCGCGCAGTTGGTGATGACCAGCATGACCACGCATGGAATCGCCGTCACGAGGAACTTCAGACCGCCTTTGGACCGCAGGTACAATGTCACCACAAGCAGCGCCAGGGCCGCCAGGAGCTGGTTGGCCGTCCCGAACAGCGGCCAGAGCTTCATCGCCCCTTTGCCGTCGGCGCCCGTGGCGAAGGCCAGGGCGATTGCCGTTCCCACGGCGACCGTCGTGGCGATCCAGCGGTTCGCCAGCACCGGAACCCGCAGGTCCGTCGCCAGCTCGCCGACAATATATCGCTGTATCCGCACCGAGGTGTCCAGCGTGGTCGAAGCGAACGAGGCGATGAACACGCCCATCAGCGTCATGCCGAAAACGCTCGGCACGTGCATGGAGTCCATCATGTTGGCGGCGCCCTTGATGACCGGCGCGATGGCGTTGTCCCCGATCCAGGCGCTGTAGATGTGGTTCCACGCGGCGCGGCCCGCCAGCACGGAGCCGTCCTCCAGCGGCAGCGCCATCGCCGCCCCGGCGCAGACGCAGATAATGACCAGCACCGCCAGGAAGCTCTCGAGGATCATCGAGCCGTACCCCACGAACAGACAATCCGGCTCGGCCGCGACCTGCTTGGGGCTCGTGCCGGAGGCCACCAGCGAGTGGAAGCCGCTGATGGCCCCGCAGGCGATGGTGACGAACAGGACCGGCCACAGGGGCGGAACTCCGGCCGGCAGATCATGGTTCACCGCCGGCGCCGCCAGCGGCAGACCCCCGCGCATCGAACTGACCGCCACCCCCAGAACCAGCAGGAACATGGCGACGAAAAGCTGCCAGGCGTTGATGTAGTCGCGCGGCTGCAACAGCATGGTCACCGGCAGGTTCGATGCGAACCAGCAGTACACCAGCAGGATGATGACCCACAGGCCGGTCGGCGGGATGCCGAACGCCGAGCCCATCAGCAGCGGCAGCCGGCTGCCCACGGCGATGGTGACGTACAGCGCAACGACCGCCGCCAGCGTCGAGAGGGTCACGTTCGCGCTTCTCTTGTACACGGCGTAGCCCAGGCCCATCGCAATGGGGATTTGCAGCCACACGGGGATGACCGCGTTGGGAAACCGCGCGAAAACCGTTGCGATCACAACGCCGAAGATGGCGATCACGATCAGCAGACTCAGGAAGACCACCGCGAAGAAGATGAATCGCACGCGGGCGTTGATGTAACGGGCGGCGATGTCGGAGATGCTCTTGCCCTGGTTGCGCATGGAGACCACCAGGGCGCCGAGGTCGTGAACGGCCCCCATGAGAATCGACCCGAAGAACACCCACAGCACCGCCGGCAGCCACCCCCAGATCACGCCGATGGCCGGTCCCACGATGGGCCCCGTTCCGGCGATGCTGGTGAAATGGTGCCCGAAGATGATGCCCTTGCGCGCCGGTACGTAGTCCACGCCGTCGCGCAGCTCCACCGACGGCACCGGGGCATCGGCCCGCAGGCCGAATATCTTCCTCGCCAAGAAGCGGCCGTAGGTATGGTACGCCACCAAATACCCAACGCCGCAAACAAGCATGAGCACCAGAGCTTCCATGGTCTTGCCGTTCAAAGAACCGCGGCGTTCTTACGGCAGCCGCGTCAGGAGTGTCTTCATAGCCGATGTCATGGCCGGGCCGTACTTCTCAACATCGCCAACACGAACAATATAACGATCCCGCAGCTTCTCCGCAAGGGTCCACCGCGTCGTCCCGCCGGCGTCGCAGGCAATGCGGATGGGTTCAAACGTCAGAACCGCCCGCCCGTCGCCGGCCCGAAGGTCGATGATCTCGCCGCTCTGGGTTACGGCCCTGCCCGCGGCATGCAGGAACCCGCCCGTACACCACATGTGGCGGTCGCGGGCGCCGTGATCGGCCAGCAGGGCCTCATCCTTTGGCCCGTGGAGGTAGCGATACCAGTTGGAATCCGCTGCCCGGCCGAGCATGTAGGCGAAGTAGTTCTGCACGCGATCGGACAGATGCGGCAGTATATCCCCTTGACGGAAGCTGTAGAACGTGCCGAACTCGGCGATTTGAGGCGGCTTGCCCATCCGCTCGAAGCAGGGCATCCAGTACAGCGGGCAGGGCAACTCGAACATCGCCGCATACGACGCCGGATCGAGCGAGACGTTGTACTCGTGTTTGGCGGCCTCGGCCGGGTCGGGCGAGCCGGTCCCGGCGTTCAGATACACGGCCCGGCATCTCCTGCGCAGCAGGCGCGGCGCGGCCTGCGCCGCCGCCGCCAACGTCCGGCACGAGCCGATGACGCTGATAACCACCGGCCTGCGGGACTGGGCAAGCGTATCCAGGATCAGGGCCACGCCGGGATTGTCGGCCGCCGACTCGCCGCCAGGGGCCTGGTCCGCCCTTGGCAACCCTACCGCCACAGGGACCGCCATGTGCGTTATGTGGTTCATCTGCGCCACGGCCATAACATCCGGATCGCACTTATCCGGCGGATAATCGGTCACGACGGCCCGCAGGTCTGCCGCCCCGGTATAGGCCAGGGCGTACACGCATGCCAGGTCCCAGTGGTCGTCTGGGTCCATGTGCGGGCGAAACAGGTCCGTGCAGTGGATCATGGGAACGCCGTCGCGCCGCCTCCCGGCGGCCCCCAGGCCGGTCCACGGGGTCGCGGCCGTAACGGCCAGGGCCTTCAGTACGGTGCGGCGGTCGGTTTGTGGCATGGCATGGCCCTCGTTGGCGGGAGCTTCAGGACGATGGCGGGCGCGAAGTCTTTTCAGTGTTGGTCCGCCGCGAACGGGCAAACAGCTTGATGGGAACCTCCGGCAGATCGAGCAGGGTCCGCAGCCGCCCGACCATGAACCGGCGGTAGTTTTCATCGAACAGCCGCGGATCGTTGACGAACATCAGGATCGTCACCGGGCTGACGGCCAGTTGCGTGGCGTAATAGACCTTGGGCCAGCCGGCAACGCCCCGCCTGGCGCCGCTGCGCTCGGCCTGGGCCGCCTCGATGGCCTTGTTGAGTTTGGGCGTGGGAATCCAGGTGGTGCTCTGCTTGAACAGCTCCGTGGCCAGGTCCAGCACGGCCTGCACGTTCTTGCCGGTCTTGGCGGTGGTAAAGGCAATCGGCGCATGCCGCAGACCGGACAACTGCGTCGAGAGGTATTCGTCGAAATCGCCGGTAAACGCGGCGTCCTTGGCCAGGTCCCACTTGTTGATGACGATGATGACCGGCTTGTACTCGTCGGCGATCAGGCGGGCGAGCTTCTTGTCCACCTGGGAGATCGGCGTCGTGGCGTCGATGAGCAACAGGACCACGTCGGCCCGGCGGACCGAGCGCGTGGCCCGGACGTAGCCGTAGAATTCGATGCTGCCGTCCATCTTGCCGGTCTTGCGGACACCCGCGGTGTCGATCACCAGCAGCGTCCGGCCGTCGCGTTCGACCCGCACGTCCACCGCGTCGCGGGTCGTGCCGGGAATCTCGCTGACGATGACGCGGTCCTCGCGGGCGATGGCGTTGACCAGGGTGCTCTTGCCGGCGTTTCGCTTGCCGACGATGGCGAGCTTCATCACGGGCTCGACCGGCCGCTCCGATTGCAGGTGGGCGATCCGTTCGATAATCCGCTCGAGCAGGACGGCCTTGTTGAAGTTGTTCGTGGCCGAGATGCACAGGAACTCCCCAAAGCCCAGGCGACCGAATTCCGCGGCATTGGGCATCAGGGCGGCCGTGTCGGCCTTGTTGGCCACGCCGATGACCTCCAGCGACTGGCGGCGGAGCAGTTGGGCGATCGTCTCGTCCAGCGGCGTCAGGCCGTCGCGGATATCGACCATGAAGACCACAAGCTGGGCCGACTCGATGGCCTTGTGAATCTGCTGCTCGACGTGCTCCTCCAGCCGGTCCGAATCGACGATGCCGTAGCCACCCGTGTCGATCAGCTCGAAGTATCGCTCATTGACCTCGATAATCGTGCTGATGCGGTCGCGCGTAACCCCGGCCGTCGGCTCGACGATGCTGATCATGTGCCCCGAGAGGGCGTTCAGCAGCGAACTCTTGCCGACATTCGGCCGACCAATAATAGCAACCTGAGGCAGCGCCATAAGATACAGTAAAGACAAAGACAGCGGTTCCGTCTGGATACGAACCCGTATTATAGCAGAAACCGTGGGATATAGAAACCGGCTCCCACCGGCCTGGGATAAACCCAAGACGTAAAGCGTAAAGCCCAGAAACCACAGCCCAGAACCCCAAACCTCGCCACAGGGGTGGCGCTGCCGCTGAAGACCTCGTCACGGTCCGATGATGAAGAAGGGGTGGCAGCCTTTCGCGCAGCGAAGGGATGGTTTCCCACGGCCCTTGCCTGCGGCAAGGGAGGCCACCCCATGGCACTGCCGGCGAAGACCTCGTCACGATCCGATGAAGAGGGGGTGGCAGCCTTTCGCGTAGCGAAGGGCCGGTTCCCCACGGCCCTTGCCTGCGGCAAAGGCCGCCACCCCGTGGCGCTGCCGCTGAAGACCTCGTCACGGTCCGATGAAGAGGGGGCGGATGTGGCGGTCGTAGAGGTTTCCCGTGACGTTGGGGGCGATGGAGTGCTCGTGTTTCTGCAGGGCTTCGTAGTAGCGGGGGCCCATTTCGGCGGCTATCTTGTAGCCGACGTGCAGCAGTTGTCGGACGTTGGGGTCGTACTGGTCGCACGACGGGTCGTGGCGCAGGGTGCTCACGAAGGTCTCGCTATCCCACTGGTTGACCGTTTCGGGCGATGGGAGCCGGTCCCTGTGGATGTCAATAACATTGGCGTAGGGCCCGGTCAGTTCGTCCATCCGCGCCAGGGCCTGGGCGTAGACCTCCTTCGCCAGCGCCAGGCCGTCGCCGCCGGCACAGGCCAGCCCGATGAGTTCCTCCAGCCATGTGGTTCCGGCGGTCTTGAGGTGGAGGCCCGCGTCGAACTTCTTCATCGAGGTCCGCATTGGGCGATAGATGGAGAACTTGTCGCTGCCGGAGTGGATGCTGAGCTTGAGGTTTCGCGGCAGGTCGAACTCCACGGCCGCGAACGCCAGGACCGCCATATCCTCGTCGAACTCGCGCTTGAAGCGGGCCATATCACCGACGTAATCGACGCCTTTGTTGAATCGGCCGCTGAACCGGGGGGCGATGGTCTGGGCGGGGATGCCCTCTCGGGCGACGGCCGCCAGGATGAAAAGCAGTTCCACCGGCCCCTGCGGCTCGGCCGTCTCGTCCATGGACACCTCCGTAATGAAGTTGTCGCGGCCCTTGGCGGCCTCGATGTGGCGATAGAGCCTGCCGGCCTCCTGGATGGCGAGCAGGTAGCGTACCGCGATCGACCGCAGCCGCTGCTCGGTGATGTCGAGGATTTCGTCGATCCCCGGGATGGTCAGGGCCCCGATGAAGCGGCGGTGCTCCTCGATGAAGGCGTCTATACCCTTCGGCGCAGCGGCCCGGCCGATCCAGTCGGCCACGTCGAGGGTGAAGAAGTCGCTGGGTTCGATGAAGGGTTCGACGGTGGAGAGGTTGATGTGGTCGGCATCGACGAAGTACTTGACGGGGAAGTCGGCGGAGGCAACGGCTGCGTCGGCTTCGGTGCGGACGTCTGCCGGGCTGGTGCCGATGATGGAGTGCTCCCGGTTGGACTTGTTCCAGACGGGCGTGACGGCGACGCCCTGCTGGCGGGCCTTCAGGACGGCCGCAAGCTGGGCCGTGCCCTGCCGGCCGAACCGGTCGCCGATGCCGATGGAATACTTCGGGAGTATCATCGTCTGCCGTCCTTTCCGATGGAACCCTGGGCCGTGTTCATTGCCCCGTGGAGTATACCGACCGCAGGCCGCGCCCGCAAGAGGCCCGCATCGCCGCAGGCGGCTCAGCCCCTGGCGATGACGAAGACGACCGCGATGAGGATGGCGACGCACGCCCATCCAACGAGGAAACCGACCATGCCGGTGCGCGTGGGGATGGGCATTTCGAGGCTGGAGTTCGGCAGGAAGTTGCGTCGCCGGGGCACGACGGCGCCGGGAGGCAATGTGCACGGCGCATCGACCTGCTCGCCGGGCGTCACCGGTGTGCGGGCCAGGCTGTAGAAGTGGTCGAGCTTGTCCTTGGGAACCGGCCTGGTCAGCAGACTGACGACGATCCCGCCGATCAGCCCACCGCCGAGATAAAGCACCATCTGCCAGGGCAGATAGAGCTTGCCCTCGAAGAGCATGAATTGCGGCAGATACCCTGAGAATCGGGCGTCGAAATCCCACAGGACGAAGCGGCCGAAGTTGAGCCGCCCGGTCAGCACCATCACGCCAAAGGCGATCAGCGTCGCGGTCCAGGCCCCGGCGACGGTGGTCCGCCGCCAGAACAGGCCCAGCCAGAAGGCAATGCCCATCATGGCGGAGATCTTCCAGAAAACCTCCAGCCCGGAGACGACGCCGCTGAGGTTGTACGCCGAAAAGACACCGGCGGCGACGACCAGGACCGCGACGATGCGGCCGACGGTTACGTAGTGCCCGGCCGGGCGATCAGGGAACAGGGGCCGGTAGATGTTCTCGGTGAACAGCGCCGACGACGCCAGCATGAAGGCGTCGCACGAACTCATCACCGAGGCCAGCAAGGCGGCGATGAAGACGCCCAGCACGCCCGGCAGGATCTTCGGCAGGAAATCGCCCGCCACCGTTCCAAAGACCGCGTCGGGCTCGACGGTGCGTCCGGCGGCGGCAAAGTAGACAATGGCCGCCAGGCCCGTCAGGCACCAGGGAATGGTGCATATCCGCTTGAGGAAGTTGCCGAACATCCACCCGGCGCGGCCGTCCATCTCCGTCCGGCCGGCGGCGCAGTTGCTCATTGTGTGCGGCTGCGTGACGATGCCCACCAGGCCGTTGATCGCAATCACGGCTATGTAGAAGATGCCGATCTCCACCGGGCTACGGAGCGAGAGGATATGGGGGTCCTTGACGGCCGCCCGGATGCCGTCCATGCCGCCGACCGCATTCATAATCAACGGCAGCAGCAGAAAAGAGAAGGCGATCGTCAGGACCCCCTGGATGAAGTCCGTGATGATTGCCGCGGCCAGACCACCCGCGACGCCGTAGATCACGAATATGACGGTCATCACCGCGATGGCGACGTTGGCCGACAACAGCCCGCCCGTGCTCGCGCTGATGACGGCGCTGGAGCCCTTGAGCATAACGCCGATGTTGATCGCCAGGTTGAGCATGCCGATCACGGCGTAGAGCACCGCGACGCTGCGATTGTAGCGGGCCTCAAAGACGTCGGCGGTCGTGATCGCGCGGAAGCGCCGCATCACCGGCGCGATCAGCCAGTAGAAGGGCGTGACGAAGAGCCACAGCCATTGATACCAGATGCCCGAAAGACCGCTACTGTACGTCTTGGAGGCCACGCCCACCGCCTGGTCGGCGTGTGTGCCGGCGCCGAAGCCGAACATGGCCATCATCACTTTGCCGAAGCGGCGCGGCATGAAGAAGTCGCCGCTGTCGCGGATGCGCCGCGCCGTCCAGACGCCGATGAACACCATGCCCAGCAGGTAGAGGCAGAGTACCAGAATGTCGGCGATGTGCAGTCCGAATCGGGCCAGCGCGAGCATGGAGCGTCACCTCGTTTTTGACCGAGCATTGTATGCCCGGCGGCGCCGACGGCAAAAGAAAAAACCCCGCAGCGCATCCGTTCACCACGGGGCAATGAAAAAGCCAAAGTGATATGCCTTTATAGCGGGCCGCCACCGGGCCCGCAAGAGCGATTGCGGAAAAATTTCTACGGGGCCGATCCGCTCTCGACCATCTTGTCCACCTTCCTGGGGTCGCCGGTCTTTCGGGGTATCTGCACCGCCACCCCCAGACGCCCCAGCTCGCCGGCGACGTCCGGCTGGTTGGGATTGAGTTGGAAACTGCGGGTCAGATACTCCTTGGCCAGGTCGATGTTGTTCTTGCTGAGGTAGTAGTAGCCGATCTGACGGTTGATCAGCGCCGAGGTCGGGGCCAGACGCAGGGCCTGCTTGTAGGCGGCCAGGGCGTGTTCGTCGAGGGCCTCCTTCTGGAACTCCAGCGCCAGCTTGGTGGACTCGGTGGCCGAGCCGGAGACCTGGTCCAGGTAAATATCCGCCGAGAGCTTGGATTTCTCGGTATCTCCGGCCGCGGCAAGGACCTTGACCATGGCGGCCTGCGCCGGGCGGTGCGACGGGTCAAAGGTCAGCGCCACGCTGTAATGATACTGGGCCTTGGCCCAGAGCCCATCATCCTGGTAGAGGTGGCCCAGTTCGTAGTGCGCCTGCGGGTCCTCAAACTTCTTCTCCAGCCGCGAGAGCAGCTCGCTTCGGCGAATCTCGGCGGGCGTCTTGACCTCCGTGATGCGCGGCGGCTCGGCGATCTGGATATCCTTCTTGTTGCAGCCTCCCGTCCAGACGCTCATTGCCCCCAACATGGCGAACAGGACAACCCCGACTCTTGCGGCAAAGCCGCCGTCACCGTTGCGTTGTCTCATGCTCATGTTCATGTCCGCCATCGATGACCCTCGGTTGCGCCACGGTCCAACCAGATTTACCCCGCTATTGTGAGCGCGCTGCCGCGGTTTGGCAAGGAAAAACTGGCCTGCCCCGGCGAAAAATTTCCACTTCCCGCGCCGCCGGATCCGGCCGGTGGCGGCGCGGGCCGCAACGTGACATCGCGCCTGTCGCAACACTATTATCTTCAACGACTTGCAGCATTCCGACCGGCCGTTTCCCCTATGGCCCAAGGCCGTTCTCGACGGGCCAAACGGTCCTCGGTCAAGCAGCCGGGATACCCGGGCGGCCCTGCGCCGGTCCCGTCAAACGTCCAGGTTCTGCACTTCGAGAGCGTGTTCGCGGATAAAATTGCGGCGCTCTTCGACATTATCGCCCATCAGGATGGAGAAGAGGCGGTCGGCCTCCCCGGCATCGTCGAGCCGTACGCTCAACAGAGTACGGGTCTCCGGGTTCATCGTGGTTTCCCAGAGCTGCTCGGCGTTCATTTCGCCCAGGCCTTTGAAGCGTTTGATCTCGACGCCCTTGCCCCCGACCTGCCGCACCGCCGAGCAGATATTGCCCAGTGAGGCGACCTCGTAGGTGTCCGTCCCGTGGATCAACTGGAACTTCGTGGGAATATCCTCCCCGGAGACCGTCTTCTCGGCCTTGAGCAGGAAATCGCGCATGTCCAGGTCATAATCGGCCTGGAGCTTCTCATTGATCTGGTTGAGGCGGGCCACCTCGTGCATCTCTTCACCGCTGACGGCGGCCTCTTCATCCTCCCGGCCGGCCTTGTACTGGTCCCGCAACTGGTCGAGACGCGCCTCGAACTCGCGGCTGTCTCGAAGAATAATGTCATCCTGGCCCTCCACGCGAATGAGGTACTGCGGAAGGGTGCGCCCGTCATAGTATTCGCCGACAAACTCTTCGAAGACCAGGCCCCGTTTGGCCAGGACGGCGACAATGCGCTCGGCTTCGCTGAGGAGCCGGACGAGTTCCTTGAGTTGCTGCTCGGCGATCTTCCGTTCGCCGGCCTTCTTCTTGCCCGCGCCCCGGCCGTTTCGCACGAGCAGCTCGGCGCCCTCGAGGCCGCGGGTGCTCATGCGTTTTCTCATTTCGGTTTCCGTAAGCACGTATTCCGATTTCTTGCGGCCCTTGACGCTGACCTCATAGAGCGGCGGCTGGGCGATGAAGATCATGTGCTCGTCAAACAAACGCGGCATCTGGCGGAAGAAGAATGTCAGCAGCAGCGTCCGGATGTGGGCCCCATCCACGTCGGCATCCGTCATGAGAATGACCTTGCCGTAGCGGCACTTGTCGATAGCGAATTCGTCCGTGCCGATGCCCGTGCCCAGGGCACTGATAATGGTGCGGATTTCGTCATGGGCCAGCATCTTGTCGAGACGGGCCTTCTCGACGTTGAGAATCTTGCCTTTGAGCGGCAGGATGGCCTGGATGTTGCGGTCGCGTCCGGCCTTGGCCGAGCCGCCCGCCGAATCGCCCTCAACGATGAATACCTCCGTGCTGGCCTTCTCGCGGCTGGAACAATCCCAGAGCTTGCCGGGCAGGTTCGTACCGCCCAGAGCGCCCTTTCGCCGGGTCAGCTCGCGGGCCTTGCGGGCGGCCTCGCGGGCGGCGGCGGCCTGGATGGCTTTCTGGAGGATGCGCTTGGCCTCGGCGGGGTGCTCTTCGAGGTAGTGGCCCAGTTGTTCGTTGACGGTGGTCTCGACGAAGCTGCCGACTTCCGGATTGGTCAGACGGACCTTGGTCTGGGCCTCAAAGTGCGGATCGGCCAGCTTCACGGCGACCACGGCCGTCAAACCTTCGCGCAGATCGTCGCCGGTGGTGCCCTGCCCGCCCTTGAGCAGGTTGTTGGCGCGGGCATAGGCGTTCATGGTCCGCGTCAAGGCCGTCCGAAAGCCCGACAGATGCGTACCTCCGTCGATGTTGCGGATGTCGTTAGCGAAGACCAGCACGTTCTCATTGTAGGCGTCGTTGTACTGCAGGGCGACCTCGCAACCGAGCATCGACTCCTTGTCCTCGCGGGCCAGGTAGATGACGTCCTTATGCAGCGTCTCCTTGCCCTCGTTGAGGTGCGCCACGAACGCCTTGATGCCGTCGGCGAACTGAAACGACTCCTTCTTGTTCACGCGCTCATCGCGGAACGCGATCTTCAGGCCGGCGTTGAGGTACGCCAGTTCCCGCATCCGCTTGAGCAGCGTGTCGTAACTGAACTCGGCGTCGCCGAAGATTTCCGAGTCGGGCAGGAAACAGATGCGGGTGCCGTGTTGGGCGCTCGGGCCGATCTCTTCGACCGGGCCCCGGCGGACGCCTCGGGCGCATTCGAAATGGAAGTGCCTGCCGTCGCGATACACATCGGCAATGAGCCACTCGCTGAGGGCGTTCACAACGCTGACGCCGACCCCATGCAGGCCGCCGGAAACCTTGTAGCTGTCCTTGTCGAACTTGCCGCCGGCATGGAGTTTCGTGAGAACGACCTCGAGGGCGCTGACGCCGGCTTCCTTGTGTGTTTCGACGGGGATGCCCCGGCCGTTGTCTTCAACCGTGCAGCTATCGTCGGGGTGTATGGTGATGCTGATGGAATCGCACTCGCCGGCGAGGGCTTCGTCGATGGAGTTGTCCACAACTTCATAAACAAGGTGGTGAAGACCGCCGACACCGCGGTCGCCGATGTACATGTCCGGCCGCTTGCGGACGGCGTCTATGCCCTCGAGGATTTTGATGTTGCTTGCATCGTACTTGTGTGCCGCCATAGTATCTTTCTTATGGATTCCGTCGGGCCCGGGCCGTCCGGGAGGATCATGCCGGGACCAGTTCAATTCTCATCAGTCGTGCCCTGGGGCACTGTTTCTTCAGTTGGGCCAGCAGCTCACCGGCGCGCAGTTGCATCTCGTAGCGATGGGCCGAGCCGACAACCGCCACGCGGAGTCGTCCGTCGGCAAAGTCCCTGATTTCACACTGGTCGATGAGATCCGGCGGCAGCAGTCGCTCCCAGGCCTCCGTCAGTGCGCTGAATCGCTCATGCCCGCCGTTCAGATGCCTGCCCATCAGGACGTCCAGCGTATCACCCAGCCGGGTGGCCGAGCCGGCCCTTGCCGTCGTTCGTGTCCTGGCGCAACGGATCGCCCGCTCGAATGGATCCATCCTGAGCTACTCGCATTATGGGCGACGGTGCGGCGACGCACGTGTCAGCCCAGGTTTATCGGCATCAATACGTACAGGAAGCTTGAGCCGCTCTTGATAACGCCCGGCCGGTCGGCCTGGCCCAGCTCCATGTCGAATGTCGGCGTCTTGATCACCCGCAACACATCGACCAGGAACGCCGGATTAAAACCGATCTCAATAGGCGGACCCGGGTATTCGATGGCCATGTCGACTTCGGCATCGCCTGCTTCTGGAGCACTGCCGCTGAACACGAGGTTGCCGGGGGTGAAGGCCAGTTTGATCCCGCGGGACTCCTCGCTGGTCAGCAGCGAAGCGCGCCGTACGGCACTTAGCGTCGGCTCGGTGGGAAGGCTCAACTTCTTATCGTAGTCCGTGGGAATGATATCCTGATACTTCGGGAAATTGCCTTCCACGAGGTTTGAACTGATGACTACATTTCCACAGTGTGCAACGATCTGGTTGTCGACCAGGCGCACCGCCACGGTTTCGCCGTCGCCGGCGAGCTTACCCAGCAGGCCCATCGTCTTGGCGGGCACGATAATCTTCTGTTTGAGTATCTGTTCATCGGGAGCGCTCTCCAGGCTGAGCTTCGCCTGAGCCAGGCGGCGCCCGTCGGTGGCGACGAACATCAGCTTCTTGCCTTTAATCTCCCAGAGCACGCCGTTGATGGCATACCGGCTGCTCTCCTTGGCTGTGGCAAAGAGTGTTTGCTCGATACCAGCCTGAAGGTTGTCCAGCGCGATCTCGATATGCGCACCGCCGTCGAAATCGGGCACCGGCGGGTAGAGTTCCGCTTCCTGCCCATAGATGGTGAAGTGGCTGTCCGCACCCCGGATTTCACACTTGCCTTCGGCCGCCTCCAGCGCGATGACCTCATCGACGCTCTCGCGGATGACCGGCGCCAGCTTGTCGGCCGGGACGACGACTTCCCCGGGCTCATCCACCTGTACCTCCGACAGGATGCAGTTGATTCCGACCTCAAGATCCGTGGCGGATATGCGGACATCTCTCTCACCTGCAACAATCTTGACGCATCGCAGGATCGGTTTCGGCGTGCGGCTGGGCACGACCGAGGTCAGCAACCCAAGGGCATCCGAAAGCGCCGTACGGTTGAAATTGACCTTCATAAGTAACCTCAAAGTAAGGGTCTGCAAGTTCCCGGAGGGTGCATGTTCTGCCGCCTCCACAGCAACACGGTACTGTAGCAGAGGTCCGGGCAATAGACAAGATGATTTCAGCAAAATCCTTGTGTGTCGGCCAAGTCGCAGACCGGCAACGGCGGGGGTTCTCAGGCCAAAGAGATAAGAGATAATAGTTTATGAAAGCAAGTTGTAGTATTACTCATATGCGGCGTGAGATTGTTGCGCAGTCCGGGAAGCCCGCTGTAAGTGTCGCGGCAATAGCCACTTAGCTCCGGTGTGTGGCTGTGGATAAACTGTTGCAGGGATGGTTGGAAGGCTGAGTCTTGGCAACAGGCCTAAGCGCGGGCGGGCAGGGCAGCGCCCGTGCCTGTGGTATTTGGCCGGGTTTCTCACAGCCTTGGTGGTGTGATTTCACAGGGGTCCGGGCATCTCAAGGATTAGCGCCGGCGAGCCAGGACGCGGCCAGGATGGCTAGATCCGTGAGGTTCACGACGCAGTCGCCGTTGAGGTCGGCCGGAGTCTCACATTCGGACGGCAGGCCGGTCGCGGCCCGCAGGCTGGTCAGGTCCTGGATGCCCCATCGGTTAGGTGCGCCGAAGGTACTGAGCTTGTCGTCATCGTCATAGTCCGCGGAGTCGGCCGGCGTCGCGTCGGTGGGGATCGCCCGCAGCTTGAAGACCTCGGTCCCACCGACGCCGCTTTGCGGGCTGATCCCTTCACCGGCAGGACCGAAGACGACGGTGCCTGCGGCGTTCCTGATGCGAAGCTGCCAGTTCGAGCTGCTCACGGGGAAGTTGGATCGTTCAATGTAGAGTCCGTCGGCGTCGTCGTTGGCTTGGACGTTGATCCACCAGTCTCCTCCGGCGGGATTGTAACTGGCGTTGGTTGAGACGTCTTCCGAGACGGTAATAATTGTTCCACTGCGCAGATCGGACCATAGCCCCTCGTTGCTGAGCATCAGGCTCTCATCGAGGGTGCCGTCCTGGTAGATATCCAGGAGCCAGCGCCGCATGTCGAGGTGGTCCGTGACGACCACCAACTCGAACCAGTCGCCGCCGTTTCCCAGCACCCTGCCGAAATACGAATCGCCCGCCCGCCCGCCATTGTCGTCGACCGCCGCCGTCCCGCCGCCGAGATACTTGTCGGGGTCCACGGCGTTATACTCGTTGAGAACGACCGGTGCCGCGAGGCAGCGTCCTATAAACACTAAGGCAAAGGCGCAGAGAACTGACGCCTGCACCCCTGTGGATGGCTTGTTCATCATCATCCTTACCGATTCACACGACTGGGAACCTGGGCCCGATGGATACAATATCCATCAGTATACAGGAATCAGCCTCTTTTGTCAAGAGGGGCCGGATTCCTGTTGACAGAATCGTTCGCAGGGCAATAATTCGCATATTAACAATTAGCCCTTACACACGAGGCATACAGACCATGTCTTTAGAAAATGAATTGAGGCTTCGACAGCCGGTGAGCCTGCTGGGGCACAAGGCCCTGCTGAGCACGTACTACACGGCGTCCGTGCTTCGCAGGCGGGCTGGGGAATTCTTCCGGCCGTTCGGCCTGACGGACGTCCAGTTTAACGTCATGATGTTGCTGGCGTACCAAAGCGGCGCCGAAGGAGGCCTCAGCCAGGCCGAGATCGGCGAGATGATGCTGGTGAACCCGGCGAACATCACGACGCTGGTGGACCGTATGGAGCGGGCCGGGCTGGTTACACGGCGGGCCGCCGCCAATGACCGCCGGCGGAACATCATCGCCCTGACGCCGCGGGGCCGTACATTGCTGGATCAGGTCGAACCGCTGTACGGCCGGGAGGTCGAGCGGATCATGGCGGCCCTGAAGGTCAGTGAGCAGCGCAGCCTGGTGGCGATGCTCGAGAAGGTCAGGGGCAGTATCTCGGAATATGAACCCGCCGGCAGCGCGACAGGCTGAGCGGGCGGGTGTGAACAGATGTGTAACGAGCCGGCGAGCCGGCCTCGTACAGGAATAGAGATCGAATCGCCGGGCCGATACGCGGCCGGGCGATGCGACGAAGCTGGAGACAGAAGAATGGATGGTCGGATGCAGAGCGATGTGGTGGCCACCGGCGGCGACAGGAAAGACAACGTGGAGCCCCTGCGGCGGCGGGGTGAGCTTTACCTGGGCATCGACGTGGGCTCGACAAGCAGCGATATCGTCGTCCTGGACGCATCCGGTGCGATTGTGCTGAGCGATTACAGGCGGACGCTGGGTCGGCCGGTGGAGACGGCGCGCACGCAACTGGCGGAGGTGCTGGGCAAGGTGCACGGCGCGGACATCGTCTCGGCCGCGGCGACAGGCTCGGCCGGGCGGCTGATCGCCAAGACCCTCGCCCTGCCGTTCATCAACGAGGTTCCTGCGCAAGCGGCGGCCATTTACCATCTGTACCCGGACCTGCGGGAGGCGACCATCGTGGAGATGGGCGGCCAGGACAGCAAGCTGGTGTTCCTGTCGGCTGAGGGCGGCCGCGGGCGGGTGAAGGACTTCGCGCTGAATACGGTCTGTGCGGCCGGGACCGGCTCATTCCTGGATCAGCAGGCGGCGAGGCTGGGCATCAGCATCGAGGGGGAATTCGGGCGCCTGGCCCTGGAGAGCACCAACGTACCGCGGATGGCCGGGCGATGCTCTGTCTTCGCCAAGAGCGACATGATTCACTTGCAGCAGCAGGCGACGCCCGTCTGTGATATCGTCGCGGGCCTGTGTCGCGCCCTGGCGATGAACCTCAAGAGCAACCTCGGCTGCGGGCGCGAGTTCGTCAAGCCCATCGTTTTCACCGGCGGCGTGGCGGCCAATGCGGGTGTGGCCAAGGCGCTGGAGCACGTATTTGAGCTGCCCGACGGCGGCCTGATCGTGCCAAAGGAGCACTTCTTCACCGGCGCCATCGGGGCGGTGTTGGTCTCGAAGAGCCGCGGCGACGCGAAGACCGGTCCCCTGGACCTGGCTCGCATCGACGCCTATCTGAGAGAAAGGGGTTCGGCGCTGGCCGGGGCGCCGCGCCGCGAGCGGCTGGATCAGCCGAGCTTCCCCGTGCCCGCCAGCAGCGTGTATGAACACCTGCTCGACAGCATCACCGAGCCGGTCGAGGCCTACGTCGGGGTGGACGTCGGGTCGCTGAGCACCAACGTGGTCGTGATGGACCGCCAGAAGCGGATCCTGGCGAAGGAGTACCTCTGGACGGCGGGCCGGCCGCTCGAGGCGGTCAAGCAGGGCATGGACCTGGTGGGCCGCCGCGTAGGAAGCAAGGTCAAGATCATGGGGGCTGCGAGTACGGGGTCCGGGCGATACCTGACGGGCGATTTCATCGGCGCCGACATCGTCATCAACGAGATCACCGCGCAAGCGGCCGGGGCGGCCATCGTCAACCCGAAGGTCGATACGATCTTCGAAATCGGCGGGCAGGATTCCAAGTACATCTCCCTGGAGAACGGCGTGGTGGTGGACTTCGAGATGAACCACGCCTGTGCCGCCGGGACGGGCTCGTTCCTGGAGGAGCAGGCTCAGCGGCTCGGGATCAACATCAAGGACGAGTTCGCCGCGCGGGCGTTCGCCAGCACGTCGCCGATCAAGCTGGGAGAGCGGTGCACCGTCTTCATGGAATCGGATCTGCTGAGCTACCAACAACAGGGCGCGACCACGGAGGACCTCGTGGCGGGGCTGAGCTACTCGATTGTGACGAACTATCTCAACCGCGTCGTCGGACGGCGCAAGATCGGCGACAACATCTGCTTCCAGGGGGGCACCGCGTTCAATAAGGCGGTCTGGGCGGCGTTTGAGAAGGTCACGGGCAAGCGCGTCATGGTGCCGGACCACCATGAGGTGACCGGAGCGCTCGGGGCCGCGGCGATCGCCGCCGAGTACATGGACCGGCGGGCCCGGGAGCAAGGCGCCGTGCCTGAGAGTTCATTCAAGGGTTTCGACAGTCTGGTGTCGGTGGAGTACACGGTCGAATCGTTCACCTGCGAGCACTGCGCGAACAACTGCGAGATCAAGAAGGTGTCGTTACCGGGCCGCGAGCCGCTGTACTACGGCTCGCGGTGCGACCGGTACAACCTCAAGAAGAAGACGCAGACCAAGCAGAAGTTCGACGCTTTCCGCTACCGGCACCGGGCCCTGATGGAGTTCGCGGGCCTGGGGACTAAGGACAGCGGCCCGGTGACGCGGGACAAGAAGGTGGGCATCCCGATGATGCTGTTGTACTGGGGCTATCTGCCGCTGTTCGGGCGCTTCCTGCGGTCGCTGGGATTCGAGGTGGTGCTGTCGGGCAAGACGGACAAGAAGCTGATCGCCCAGGGCGTGGAATCGGCGACGGCGCAGCCGTGCTTCCCGGTGAAGGTCGCCTACGGACACATCGCGGCGTTGATTGACAAGGGCGTCGATTACATCTTCCTGCCAAGCGTGGTCTCGGCGCAGGACGAGTACCCGACGAATGAGCACAATCAGCTTTGTCCTTATGTGCAGTCCATCGCCTACCAGGCCCAGGCGGCCTTTGGCGACAGGCTGGGCTCGACGAAGATCATCTCCTCGCCGGTGCGGATGGGCGAGGGGTACGTGCACCTGCTCAGGAGCTTCGTCGATCTGGGGGCGCAGCTTGGCGTATCGAAGGGCGAAGCCACCAAGGCCCTCCGCGATGCCACGGCCGCACAGGAGGGTTTCGAGCGGGCGATGAAGTCGAAGGGGCGAGAGATTCTTGAGAGCCTCGGCGGCGATGAGCGGGTGTTCGTGCTGGTGTCGCGGCCGTACAACGGCTGTGATGACGGCGTGAATCTGCAATTGCCCAAAAAGCTGGCGGAGCTGGGCGTCGAGATGATTCCGATGGACATGCTGGACCTGTCCGACGCGGAACTGAGCGATGAGTACCTGCATCGCAGCGTCTACTGGAAATACGGGCAGAAGATCCTGCGGGCCGCCGAGGTGATCAAGACCGATCCGCGGCTGTTCGCGGTGTACATGTCCAACTTCAGTTGCGGACCCGATTCGTTCATCCTGACATTCTTCAAGGACATCATGGGGCGCAAGCCCTGCCTGCAACTCGAGCTGGATGAGCACTCGGCCGATGCCGGTGTGATTACGCGGTTGGAGGCGTTCCTTGAGAGCCTCAAGAATTACCGTCGCGGCAGCGCCGAGGCCGAGTCGCGGGATCGCAAGGTCTTCACGCCGCCGCAGGTCGTCGAGAAGCAGCGGACGCTGTACATCCCGTACATGGGCGACTGTGCCTATGGGATGGCGGCGTGCTTCCGCAGCTACGGCCAGCCCGCGGAGGTGATGGATGTGGCGGACGAATCCGTCATGGTCCGCGGACGGCAGTTCACCACGGGCAAGGAATGCCTGCCGTGCGCCATCACGATGGGCGAGATGCTCAAGGTGCTCGACAGTAAGGACGGCGACGCTCGCGAAAAGGTGGCCTTCTTCATGCCGGCGGCTTCGGGCCCGTGCCGATTCGGGATGTACAACTGCCTGCAGCGGCTGGTGCTGCGGTACAACGGTCTGGACGAGGTGCCCGTGATTGCCCCGAACCAGGACAGCACCTTCTACAATCAGTTGACCCGGAGCGTGGGCAACTGCACGGCCGGGGCGTTCAAGAAGTCGGCGTGGCTGGGCGTCATCGTGCCGGACATCCTGCACAAGGTGCTGCTGCGCGTCCGGCCGATCGCCGAGGACCGCGCCTACGCCCAGCAGGTCTACGACCGCTCCATCAAGCGATGGGTTCAGGCGGTCGAGAAACGGCCGACGGTCAGCCAGGGTGTCGAGGTCATGGAGCAGATCGCCGCCGACTTCGCCACAGTGCCGCTGGATAAGACGGCCCGCAAGCCGCGCATAGGTATCGTCGGCGAAATCTACGTCCGCAGTCATCCATTTGCGAACATGGAGCTGGTCAAGCGGCTGGAGAAGCTCGGGGCGATCTGCGATCTGGCGTCGCTTGCGGAGTGGATCTACTATACGAACTTCACGCGGCAGGAGATGGCGTGGCGGCGCGGACAGTGGCGTCTCTACTTCGGGAATGTGGTGGTGGACTTCTTCCAGCGACGGATCGAGCGACAACTGGCGGCGCCGCTGGAGAAGCTCTTCGGCAGGCTCACGGAGCTGCCGGTGGCGCACACCATCAAGGCGGCCAGGCCCTATCTGCATCATTCCTTCGAGGGCGAGGCGATTCTGACCGTGGGCAAGACCGTGGAATACCACCATGAGGGCTTCGGCGGCGTGGTCAACGCCATGCCGTTTACGTGCATGCCTTCGACGGTGGTCGCGGCCCTGTCGCGCCGGATCAGCGCCGATTGCGGGGATATGCCGATTCTGAACCTGAGCTTCGACGGGCAGGACGATCCGACCCTGCCGACGCGGCTGGAAGCCTTCGTCGAGCAGGTCCGCCAGGCCGCCGATGCGCGCCGCCCTGTGCATGTCGCCGGCTGACCGCATTATTGGAGAAAAGGCTTCCGGGCCGCCGATATAGAGGCGGGCAGGGGTGGGCATGCGTATGCGCCGGCCCTGCCATAGGCATTATTATCGGACAGGAAGGTAAACGACAGCGTGAAAAAGAGACAGCGCAAGAAGAAGGTAACGCATTCGTCGGAGGCCGGGTCGGGCGCGAGGGTGGCGGTTCTATGTCTGGGCATGGGGGCGCTACTGGTCCTGTTCTGTAGTTGTCTGAGTTTCGATATTGCGGACTGGCCGAGCCGGTATGCGTATCCGCACAATCAGCCGACGGCCAACTGGTGTGGCAGAGTCGGGGCATTTGGGGCCTACTGGCTGCTGTACTACATCGGGCCGGGCGTGTTCGTACTGCTGACGGCCGGGATGCTGGCGGGCCTGGCCAAGATGCTGGGTCGCTCGGTCGGCCAGTTGTGGTTCCGGTTTGTCGGGCTGGTCCTGCTGACGGTGGCCGCCTCCGTTACGTTCTATTGCCTGTGGCCGCACGGGGTCTTTGAGTTCCCGACGGGCTCCGGCGGGGTGGTGGGCGTTACCATCGCCGATTTTCTCGCTGGGCAGTTCGGGGCGCTGGGGATGTTCATCCTGGTGATGGCGATGTGGGCGGTGGGCCTGCTGCTGGTGGCCGACGCCGTGGTCATCGCGGCGGCCAAGGGTACGGCGGCGGCGGCGGTCAAGACGGTTGAAGTCGCGGCGCCTGCCGCGGGGGCGATGGCCCGCCACAGCGGCGTGGTCGTCAGGGCCGGGGGCCGGCTGGCCGGGTTCTTGAAAAAACTCAAGGGCCGGCCGAAGCTCCGAATTGGGGGCTTGGGACGCAAGAAGGGGTTGGGCAAGCTGGTCGTCGGCGGGGAATTGGCCCGGGCCAAGGAGCCGTTGGTTTCGCAGGCGGCCGCACCGCAGGTCTACGAGCCGATTCTGCCGGATGTTGACGCCGGCGCGGATGCCGAGTTGGAGAAGGTTACGGGCCGGGTGGCGGAGATGAAGACCAGGCAGGTCAAGCCACCGCAGCCCAAGAAGGACTTGGTCCAGCCATCCTATGACGACTACAAGCTGCCGCCGCTGGATATGTTGTTGGAGCCGGAATACGGATACGCGGCGATCCAGGAGAAGGTCGTCAAATCGAAGGCCTCGGCGCTGGAGTGTCTGCTGGGCGAGTTCAACGTCAACGCTCAGGTGGTCGCGGCCGAGACCGGGCCTGTCGTGACGCTCTTTGAGTTGCAGTTGGGGGCCGGCGTGAAAGTCAGCCAGATCACGAACCTCTCCAATGACATGGCGCGGGCCCTGGGGGTCGGGGCGGTGCGGGTGGTCGCGCCGCTGCCGGGCAAGCACACCATCGGCATCGAGGTGCCCAACAGCGAGAAGGAGAAGGTGCGGATCAAGAGCATGATGGAGCTGGCCGGTGACAAGCCCTCGAAGATGTACCTGCCGCTGTTTTTGGGCAAGGACTCGCAGGGCGAGTCACTGGTGTCGGACCTGACGAAGATGCCGCACCTGCTGATCGCCGGGACCACCGGCTCGGGCAAAAGCGTGTGCATCAACAGCATCATCGTCAGCGTCCTGATGACGAAGCGCCCGGACGAGGTGAAGATGATCCTGATCGACCCGAAGATGGTCGAGATGACCGCGTTCAACACGATCCCGCACCTGATGTGCCCGATCGTGACCGAGACGGCGATGGCGGTGAAGATCCTCGAATGGGCGACCGTGAAGATGGACGAGCGCTACGCCGTGCTCGCGGAGGCCCGCGTCAAGAACATAGCGGAGTTCAACCAACTGGGGACCGAGGAAATCATCAAGCGGTTCAATCCGAGCACGCCGGAGGAGGAGGCGCAGATCCCGAAGAAGTTGCCGTATTTCGTGATTATCATCGACGAACTGGCGGACCTGATGATGACCGCGGCCAAGGAGATCGAAGCCTACATCGTGCGGCTGGCGCAGAAGAGCCGCGCCGTGGGGATTCACATCGTACTGGCGACGCAGCGGCCGCAGGCGACGGTGGTCACGGGCCTGATCAAGTCGAACATGCCGTGCCGCATCGGTTTTCGGGTGGCCGCGCGGATGGACAGCCGCATCATCCTCGACCAGAACGGCGCCGAGACCTTGCTGGGCGAGGGCGATATGCTGTTCCTCAAGCCCGGCACCAGCGACCTCGTAAGGGCCCAGGGCACGCTGATCGACGAAGGCGAGATCAAGCGGATCGTCAAGCACCTCAAGGACATCGCCGAGCCGCAGTTCCATCCGGAGCTGGTCCAGTTGCGGACGGTCGATCTGACCGAGGGCATCAGGGACGAGTTGTTCGACGAGGCCGTGCGGATGGTCCTGGAGACCAAGCGCGGCAGCGTCTCGCTGTTGCAGCGGCGGCTGAGCATCGGCTATGCACGGGCGTCGCGGATCATCGAGATGATGGCCTCGGCGGGGATTCTCGGCGAGTACAAGGGCAGCCAGGCCCGCGAGGTGACCATGACGCTGGAGGATTATGAGGAGCTTCGCGAGCAGTTGCTGGCCGAACAGGATGCGGCCATAGCCGAAGCGGACGGCGACAACGAACCGGCCCGCGAGCCGCAGCCGGCCTACGTCAGCGAGGGCCAACTGGGGTACGTGGCGACGGACAGCGATGACGAGGAGTAAAAGGCGAAAGGCGACAGCGAGCAGTCAGCAGGAACTGAAAACGAAAAACTGGAAAGCCAAAACCAAAACTCAAACCCCGAAGCCGCCGGCGCGCCGAGGGCGCCTGAGTGAGATCTCATGCCCATGATGCGGACCCCGCACGAGCTGATCCAATGGAATGGCCACACCGCGAAGTTCCCAGGGGTCTTGTCTTGCGACGGTTTTGACTCTTGGGCTGTGATTTTGGATTCTGGGTTTTCAGTTCTGAGTTGCTGTCCGGCAGGTGCGGTGTGACGTGTCGGTGGTAGGCCACTGTTTATGGGGGCATCGTGCGGATTATCGGCGACATCAAGACGATAGGGCTCAGTCCTTGCTGGGACACGGTTTGCCGGCTTCGGGGAATCGACTGGGGCGACCACAAGCTGGTGGATTCAACCACGGTCCGCCCCGCGGGCAAGGCGATGAACATCTCCTGGGCCTTGGCCTGGATCGGGCGGCGCCATACGGCGGCGGGGCTGTGGGGCGGCGAAGATATTCATCAGGCCGAACGGGCGCTGCGGCCGTTGCGGCAGTGGGTGCGGCCGGCCCTGACGGAGGCCGCGGGCGCCACGCGGCGAAATGTGACGGTCGTGGACACGTTGAACAGGCGGGAGATGCACCTGCGCAACCTCAGCACGCTGGCGACGGCCAAGTCGCTGCGGCGGCTGGGGATGCACCTGCGGACGATGGTGCGGCGGGCCGATGCGTGCGTGTTCGCGGGGATGATGCCGGATGAGTCATTGGCGGCGGACGTGGACCGGGTGATCCAGACGTGCCGGGCCAAGGGCGCCGCCGTGGCCGTGGACACATCCGGGCCGGCGCTTCAGCGGATTGTCGACGGCGGCGGATTGTGGCTGATCAAGCCCAATGTGGCGGAGCTGTGCGAGTTGGTGGGGCAAGACCTGACCGACCGGACCGGCCCGCTGGCCAAGGCCGCGGCGGGACTGCTGGAGAAGGTCCAGAGCGTGCTGGTCACGCGCGGGGCCGGCGGGGCGGTGCTTGTGATGCGGGAAGGGGCATGGCAGGGCCGCGTGGTCGGGCGGCGCAAGGCGGCCTACACGGTCGGCTGCGGCGATTACTTCCTGGCCGGCTTCCTCGATGCGGCCGCGTCCGGCAAGACGCCCGCCGAGGCACTGGCGCCGGCTCTGACGGCCGGGACGGCACGGGCCTGGGGCCTGGCCGAGACCATGACTTGGCAACAGGCATGTCAGAACATCGCAACACAGATCACGCCTCTGGGCGGTCCCTAGGAAAGCGCCGTTGACCTCTGTATCAATGCGTGGAGTGCGGCCGGGAACCGCGTGTCAGCCTTGCGCAGGAAGGAGGCCGGGCAGCGCCTGGAAGTCGCAGGCGGCCGCGAGTCGTACCGGATGCCCGCCTTCGCAGGCATGGCAGAGTCACAGCCGACGTGTACCATGTCCCTTCCGCTTCGCGCCAATACCGGGCCAACAAAAAGGGCCGGCGTAGAGAGACCGGCCCCCTGTGAGCATGTGTTGTGGTGACGCGAACAGGCGTTTCCTAGAAGCGGTACTGCATCGTCAGGACCGCCCAGTATTCGTCCTCGGTATTGACCGAGTCGTCCCATGAGGACTGGATATAGAAGGCGGGCGTGAATGAGAAGCCGCCGCCGAGTTCGAAGTCGGTCAGGATGCCGAAGACCGCGTTGGACCAGTCGTGGTCCACGTCCTGGCCCGCCGGGCCGACGCCGTCGTTAAAGACGAATTCGGAGTGCAGCCGGATGGCCTGCTCCTTCTGGTTGGGCAGCAGGGGCGTGATGGGGATGCCGTAGTCCAGCATGAAGATGTGCGCCCATCCCGAGGCGGTGCCGCGGCTGAGGATGCCGCGGGTCAGGTCCACGCGGGAGGCGACCAGCTCGCCGGAGCCGGCCGGCCAGAGTTTGACCAGCACATAGGTCGGGACCAGGCCCTTGATCCCGAGTAACTGCGGGAAGGAGAAGGCGCCCTGCATTTCCGACAGGTCGGCGATCGTCCGGGAGTTGTCGGGGTAGTTGTAGTAGACGTAGCCGATGTGGTAGGCCATGGCGTGGCGGGCGTCGGGCCAGAGCATATTGCGGTAGAAGACGGTGTAGTCCCATCGCTCGGTGTTCTCGAAGCCGCTGTGGACGGCGCGGTTGGCCTGCGTGCGGAAGCCGAAGCCGCTGCCGAACAGGTCCAGCGTCACGGCCGGGGCGATGCCGCTGTCGCCGCTGGGCCCGTAGACATCGAAGCCCCGCCAGATGTAGCTGGTCAGATAGCTGAATTCGACGGCGCCGTGGAGTTTGCCGTCAGGGGCCGCGGCGGTCGCGCACGCGGCCAGCGCCAGGACGGCGCCCAAACACATGATCGTCTTCATAGTCCGCTCCTGAAAGATTCCACACCTGAGGACCTGCGCCCCCGCCTGCGCGGGGGTGACAAAACGCATTCGGACCTGGGCCCCGCGCCTGCGCGGGGTCTACATAAATACCTGACGGCCTCCGCCGCGGCGGAGGCTGCAAAGCCGCCCAACGACCCGTCTCTAGCCTGCGCGGAGACTATGTTACCATTTACCGGTCTTGCGCTGCGGCGCCGGCGGGAGGGCGTCGAGTTCCTTCGTGAATCGCGTGATGTCCTCGTCGTTCATCTCGTAGTCGGAGAGCTTGCCGGCGAGGTAGGCATCGTAAGCGGCCAGGTCCATCAGTCCATGGCCGCTGTAGGACATCAGGATCACCTTCTCCTTCCCTTCCTCGCGGGCCTTGATAGCCTCGTCAATCGTGGCGGCGATGGCGTGGCTGGTCTCCGGGGCGCAGATGGCGCCCTCGGTGCGAGACCAGGTGATGGCCGATTCGTAGCACTTGAGCTGCTGGTATGAGCGCGGGGTGAACAAGCCCTCGACGATGCACTGGCAGACGAGCGGGGCCATACCGTGGTAACGCAGGCCTCCGGCGTGAATGGGCGGCGGGACAAAGGCGTGCCCCAGAGTGTGCATGGCCATCAGAGGCGTGGTGCAGGCCGTGTCGCCGAAATCGTAGTGGAACGGCGCCCGCGTCATGGTCGGACAGGCGGCCGGCTCGACGGGGATGATGTCGATCTTGGCGCCGTTGATCTTGTCCTGGGTGAAGGGGAAAGCCAGGCCCGCGAAGTTGCTTCCGCCGCCGGCGCAGCCGATGACGACGTCCGGGAGTTTCTCCCCAGCGGCCTTGAGCTGCTTCTTGGCCTCGAGGCCGATGATGGTCTGATGGAGCAGGACATGGTTTAGCACGGAGCCGAGTGAGTAGCGGGTCTTGCCCGTGGGGTCGGTGACGGCCGCTTCGATGGCCTCGCTGATGGCAATGCCGAGGCTGCCCGGCGTGTTGGGGTCCTTCTCGAGGATAGTGCGGCCGGCGCGGGTCTCGTTGCTGGGGCTGGCGATGCACTTGGCGCCCCAGGTCTGCATCATAATCTTGCGGAACGGCTTCTGGTCGAAGCTGATGCGGACCATGAACACCTTGCATTCGAGGCCCAGCAGGGCGCAGGAGAAGGCCAGGGCGCTGCCCCACTGGCCGGCGCCGGTCTCGGTG
>DDXG01000268.1 GCA_002347125.1 Phycisphaerales bacterium UBA2266
GGTGAGAAGCAGCTCGAGATCGACCGCCGTCTCGTCGGCAAGCGGCTGATCGAACTGCGGCGGGAACTGGCCGCTATCGACCGGCGGCGAATCCGGGAGATCGACGGACGCGAGGGGATGTTCAAGATTTCGCTGGTGGGCTACACCAACGCCGGCAAAAGTACGTTGATGAATGCCCTGACCGACGCCGGGGTGCTCGTCGAGGACCGGCTGTTCGCCACGCTGGACACCCGGACACGCAAGTGGGCACCGCAGCGCGGGGTCGAAGTGCTCGTCAGCGATACGGTCGGCTTCGTCCGCGACCTGCCGCACCAGCTCGTGGCCAGCTTCAAGGCGACGCTCGAAGAAACCGTCCACGCGGACCTGCTGCTGCACGTGGTCGATGTGGCCAATCCGCAGGCGATGCGCCAGGTCGAGGCTGTCGAGGGTGTGCTGCATGAAATCGGCTGCGGTGACAAGCCGACCGTCCTGGTCCTCAATAAGGTCGACGACGTGCGGGGACTGGCCGCGCTGGAGATGCTGCGAACGATGTACACCCAGGCGGTGGCTCTGTCGGCGAGAACGGGGTATGGCCTGGACGGCCTGCGCGAGGCAATCGTCGAGCGTTTTCGCGGCATGGATCGGCTGGTCCGCGTGCGGGTCGACCAGGGCAACGGCAAGGTGCTCAGCTTCCTGCGTGCGCATGGACGGATCGTTGAGGAGCGTTACGAGGAGCAGGCGGCGGTGGTCGATGTGCGGCTCGGCAGGAATCAGTTGCCGGAGTTGAAGCGACTGCGGCCGGACAGCATGGAGGTTCTGAGCGGCCAGGAGACTGTGGCAGGTATGGGGTGCGACGAATGAACATGCAGAGTCTTGGGGACTATCGCCGGAACAACTCACCCTACGACAAGGAGATGCCATGCAACGACGACACCGCTTTCACCATGTCTGGCTCATCGCTATGGCGATGGCTGTGGCAACAGTGACTGCGCCCGCCGGTGCCTCACAATCGGGTCCCGCGGACGATTGGCCATGCTTCCGTGGACCCACCGGCCAGGGGATAAGCCACGCCACCGGCTTGCCGGTGTCCTGGAGCGCGAGTGAGAACATAGCCTGGAAGACCCCCCTGCCGGGCGCGGGGGCATCGAGCCCGATTGTCATTGGGGACCGCATCTACCTGACGTGCTACAGCGGCTATTTCGTCCCCGGTGAATCCGGCGGCAGTCTGGAACAGCTCAAGCGGCATCTGCTGGCCCTGCGGCGAAGCGACGGCGAGATTCTCTGGGACCGTCCGGTGCCCGCCCGGTTGCCGGAGGAAAGGCAGATTCGCGATCACGGCTTCGCGGCCAGTACGCCCGCGGCCGACGCGGAGCGGGTGTATGTCTTCTTCGGCAAGTCCGGGGTGTTCGCGTTCGACCATGCCGGAGGGCAACTCTGGCACGCGGACGTCGGCGACAAGACCAACGGCTGGGGCAGCGCCGCCTCGCCGGTGCTCTACAAGGACAGTGTATTTGTCAACGCCGGCGTTGAGAGCGAGTCGCTGGTGGCCCTGGACCGGCGCACCGGCCGGGTGAAATGGCGCGCCGAGGGTATCCGCGAGGCCTGGAATACGCCGGTGGTCGTCACGGCTGCATCCGGACGGCCGGAGCTGATCATTCCCATTGCGCGCAAGGTGCTGGCGTTTGACCCTGACTCGGGGCAGAGTCTCTGGTCGTGTGATACGGATATCGGGTGGTACATGGTCCCCAGTGTGGTAGCGGCCGACGGAGTGGTTTATTGTCTGGGAGGGCGGTCAGGGGTGGCCGCTCTGGCGATCCGTGCCGGCGGTTCGGGCGATGTAACGGCCACGCACCGGCTGTGGACCAGCGAGAAGGGCTCCAACGTCTCTTCCCCCGTGATCCATGACGGGCACCTGTATTGGGTCCATGAGCAGCGCGGCATTGCATTCTGCGCCAGGGCCGACAGCGGTGAAGTGGTCTACGAGCAGCGTTTGGAACGCGCCGGACAGGTCTATGCCTCGGCGCTGCTGGCCGACGGGCGGCTCTACTACCTGACCCGCGACGGCAAGACGTTTGTGCTGGCCGCCAGACCCCAGTTTGAGCTGCTGGCCGTCAACGACCTGGCGGACCGCAGCATCTTCAACGCCAGCCCCGTCGTTGACGGCACGCGATTGCTCGTGCGATCCGACAAATACCTCTACTGCATCGCCCAATGAGTCCCGCCGGGCTTGGACAAACCCNNACACCCAGGCTCGTTCTGGGCCCCTGCCTTCACAGGGGTGACAGGAGGTTGCCAACGTCGCGGGGGGGACCCCTTCAATTCACCCGTGGCCGCGGATCGGCAGGGTGAAACAGACCGACAGCCCCCGTTCGGGGCCCGGCATGGCCCACAGGCGCCCGCCGTGGGCCTCGATGATCGTGCGGCTCAGCGACAAGCCGATGCCCATACCCGTGGCTTTGGTGGTGTAAAACGGGTCAAAAATGCGGGGAATCATGTCCGGCGGCAGACCCTTGCCGCAGTCGCTGACGCGGACTTCGACGGCGCCTTCGGCGTTGACGGAGGTCTGAACGGTCAGGCGACGCTGCCGACGCTCGGTGTCGCTCATGGCATCGAAGGCATTGCGGACGAGGTTCAGGGCGACTTCCTCGATTTCAATCTGGTCGGCGAGTGCCGCCGGCAGGTTGTCGCCGAGCTGGAGGTCGATGTCGATGCCTTCCTGGACGCTCTCGGCACCGACCATGTCGATGACTTCCCGGACGACGTCATTGATATGGATGACCGAGCGATGGGGTTCGCGTTTGCCGGCCAGCGAGCGGATGCGGCGGATGATCTGCCCGGCGCGATCGGCCTGGTTGGCGATCTTCTCAATGGCTTCGACTACCCTCTCACCGGCCGGCTCGCTCTGGAGGATGCGCAGAGTGGCGTCGGCGTAGTTCAGGATGGCGCAGAGCGGTTGGTTGAGTTCGTGGGCCAGTCCGGAGGCCATCTCGCCGATGGTGTTCACTCGCCAGACATGGGCTAACTCGTCCCGGCGCTCGCGGATGTGCTTCTCGGCCAGCTTGGATTCGGTGATGTCCGTCAGGATGACGAGGGCGCGGTCGCAGCGTCCGCTCTCGTCGGGCAGAGGTTGGATGCGCGCGTAGTACCAGCGGGGCTGGTCGCCGACGACGGATTCGTATTCGGCGACACGGAGGCGGCCGGTCTTCAGGGCCTCGGCGACATCGGCCATCTGGCCGTCGGCGTATTGCGGCGGATAGAGGTCCCCCAGGGTCCTGCCGGCGATTTCGTTGACCGGCGCGCCCAGTCCGCGGGCCCCGGCGGCGTTCATAAACTCGAAGACGCCGGCTTTGTTGACTATGAAGATGGGCTGCTCGGCCGACTCGACCACAAGGCGGTAACGGGCTTCCGACTGGCGGATGCGCTGCTCGGCGCGCATCCGCTCCAGCGCATTGGCGAAGATCTCACCGACCGTGCGCAACAGCGAAATCTCATCCTCGGACCAGGTCCGCTCGGCGGCGACGGCGTCGAAACCGACGAATCCGATGACGTGATCGCCGCAGGTCATGGGGACGCAGAGCAGGGATTGTATGGCCTCGGCCTGAAACTCGTGTCTGTCGGCGGCGGCCTCCGGCGGCAGATCGGCCACGCGCGGAATGTGCAGAATGCGCCCCTTGCTGAGCACCTCGCGGGCGTTCCATAGGCTGTCGGTGCTGATATCCCGCAGCCGCGCCTGCGCCGAGTCGATGCCGTCGGCGCACCACTCGTGCGTATTGCTCATAGTCCGGCCGTCCGGGCTGAAGCAAAAGACGTAGCTGCGGTCGGCCCCCGTGAAGGCCCCGATGCAGGCCAGCGCGTTGGAGATGGCCGCATCAAGTTCGTGCGGCTCGATATTGATCAAATGGGAGGAAATGGAGGCGATGGTGTTCTCGAAGGTCAGTCGGTATCGCAGCTCGTCTTCGACGGCCTTGGCGTCCGTGATGTCCCTGGCTGTCGATAACGCCCCGATGACGTTGCCCGCGGCATCCTTGAGCGTGCGGCACCACCAGGCCAGCAGCCGGACCTGGCCGTCACACCGACGCTGCCGGCTCTCGACGTAGATGACGTGCTCGTCGCCGTTGAACAGCCGGGCCACATCGCCATAAATCTCCTGTGGGCCCTCGAAGTAGTACGATGCCTCCCGGCCGAGACAATCGTCACCGAAGAACTCATACCCGGCGGCATTGGCCCAGGTGTACACCTTGTCGCGGTCCACCTCCATAATAATGTCCGGGATCGCCGCCAGCAGGCTCTCATTCCGCCGCGATAGGGCCGCCAGATGCGCCAGTGTCTCCTTACGCTGGCTGATGTCCCTGAACACGCCCTGCAGTGCGGGCCTGCCGCCGAGGTCCACCCGCACCGCGAGCACCTCGACAGGCACGTCGGACCCATCGGCCCGCCGGACAACGCACTCCAAAGGCTCCACACTGTGCCCGCGGCGTATGTGCCCGGCGAATGCCTCCCGCATCGCCGGCTCGCTCTCGGGCGGGTGCAACCGGGCTTGGTGCATGCCGACAATCGCCTCACGCGGGCGACCCAGCAGCCTCTCGGCGGCGGGATTGGCATCGAGGATCAGGCCGGTGGCGGCGTCCGCCAGGAAGACGGCGTCCGGCGTGCCCTCAAACATGGCCCGATAGCGGGCCTCACTCTCGGACAGGGCCCGCGCGGCGCGCTTGCGGTCGGTGATGTCCAGGGCGGTGAAGGTAACGCCTGCCCCCAGGTCGGACATATCTAAAGGCGTGGAACTGAGCAGCACATCAATCACTTGGCCATCCTTGCACCGCCAGCGTGTCTCCACCGTGCCCGTCCCCTGCCGGGCGATCTGCTCATACTTGGCGTGCCCGACGTATTCGAAATCCTCATCGGTTAGGTAAAGGATACGGGCACTGCGGCCGAGCAGCTCGGCCCGGCTGTAGCCGGTCATCTCGCAGACGCGGTCGTTGACGTCAATGAGGACTCGGTTGGCAACCAGGCCAATGCCCGTCGGTGCAGCGCGGAAGATGCTCTCGAGCCGCCGTTGGCTATCCCCCAGACCCTGGGCGTCGCGGCCGGAGTTGTCGTCAGGCTTCGGCAGTGGCTTAGGCATCGACAGCATCCTCCTGATCACTACGGGCTTGAACGGCCCGTCAGAAACATCTGCAATGCATAACGGCACAAAGTCAATGGCCGCTGTGGACGGCCAAGAAAGAGCATACGAGAGGCCAGGCTGTTCAGCAATACTGAAACTCGCGATTTGGCTCGCCGCCAAGTCGCATCCGGCGCCAGCGCCGGTCAGAACAGACGGGAACTGTCCAGCAGGATATTCACCGGTCCGTCGTTCGTCGCGGCCACCTGCATGTAACCGCCAAAGACCCCCCTGCCGACGGTCAGGCCCCGTGCCGCCAGCAGTTCGCAGACCCGCTCATATAATGGTTTGGCCGTGTCGGGCCCGGCGGCCGCGTCGAACGCCGGGCGACGCCCCTTGCGTGCGTCGGCGCACAAGGTGAAATTGCTCACAACCAGCACGCCGCCGCCAATGTCCAGCACGCTACGGTTCATCCGCCCCTGGTCGTCTTCGAAGATACGCAGATTCGCAATCTTATCGGCCATGAACTCGGCATCCCGCTGCGTATCCTCCCTGCCAACGCCAAGGTACACCAGCAGCCCCTGCTCGATTCGACCGGTGATAGTTCCATCGACCTCCACGGAGGCGCTGCTGACCCGCTGGCAGACTGCCCGCATATCATCTCCTGTACGAATGCGGCCGAGGCCTCAGCCGCAAAACCACGGGGCGGCGGTGGCTCGGCGGACGTGGAGTTCGTCGACTACGGCGTTGCCCTCGTGCGTAACGAGGTACACGACCATCTCGGCGATCTCCAGGGGGTTGATAAGTTCGTCCTTGCTGATGTCCGGTCGGACCCGGCCCACCATATCCGTATCTACGCCGCCGGGACAGATCACATGAACGCGAACACTGCTGCCGCGCAGTTCCTCAGCCAGCGCAATGCTCATTCCCCGCAGGGCGTGCTTGGATGCGGTGTAAGCGCTCTGCAGGGCATAACCCTTGACCCCCACAACCGACGCGATGTTGATGATCCGCCCGCGAGAGGCCCTTTTCAGTATTGGCAGCACCTGGCGACAGAGTATGAACGGCCCCCTGGCGTTGACGGCCATGCAGCGGTCCCAATCCTCTGTCCGGGTCTCCTGGAGCCTGGCCGAGTGCGTGATGCCGGCGTTATTGATGAGGATGTCGATTCGCCCGAACCGCTCGGCCACCGACTGCACCATCTCGCATAGCGACGCCTCGTCAGCCATGTCGGCTGGCGCCACGACGGCGGTTCCCCCTGCCGCCGCCACCTCATCGCCGCATTGCCCCAGCGCGGCCACATCCCGCCCGACCAGCACCACCGAGGCGTGTTCACCCGCCAGTGCGCAGGCGATAGCCCGGCCGATGCCCCGGCTTGCGCCCGTCACGATGGCCACCTGTTCACACAGTCGATCGCCCAAGGCCCCCCCTACCGCCGACCCGAAGGGTATGTGGTTCGCCCGGCTGTCCGTCCGCCGGTGGTGTTCGTACGGCGCGTCGAGGTCCGCCCGGCGGCATCACCAGCCTGGCCTCTCTCGGCGAGGAGCTTACGCTGCTGGAGCACGACCTCTCTGGCCAGCCGCTCGTATCTGCCCTGACGCTCAAGCAGCAGCGCGTCAATGGCGGCGGCCGTCCGCTTGGCGCCGTCGGCCTCGGCAACTTTCTTGAGGACCTGAAGCTCCGTGATCGATTGCGTGTGCATGGCGCGGACCTCGTTGAGCCGGAGGTCCTGATCCTCCCTATAGGACAACCACTGCCGGACCTCCGCCCGACTGCGCATGGCCAGCTCCGTCAGCACCTTCTCAAGCTCGGGATATGCCCGGATGGCGGCCTTAACAGCATTGGGATCAGCGAAGAAGGGTTCCTTCTCCAGCAGCATCGATGGCGCATCGTCATCCACCGACACCCCGTCAACGCCCTGCTGACCGGCGGCGGGATCGTTCGCCTGAAGGCCGCCATAGCCGGCATAGGGATCCCCGTAACCGCCGGTCGCCCCGCCCGGCGGGCCGTATCCGGCAAGGGCCAGGACGGCCAGAGCGAGAGTAACAATGACCACTGACGCGACAACTACTGCCCACGATAGTCTCATACACATATCCTCCCAGGCCGACAGGCCTGCACCAATAGGAGTTGCCCCGATGCTAAACGTCGTCGGTCAACGCCACACCAAGCCGCTCGGCGATTCCATCGAATTCGTCGAGCGAATAGAATTCTATCACAATTCGGCCGCGTCTACCCCCCTTTCGCGTCTCAATCGACACTTTCGTGCCCAATGCACCGCTGAGGCGTTGCTCAAGGTCGATGATGTGGGCGGCCTTCTCGGCGGCCGCGTCATCTCTGCGGGGCGCCTGCGTCAGATATGCTTTGACCAGACGCTCGACCTCCCGGACACTCAACCGCCCTGCCAGCGCCCGGTTGGCCAACTTGCGGCGAAGCTCATCGGACGGCACCGCCAGGATAGCACGCGCATGGCCCATGCTCAACTGCTCCTCGGCCAGCATCGTCTTGACCTCCGGCGGTAAGTCCAGTAGCCGCAAGTAGTTAGCGACGACAGAACGGGGTTCGCCAAGTCGCTCGGCCGCATCGGCCTGGGTCAGCGAAAACGCCGAGATGTAGTTGCGATACGCCTCCGCGCGCTCAAGGGGGTTGAGGTCGGCCCGATGGATGTTCTCCACAAGGGCCCACTCGTGCATCTGCTCGTCTGTCACATCCCGGACAACGGCAGGAATCGTCGATAGGCCGGCCATGGCCGAGGCGCGGAAGCGCCGCTCGCCTGCGATCATCTGATAAACGCTGCCCCGCCTGCAAACGACAACGGGCTGGATGACGCCGTTGGCCCGTATCGACGCCGCCAGGTCCTGGAGCAGCTCCTCACGCCAGACGGTCCGCGACTGGTACGGATTCGGCTCAATGGCATCGAGGGAGATCTCTGTGTAGGATTGCTGTAACTCCTTATCTGGCGGAAACTTACGTGGCGCTGGGTCGGAAAGCAGCTCGCTGGCTTCGGCGTCGTCTATGGTTATAGGACCCAGAAGCGACGCGAGCCCCCTGCCGAGGTGCCGTGGTCTGTCCTTCCTGTCGTCAGCCATCTGTTGTACTCCAATTGTGCGATGCCCAGTCGCCCGGCGCCAGGGCCGGATGGGCGCATAGGATTATTCGGTACTTGATACCCGATTTCTTCAACAACACAAGGGAAAACCTTCCAATATCGCGGGGGGCAATGGGTTTGTTTTGACGGTTGCGACTGGCCTCGGGCTGGCTGCGTGGGGTCGAGTGCGACCCTGGGTCAGGCTTGGCGGGTTGATCCGTCTGGCGGCAAGGCGTGGGGTGGTTTCACTGAGACGCTCGGCGCGACCATCTGGGTGTTCCACGTGGAACACCCGCAGGGGCAGGGCGGCGGGCAGGCGGCTTGCGCCATCCGTGGGGATATGGCGTCCGGCCTTGAGCAGCGGCTGAGGCCCAGTGATCATCCTCTGGCGCGCCGTCAGTGTCAGCGGGTGAAAGGCGTAGTGGCAACACCCGCGTTGGCAAAGGCTGGCGATTGTTCCACGTGGAACAGCCACCGCCCCCACGAGGAGGGGCGGTTGGGAGCGAACACATGGAGATGTGCCGGGCACAATTGCCTTGTGTGGGGTCGGGCCAGCGGGGTTGCGGCCAGGCGTGTGCCTGGGGTCCGCAGTGGATCGGGTCAGCGTTTTCGGGGCCGCGCTGCCAGGCCCGCGAGGCCCGTGCATAGAGATTGTTCCACGTGGAACATCTGGCGGGTGAAGGACATGACATTCCGGTGCGGGTGGTAGGGGGGTAGTGCGGCAGAGGCCGCGATGGGAGTCCTTCATCCTCGCGGCGTGGCCCAGCCGCAGCGTAAGTTACGGACAGGCAGGGCGATGCGATGGAAGGAGGCGGGAGGGGGTGGCCGTGGGGTAGGGTGGATACAATACATAGACGGCATAGAATAACCTATATGTGGATTGCGATTCGTCCTGGCGGCGCGAGGGCTTGTGTCTGGCGGGCATCTATGGTATAGTGGCGGCGTTACCCTGAACGGCTTGGCGGCCGCGGGGTCTTATGGACCACCGGAGATGCTGTTTTATGGAAGCTGTAGACGTACGCACTGCAATCGAGGACCTCCAGGCCCGGGTCGCGAGCATCCGGGACTGGCTTTGACTTGCCCGCCAGGAAGGCCGAGCTGGCCCGGCTCGAGGAGAAGATGTCCAAGCCGGGCTTCTGGGATAATCCCGACGCCGCGCAGGCTACGGTAGGGCAGCTGAGCGCGATCAAAGGCATGGTCGATCCCATCGAGGAGGTCTCACGCGAGGTGGCCGACCTGGCCGAGCTTTATGAACTGGCCGTCGATGAACCCGATGAGCTGGCTCAACTGAGCGAGGACGTAACGAGGCTGGAGCGCCGCTGCGAGCAGATCGAGATGGCGGGGCTGCTGTCGCGGCGGGAGGATATGCGAAACTGCTTTTTCAGTATTCATGCAGGGGCTGGCGGTACCGAGAGCTGCGACTGGGCGAGTATGCTGCTGCGGATGTACACGCGGTACTTCGACGCCGGCGGCTTCAAGTATGAGGAGCTGGATATCGTGCCCGGCGAAGAGGCGGGGCTGCGGTCCGTGACACTCAGAGTTATGGGACCTTCTGCATTCGGCAAGCTCTCGTGCGAAGTTGGGGTGCACCGACTGGTGCGTATCAGCCCGTATGACTCGCAGAACCGACGGCACACCAGCTTCGCGGCCGTGGACTGCATCCCCGAGTTCGAGGAGGATATTGACATTGAGATCCGCGAGGAGGACCTCCGAGTTGATTGCTACCGGGCCAGCGGGGCAGGGGGCCAGCACGTCAACAAGGTCAGTTCCGCCGTGCGGATAACCCATATTCCCAC
>DDXG01000076.1 GCA_002347125.1 Phycisphaerales bacterium UBA2266
AGCCTTTCGCGCAGCGAAGGGCTGATTCCCCTCATGCCAGCCCCAATCCGGCATCCAGACCCCCAAACGCCCTGACGAGTTGGCACATCTGGACCCCGCATCAAATGCGGTGTGACACGACCTGTCATGCCGAGTGCCTCCTTTGTCATCCTAACCAAGGCGAAGTCGGTAGGGTGGGCAAGTGCCTTTCTTGCGTACGCGGCCACTGATTCACATGGTTCAATACAGAGGCCAACGTGCGTTTGTCGCTTTTCAGATTACCAGCACGCCCGACCTCTGGCGGCCACAGGACAGCAAACCAGTAAGGTGGGGCTTGCCCCACCATTTCTTACATCAGTCGCAAGGACCTCCGTGCAAGCACCTCAAGGTCCGCCTTTGAAGGCGTATGACCCTCGCTCACAAGAATCGCTCTAGGTTCACCATGCTGGCGAGAGTGCCGGGAGAACGACGTTTGTTCTCCCATTCATTGCGCACAGCTCTTTCTATCCCCCTTTCGCGGACCAAAGCGGCTAATTGCCCAGCAACCTCCTCAATAGGCCGTTCGCCGCTGCAGGGCAGCGTCATGATGAAACTGATGACCTCTTGCTGCTTCTGGCTCTCCAGCGGGCGCACTCTCTGACACGCGTCCTCGAATGCGCCTCCGTACTCTGAAATCGCAAGCTGCTTCGCGACTGTATGACAGTGCAACTCCCAAGGGAACTCATACGTCCTAATGCCCGGGGTCTCTCCGCAAAAACGTTTCCAATTCTCGGACAGCCAGGCTGCAAACCAATGCAGATTCGGGTCTTGGATCATTATTCTGACGTGCTCAAGCTCATGCCACAGATAGAAGGCAAAGTAAGGCTCGTACAAACGGGCCCATTCAGCCGTTACCTTGGGCAGATAAACACCGTAATCCCATTCGCTCGCGGCAATGACGTTGGGAGTCCCAAGGCATTTCCTCATGGTCCTGGTAATCACGCCACTCAACTGCAGAAGCTCGCTCATGAAAGCAACTCCCCTGTAGCCGGGCCAGCCGTTCTCGGTATCCAAGACCAGGAGCACCCGCGTCTGTGGGAGCCGCGCACTGTGAAGAATCTCTTCTAACAGGTCCTCGGTGAGCCCATACCTGTTGTCGAGTCGGACTGAAACACTGCCCCACATCTTCGCTTCGATATGCAGATCCATTTGCCACCATCTTAGCGCTGACGAGGCCAGGCTGCAAGCACCGAGTAGTCGGCACACAAGCTGATCCGTGGGCGTACTCCCGGCCCTATCCACCTTTGAGCCATATTGGTGCTTGACTGCTTGGGTCTCCGCGCCATAATCAGAGATGATACTGTGTATCGTGCCGTGGTGCCAGTCTCGCATGGTTCCCCGGCACACTGTTACGGCGATGCGACAATGAGATCCGACAGAGGCCGTTGTACTACCAAGGAGGATTCTTAGAATGAGCGCGCACATTCGATATACGGGTCAGGTTTCGATGTGTATTCTATTCCTATCGTGCGGAACTGGATGCCAAGAAAGCCTGACCACGCCGTCCACACACCTTAACCGGTATTCCTACGTTGTCTTGCCATCCGTTCCTGCACTGATGCAGAGTGGCAAGTTCGCTCCCATGTTGAATGTCACGGAGAGTGACAACAGGAACTTCGCGGCAGCCATCAAAGAGGCTCTCATCAAATCGTTCGCGCAGGAAGGCGTCCGGGCTCTCTCTGACTATTCTTGGGTCGACGGGATGCCACCGGCGGACAAACTGCAAGTATTGCGGGCGCAAGTGAAGTACGAGATTGCGTGGGATAAAAGCAGCGCCACGCTATTGCTCTATGACTATATGGACCGCCAGGTGTATATGGGCACAGGAAAATGTCAGTTGGCTCTGACGCTGCAGGACTACGCCGTCAACGCCGTCACAGCCACTCTCAAGGACTTCTCCAAGTTGTATTCGGGATTTGATGCAGGTCTTGTTGATCTACATATAGATGAACTGACGTGGTTCTTTAGGGATTGGCCGCATATCGACGCTAATGAAGCCACTCTCCGGGAATACTTTGGCAACAATGTCAGTTCACTTGATCCAATAGAAGGTATCTGGATGTTAGATATGCCCGCGTGGCCGCGGCTGAAACTCGGAATAGCCAGGGATTCAGAGAAGGGTAGTGGAGACTTCCGGGCGCTCAGACTCGAAGATTCTGGACCTATCTGGAGACCCGGTGATGTCTTTGCGGATATTCAGAAAACGGCGAACGACGGAAGATACGTAGCCAGTATACACCAGCGATATGGCCGCCAGCAGAGTTGGACTGCAATACTGACTCCCCCCAGCAATCTTGAGTTTGCATTGACTGATCTGGACACTGCCACGGCGCATAAGATTTCCTGTATTCGGCTATATCCCTTGAAGGACACCATTGCTGCAGCGCCGCAGCCTGCGCCAGCAACCAGCAGGCCCGTCTGCTATGGCACATGCTTCTCGGTTTCCGATGAAGGCCTACTGGTGACGGCTTACCATGTTGTTTCGGGTGCAACCGTAATTACAATATATCTTGGTCCCAATGAGTGTGTTACCGCACAGGTCATACAGGTGGACCCCGTCAATGACTTTGCCGTACTTCGCATATCGAGACCGACGCCAGAGCATCTGCAACTTGGATCAGCCAAGGCCATCAAGATGGGCGATAAGGTATTCACGATTGGCTTTCCGGTAAGCCCCATCCTGGGCCGTAATGCGAAGTACGCGGAAGGTGTGATCAGCTCCTTGTCCGGTCTTCACGATGCCGCATCGTTAATACAGGTCACCGTACCGGTTCAGCCGGGAAATTCGGGCGGCCCGCTGCTCACAGAAGAGGGTCTTGTCGTGGGGATGATGACATCTACGGCGGCTATTGGGCACTTCTTTGCACAAACCGGAACCTTGCCCCAGAATGTGAACTGGGCAGTCAAGACAGACTATTTGTTGCCCCTCTTGGAGACTACACCGGCGGAACCAGTCCGTCGTTCGAAAGAGCATATCATCGAGCAAGTCCAAGGCGCTGTTTTCCTCGTTGCGGCAGAGTGACAACTCGTTGTTGTAGTGCTCCAACTGAAACGTGGAGCACATGAAGAAGGCGTATGAACTCGACCCCCGCCGCTATCGCCGGCGGCGATACGCCGAGGTGCTCGAACTGGCCAAAGCCGCTCAGGCCTGGCGCGTCGATGCGGCGACGGGGCAGAGCGGGTGAGCAGGGTCCTTGGCCAGAGTGTGACTTACCGAATCAACCGAATGATCTCCTGGAGGTCGTTGGGGGCTTCGATGGGTGGGTTGCTGAAGGGGCCCTGGTTTTCCTTGTGGTAGTTGACGGTGACGTTTGGGTCTTTGAGGGCGTGGCCGGTCAGGACGCAGGCGACGGTCTCATCGGGTCCGATGACGCCGTCGGCCGTCAGATGCCGCAGGCCCGCCACGGACGCGGCCGACGCCGGCTCGCAGCCCAGGCCGTAGCGTCCGACCACCGCCTTGGCGTCGCAGATTTCCTGGTCCGTCACGGCCCGCACGACCCCGCCGCATACGTCGATCGCCCGCAGGCACTTCTTGAGATTGACCGGCCGCGAGATCTCAATCGCCGAAGCGCACGTATGCGGCGAATACCCCCGCGCCGTCAGGTCCGCGTAATACGCATCGATCACGCCCTGCTCGACCCGGCCGCCGTTCCAGACCAGGCCCTTGTTGTTGACCAGGTCCGTCAGCGTATCGGCCCCGGCCGCGTTGATAATCGCCAGCCGCGGCGGCCGCTCGATCAGGCCCAGTTCCTTCAGCTCCAGGAAGGCCTTGCCGAACGCGCTGGAATTGCCCAGATTGCCGCCCGGCACGACGATCCAGTCCGGCAATTTCCATCCCAGTGCCTCGATGATCCGGTACATGATCGTCTTTTGCCCCTCCAGCCGGAAGGGGTTGAGCGAATTGAGCAGGTACAGCCCCAGTTCGCGGCAGACATCCTGCACCTGTCTCATGCAGTCGTCGAAGTCGCCGGCGATCTGAACCGTCTGCGAGCCGTAGTCCATCGCCTGGCTGAGCTTGCCGAAGGCGATCCGGCCGGAGCCGATGAATACGGTGGACTTCAGGCCGCAACTGTGCGCATAGAGCGCCATCGACGCTGATGTGTTGCCCGTTGAGGCGCACGCGCACGATTTGGCCCCCACCATCATCGCATGGCTGAAGGCCGCGCTCATGCCGTTGTCCTTGAACGACCCGGAGGGGTTGAGCCCCTCGTACTGCAAGTGCAGCCGCCCCGCCCTCATGCCCGCATACTCGCCCACCCCATCGTTGGCCTGCAGGATGGTCTGGCCCTCGCCGACTGTCGCCTTGTGCGCATCGTCGCAGAACGCGATCAACTCGCGGAACCGCCACACGCCGGAGAAATCCAGCTTGTGGTCCCGGCTCGCCCACCGTCGCGCAAAGTCGCTCATCCGCCTGGGGACCTCGATGCGGTCCCACTCATACCGTATATCGAGCAATTCGCCGCACTTCGGGCACTCGAAAATCGCCTGGCCGGTGTCAAAGGTCGCCCCGCAATCTGGATTGATACACATCTGATAAGCAATATCACGACTCATTCGGTATGGCTCTCCGAAAGACCATAGACTTACGACGCATGACACACGAGTTTTTCACCTATACTCTTGCCCTATGCCTAATGCTTTATGAACTCTTACATCTCATCGATCCTTTGAATCAGCCCCGGCAGCTCCGCAATCCGTTCAATCGCAATCGCCCCACCCTACGGCTACCGTGTCTTCTCTATGCCGCGATGACGGGGGCCAGATCAGCTCGTTTCAACGGCCGAAGGCCAAGCTCTCGAAGCACTCGATTGAACGCGGCCAAGGTGAGCTTGTCCGGCGCTGTAATTTCAATCCCGATCGGCCTGCCGTCCGGGGAAAAATCGATCACAAGCCCAGGCTCAACTCGCCGGGTACGCTGACTCTTGTCTTTCGGACGGCGCGGCAAATAGTAGTACGCCGCCATTGGCCGCCCATGCCGAAACGTCACTTCCAAATACGGATGACTCATATCACGATTCCCAGTCCCACCATTGCGGCCATCGACGTCGTATCATAGCAGTACTGCTATCTAATCGCAGAGCCAGAAGTATACTTGGCTCCTGTCCAACCTACATTCTACCGACTGTTAGCTTAAACTCCCTCACCGGCTCAGTCAATCGCATTCCTGCTTTGTTGGCGCAAGACTATCCGCAGCAAGCTGCGGCGGCGTTCAGTTCGTCGATGAGAACGGGCAGGTCGGCCAGGTGGGTGATTCTGTGGACGCCTCGGGGCGGGGATTTGCCGGCGTTGGTGTAGGCGGTTTTGAGGATGGCGGTCATGCCTAATCTCAGGGCCGGGAGGATGTCCTTGTCGATCCGGTCGCCCACGAAGGCGATCCGCTCGAAGGGCTCGCCGACCAGCTCCGCCGCCCGTTGAAAAATCCCCGGATAGGGCTTGCGGCGGGGATGCTCGTAGGAGTAGACCCGCACCGGGAAATACTCCAGTATCCCGAATTGCTCCATGTGCCGCTCCAGCGACTCGCGATTGACGAACGTGTTGGAGACAATCCCGAGCTTGAGGCCCGCATCCCGCAGGACCGCCAGGGCCGACGGCGTGTCGGGCTGGACCCGGCCGAGGCGGCCGAGCGGCTCATACCACCGCCACGCGAACTCCCGCCACTGCTCGTCGGTCAGGGTGATCCCCCTGCGACGGCCCACCCGCTGCAACAGGGCGAAGGCGTCGAAGTCGTTGCCCGTGATGCTCGAGACCAGCACCCGCAGCCGCAGAATGAGCAGGTTCTTCCAGCAGTACCATTCGAACGGCCCGACGCGCTGACCCAGACTCCGCAGGTACGCATGGGACGCCCGCGCGCCCGCGCGGAAGATCCGCGTTGTGCTGAACCTGCCGAAGTCCAGCAGCGTCTCGCCCAGGTCAAACAGCACCGCCCTTATCTTTATTTCCTTAACCACGTGCTTCACCACGAAGGCACTAAGACACTAAGGACTATAGGATCATGCGCTTGATACCATTCTTAATAACGGGCACGTTGAAATTAATTAGAAAGCCAAGTCGCTTTCCCGTCAATTTCATGTATGTCAGGACTTGCGCGGTATACACAGGACTCATTTCATCTACCGCCTTTAACTCGCATATAACGAGATTCTCCACTAAAACATCGAGCCGAAAACCTTCGTCCAATTTGACGCCGTCATAATAGATGGGTAAAACGACCTGCGTTTGATGCGAAAGTCCCGCTTTCGTTAGTTCATAACAAAAGCAAACCTCATATACTTTTTCCAAGAGACCAGGACCCAATGCCTTATGAACTTTATAGGCGGCATTGACTACTTTTTCAGCAACCAACTCCTCTTGTTCTGTGGTTTTCTTAAAGTCCACCTTCTTCTTAGTGCCTTCGTGTCTTAGTGGTAAATCACCGCAGCGGCGGCAGGTCCCTGCCGAACGCCTCCTTCGTCCACGCCATCATCTCATCGTCGGATATGGCGGAAATCCGGTCGGCCGCGTACTCCGCGTCGATCCGGTCCTTGATCCGAATGACCTTCGGGTCGTGCTTGGCGATCTCGATCTCGAAGCGCGACTCGATCCAGTGCTTGATGCCCGCGGCGCCGCTCTTGTCCGTCAGCGCGACGCCCACCGGCCGCTTGAGCAGCGCCAGCGTATCGAAGCAGTTGTATATCTCCTCGTTCTTGAGCAGCCCGTCGGCGTGAATCCCCGCCCGCGTCACGTTGAAATCCTGGCCCACCAGCGGGTAGTTCGGCGCGATGGCAAACCCCAGCTCCTTCTGCGCGTACTGAGCCAGTTCCGTGATCGCCGCGTAATTGACCCCCGGTGTCATACCCTTGAGCTGCGCATGTTCGATAACCAGGGCCTCCAGCGGCGGATTGCCCGTCCGCTCGCCGCTGCCGAAGATCGCGCAATTGGCCGCGCAGCAGCCGTAAAGCCAGGCCGTGGCGGCATTTATGGCGACCTTGTGCAAGTCGTTATGCCCGTGCCACTCCAGCCGCTCGCCCGGCACGCCGATCCGCCGCAGCCCGTGAATCATCTTGGGGATGCTCCGCGGCAGCGCCACGCCCGGCCACGGCACGCCGAATCCCAGCGTGTCGCACAGGCGGATCTTGACCGGCCGGCCGTACTGCTCGCTGAGCTTCATCAACTCGGCCGCGAACGGCAGCACCAGACCCTCGTAGTCCGCCCGCGTCACATCCTCCAGGTGGCAGCGCGGAATCACCCCGTTGTCCAGC
>DDXG01000291.1 GCA_002347125.1 Phycisphaerales bacterium UBA2266
ATGCTGAGCACAGGCAAGCATCTGGGCCGCGAGTGCCAATCCCTCTTGAACCATAGCCCCCGGCGCGCCGGGCCGATCACGCCCGCGGCCTCAACAGCCCGGCCGCCTCAATGCCGTGGCACGAGGTATACGTCGTCGGCAGCGCGGTTCATCGTAATCTCGGCCTTGGTCATGATGCTCCCGGCCGCCGCTGGCTGCAAACCGCGGAATACGCCCGCCACCACACCGCAGATGGACACGGCCTCCGCATACTGGGTCCGCGTCCTGCTCATCAACGATGCCCTCGGATTCGACCTCTCGCTCGATACCGGCTTTGCGGTCGCTGCCACCGGCGCCTCCGGCCCACCCCAGACCTTCACCCGCCAGGACGGCCCCATGAAGGTATCCGTCATCGCCGGCCGCATCAGCATCGCCGACCTGCCCATACACGCATTCGAAGTCGACATTTTGCCCGACCCGCCCCACATCATCGGGATCGATGGCAGTGGTCATCGCGGCCAGTTGCGAATATCCGTCAACCCCGACGGCCGTACCCTCGACGCCATCAACATGGTCCCCCTCGAACCCTACCTCGCCGGCGTCGTCGGCGCCGAAATGCCTCAGTACTGGGAGCCGGCCGCGCTCCAGGCCCAGGCCGTCGCCGCAAGAACCTATTGCCTCTACACCAAGCGGCGTTTCGGTAAGGGGCGAACCTGGGACCTCAGCCGCACCCAGGCCAGCCAGGTCTACAAGGGCGTCGACGGTGAGACCGAAAGGGTCTGGGACGCCGTCAATCAGACACGCGGAATGGTCCTCGCCGCCCCCAACAAGGACGGGGCCATGGACCTCTTCCCGGCCTACTACAGTTCGACCTGCGGCGGGCACACGGAGGATTGTGAGAACGTCTTCGGCGAGGCGTTCTCCGCCCTCGTCGGCGTGCCTTGCCCCTACTGTAAGGATGTAGCGAAGCCCAAGTCTTTCTTTTGGCCCGTCGTCCGCATGGACAAGGCCCGCGTCACCGAACTGCTCGTCGCCAGATACCCGAGGTTCCGCCGCCTCGGCCGGATCACGGCGATCGCGGCCGCCGATTTGAGCCGGTACGACAGGTTCTCACGCATTACCCGTGTGGAGCTGCGCGGCGAGAACGGCGTCGACTACCTCCGTGGCGAGGACTTCAGGCTCTCGCTGGACTCATCCGGCCGACAGTTGCGAAGCACCGCCTTTGATATCCACGAAAACGCCGACCAATGGGAATTCCTGGGCGGCCGCGGTTGGGGCCATGGCGTCGGTATGTGCCAATGCGGAGTACAGGGCATGGCCCGCCAGGAGAAGACCGCCGAGCAGATACTCCTGCACTACTACCCAAACGCCAAGCTTGTCAGGCTCTACTGAGAATGGGGCACTTCGAGGTTCAAATCGCCGACTCGACAACGCGCGCCCGCCTGGGACGCCTTACCACCCCCCACGGAATTGTCAAGACGCCCGTCTTCATGCCTGTCGGAACGTGCGGTACGGTTAAGGGCTTGACCCCAGAGCAACTGTGTTCCACCGGCGCCTCCATCATGCTGGCCAACACCTACCATCTCATGCTTCGCCCCGGCGTTGAAGTCGTCGAGCGGTTGGGCGGCCTGCACGCCCTGTCGGCCTGGCGAGGTCCTATTCTGACCGACAGTGGAGGCTACCAGGTTTTCTCCCTCAACAGCCTCGTCCGCATCGACGACGAGGGCGTCGAGTTCGCCAGCCATGTGGACGGGGCCAGGGTCTACCTCGATGCCGCCGCGGCCACAAGCATCCAGAATCGCCTTGGGGCCGATATTATCATGTGTTTCGACCAGTGTACGCCGTTTCCCGCCGAGCCGCCTCTGCTGGAGACGGCGGTTCGTAGGACCCTCCGCTGGGCCGAGCAATGCAGAAAAGCCCACAACCGACCTGAGCAGATGCTCTTTGCCATTGTCCAAGGGGGGATCGACCCTGGCCTGCGGACCCGCTGCGCCGCGCAGCTCGTTCAAATCGGCTTCGACGGCTACGCCATCGGAGGCCTGAGCGTCGGAGAGGGCCATCAACACATGATCGACACTGTCAAACATACAATGCCCGTGCTGCCCCTCGACCGCCCTCGATACCTCATGGGGGTCGGCAACCCGTCCGATATTATCGCCTGTGTCATGGCCGGAGTCGACATGTTCGATTGCGTTTTGCCCACTCGCAACGGGCGAAACGCCTACGCTTTCACCCAGGCCGGCCCGCTTCGTCTGCGAAACAGTGCCCACGCCTGCGACGGCGGCCCCATTGAGGCCGGCTGCGATTGTTACTGTTGCCGGACATTCAGCCGTGCGGCAATCCGACACTTCTTCAACGTGTCGGAGATGCTCGGGCCCATCCTTCTGTCTCTGCACAACCTGCGGTTCTACCAGCGTCTGATGGCCGAAATTCGAAGGCGGCTGGGTGCCGGCACGTTCGCCGAGTGGGCCCCGGGCCGTCTGGAAGAGTACCTGAGGCTCTCCATGTAGCCCCCTGTGCGAAAAAGGCCCTTTCTCGGCGTCATTGTCGGGCACTTGGAGTTTGACAAGCAGCCGCATGTCGTGTAGTTTATGCCGTTTACGCCAAAGACCCTTGAAAGGTTAACGCCCATGAAAAATCTGTGGATACTCGCTGCGGCCGCCGATGACGGGGCCGACGTCGTCGAAGCCGTTCCCGCCGGCCAGGAATCCGGTCAGTCCGGAACCCTCGTACCGGCCGGCCCCGCCGACATTAACGATGCCGGCGCAGACCGTCCCGCCAACAGACCCGGCTGGCTTGGGTACCTGCCTTTCATCTTCCTGTTCGTCATTATGTACATGCTTCTGTTTCGCGGCCCGCGCAAGCAGCAGCAGAAGCATAAGGAAATGGTCCAGACGCTGGCCAAGAACGACAAGGTCAGAACCATCGGCGGCATCATCGGCACCGTTGTGGACATCAAAGATGAAGAAGTCATTCTGAAGGTGGACGAATCGAATAATACGAAGATCCGCGTCGTCGCCAGCGCCATCGGAAAGAACCTGTCGAAGGAATAGCAGCTTCATTGCCGCTCTCGGCGCGATCGCCTATTTGCCCAGACCAGAGGACGTACACATGAACAAGAATCTGACGTGGAAGTTGGTCCTGATCATCCTCGCCGCAGCCCTTGCCGCTGTGAAGTTGTATCCGCCCGACAAGAAGCTCAAGCCCGGCATCGATCTGGCCGGCGGCACCAGCCTCATCTATGAGATCGACGCCCAGGGCCTCGAGGACGAACAGCGGGACGGGCTGGCCGCGAGAATGATCACCGTGCTTCGCCGCCGGGTCGACCCTACCGATATCCAGAACCTCATCTGGCGGCCCCAGGGCGACACCCGATTCGAGATTCAGATGCCCCTGGCCAGCACCGATACCCGCGAGAAGCGACAGGCCTACGAGAACGCCCTCAGCGAGCTGCTTGAAAAGAACGTCAGCCCCGCCAGGATACTGCGGTCCCTGCAGAAGCCCGCCGACGAGCGGGCTGCCGAACTCGAACGGCTCGCCGCAGGCGATCCCAACCGCGCCGAAATACTCAATACCCTGGCCAAAGTCCATGACGAGCGAAAGGCCCTGCAGGACATGCGTGATCGCCTCGACGCAGGCCTCGCCGAGGCGGCGCGCCGCATCAGCGACGCCAACCTCGACGTCACTGGCATCGACAGCCGCCGCGCCGAGTGGGCCGGCCTTGATGACGAGAGACTTCAGCAGGCCGTCCGGACCTTCGTCGGCGACGCCAACGACCTCGCCGGCGACCCCAACAATGTCGTCCTTGTCGTCGAGTACGTCAAGGCCTACGCCCAGCGCACTGCCGCCATCAACCAGTTGACGGACACGCAGACCGGCAAGAACCGCCAATACCGCGAAGCCCGTCAGAGACTCGACAACCTCATCCTCAGTGAAGACCAGATCGAGAAGATCCTTGAACTGGACGCCAAGGACATCAAGCGGCGAGAGGGCATCGAAGCGCTGATGGCCCAGTTCCCTGAACGCAGGGACATCATCCAGAAGGTCGTCGCCGCCTACGACGCATACCGTCCTTACCAGGGCCGTCTCGACGACCCCCGCGATCTCCAGCGAATGCTCAAAGGCGCCGGAATCCTCGAATTCCGCATCCTGCCCACCCAGGGCCACCCGGACGTTGACATGGACGCCATGCGCCGTTATCAGGAACTCCTCAGGGAGAAGGGACCCACCTACGCATCCGACAGTAAGTACGTCTGGTGTGAAATCGAACGGCCCGGCGAAGGCGGCCGCGGCTGGCGCGCCCGCGACGCGCAGGAAAATGAGACGATTACCGGCGAGTTCGGCGGCAGATGGTATGTCCTGGCCGCCAACAGCCCCAAGGAATGTCTCCTGCACGGCGCCGGGACCCAGCCCTGGAAACTCGAAAAGGCCAATCCCTCCACCGACCAGATGGGCCGCCGTGCGATTCAGTTCTACCTCGACCCCCGCGGCGGGAAGCTCTTCTCGGCCGTCACGGGCGAGAACATCGGACGGCCCCTCTGCATTCTCCTGGACAACCTCGCCATCTCCGCCCCGACCATCCAGTCGAAGATCGGTACCGAAGGACAGATCACCGGCACCTTTACCCAGGAGGAAGTCGACGACATGGTGAACAAGCTCAACGCCGGCTCTCTGCCCGCCCGGCTGATCGAGCAGCCCATTTCCGTCAACACCATCGGCCCGTCCATCGGCGCCGACAACGCCAGGCAGGGCATCCGCGCCGGCTATATCGGCCTGGGCGTCGTCGTCCTGATCATGCTCGGGTACTACCTGTGCGCCGGGGCCGTCGCCGACGTCGCGCTATTGCTCAACGTCTTGTTCATTCTGGCCGTCATGGCCGGTCTGCGGGCCACGTTCACCCTGCCGGGCATCGCCGGTATCATCCTGACCATCGGCATGAGCGTCGACGCCAACGTCCTCATTTTTGAGCGCATCCGCGAGGAACAGCAGAAGGGATCATCCCTGCGAGTGGCCATAGGCAACGGCTACCAGCGGGCCCTCTGGACGATTATCGACGCCAACGTCACCACTTTCCTCACCGCCGCCATCCTCTACTTCGTGGCGTCCGAAGAAATCAAAGGCTTCGCCATCGTCCTCATGATCGGCATCGCGTCGAGTATGGTCACGGCGCTCTTCGTCACGCGCGTCATCTTCGACGTCCTGCTGTCCCGGGGCGTCGTCAAGGACCGCATCGTCATGCTCAATCTCATCCACAAGCCCAATGTTAACTGGATGGGCCTGCGGCCTGTTTTCATGGTGATCTCCCTGCTGCTTATCGCCGCCGGCCTGTTCGCGTTCTTCTCCCGCGACGACAGCCGAAACAGTAAGTACGACATCGAATTCACCGGCGGCACCAGCGTGCAAATCACCCTCAAGGAGGGCTCCGCCCTGACCCGCGAAGACGTCGAGAAGCGCATTCAGAAAGTCGGTGTGGACCAGAAGAACGCATTGGCCTCCGCCAATGTCTACAGCGTGGGCAAGACCGGTCGGCAGTTCGAGATCAACACCACCGAAACGAACAAGATACGTCTGACAACGACGCTCGGCGCCGGCGTCGTCATGACCGCC
>DDXG01000220.1 GCA_002347125.1 Phycisphaerales bacterium UBA2266
CTCAAGGAAGGCGTCAACCGGCTCCAGTTCTCGTGGGAGAACACGCTGATCGACCCGACCAGTCTGGAGATGCGGCCCTTGAATAGCGCCGCCGATGTCGACATCGCCGAGCTGGTCTACCCGCCGCGGGTGCAGAATCTGGGCGTCTGGAACGTCCGCAGCGCCGCCAGCGGCCAGGCCCCGATGGAGATTTCGTATCTGACGAGTGGTCTGTCGTGGCGTGCGTTCTACATGGGCACGCTGACGCCCGATGAGAAGACCATGCGGCTGCAAGGCTACGTTGTGGTAACGAACAACAGCGGCGAGGACTACGAAAACGCCCAGGTCCGCCTGATCGTCGGCCAGGTCCACCTGCTCGATGAGATCGCCGCCCTGGCCCGGCGGCAGTACCCCTACGAGCGTCCTGGAGAAGGCCCGCAGGAGCGGATGGTGGAGTTTCGCGTGCGCGGTGAACGAACACGGGGGCTCATGGAGGATAGCCTCGAACGGTACGGCCTGGCGGGGCGGTCTTCCTTGGCCGCCAAGAAGGTGACCAAAGAGGGCCTCAGCGAGTACTTCCTTTATACAATTGAAGGAACCGAGACGATTCCGACCGGCTGGTCGAAGCGCCTCGTGAGCTTCGAGGCCGACCAGGTCCCTGTGATCAACCTCTTCAAGTATGAGCAGGAGCGCTACGGCGACGCGGTGGTGCGGTTCCTGAGCTTCAAGAACGACACCGAGCACAAGCTGGGCCAGACGCCGATTCCCGGCGGGTCGTTGAAGGTCTACCGCGATGTCGGCGAACGCGGCCATCTATCGTATACGGGCCAGTCCGAATTCAAGTACATCCCCGTGGATCAGGACGTGGAGCTGAATATCGGCGCGGTCAGCGATGTCGTGGTCGAGCCGAAGCTGATGGCCTTCGCCACGGATAACTACACCTATGACTATCAGCGCAACGTCTCCGGCTGGGATGAGATCCACACGTTCGAGGTGACGGTCAAGAACACGCGGGATGTCCCGGCGAAGATCGAAATCCAGCGGAACTTCCCGACGCAATACTGGACCCTCAAACCCAGCGGCGACCACGACGCCTACGAGAAGGTGGACCTGGACACGGTCAAGTTCACCCTGACGCTCGAACCTCGCTCCCAACGCAAGTTCGGCTACGAAGTCCGCACGTTCCACGGAGAAAGACAGCGCAATTGGCGGCCATAGTTTGTCGCCCGCGGGTCTAACTGACTGTCAGCCACAGATTTCGCAGATTACACAGATGCAGGTCAAATATTGTCACCCTGAGCAAAGCGAAGGGTCTGGGCATAGGATTGGAATCGGCTGCTGGTCGCCGCCCAGATGCTTCACTTCGCTCAGCATGACAAGGGGCCGGTGACATCATACGAATGCAACTTGATCTGATTCGTTGTTCATCAATCTGTGTAACCTGTGAAATCTGTGGCTACAGCTCCTACTCGCGGACTTCGAAGTCGCTCAGCAGATACCTCGCATCCGCCGGGCCGTCCGGGGCTATTTTCACGTTGCTCAGCACATCCCCCTCCAGGCTCTTGCCCTTCATATCCCAACCGACGCGGGCCTCGATCGCCCGAAACTCAACGGTCCGCCACTGGTCCTTCCTCACGGCGCCCAGGCGGATGCGGCAGTTGTCATTGGCCTTGTCGGACCAGATGAGGACCTGCAAGTCGGAGACGTCGGCCGTCGGCTTGATGCGAAAGCGGACCGTGGTGGCGTCGGTAACATCGACGCTGAACGTGTTCCAGTTCGACGCCCCCTTCGAGCCGAATTCGTAGACGGCCGCCCCGTCATGCGTGGCCACCCGGCCCTCCTTGAATCCCGACGGACCTGACGCGAAGTCGGCCTTGAAGGCGGTCTTCGTGGGTTCAGCGATAAGCAGCCCGGCCGTCAGCAGGGCGCTTCTTGAGGGGGCGGCCTTCTTCTTGCCGGCCTTCGGCGCCCCTTGGACCGGGCCTATGTACTCGGTCGCCAGGACGATATCGTCGAACCAGACCTCCATGACGCGGGATTCGGGCGTCGGGTCGTTGTTGTGCTGTGCGGGCTGCTCGGTGTTGTAATAGAGCAGCCAGAAGGAGTTGATCTTGAGCTTGTCCGTCGTCCGCCAGCGGAAGCCGTCGAAGTAGCCGTAGAGCTTGCCATCGACCCAGAAAGCCTGCACGCCGTCATGGGCCTCGGGCGTGGAATTGGCCTTGAGCATGGCCTCGACGCAGTACCAGCGGCCGGGCTCGATGGGCTCCTGGATGCCGTTGTAGACCGAGCCCCACTTGGTCTCCATCTCATGCCAGTAGGTGTAGAAGTTCCACACCCCCGGCGGGGGGAACTTGCCCCAGCGGCCGGTCGGCTCGATGCCCGTGGAGAACTTCGCATCACCGGGCGGGGTCTCGCCCGCCCCGCCCTTGGGCCAGGGCGTGGGCGTGCGGTCCGCGACGATATGCACAAAGTGATGGATGTAGCCGGTCTTCGGGTGGAACTTGACGTAAAACCGTGCAAAGAACGTATCGACCCCGCGGGTGTGCGTGAAGAGATGGCCGTTATCCTTGATATGAATGGACTTGAGGCCAGGAGACCGCGCGTGGATGTCGTCGGAGAGGCCGGCGTTCTCCGGTCTGTATATCTGGCCCCAACGCTCGCCGATCTCCTGGGGCGAGCCGGTCTCAAAGTCCTCCAGAAACAGCACGGCCGGGTCAGTTTCGAGGCCTTCGTCGCCGGGATACCTGGCCGCCAGGCCGGGGCCCTGCGGTACGGGGGCGTTCGCAGGCGGCTGGATGCCTTCGGGTTCGGCTGCGATCAGCGCCGGAGCCAGCAGGGCCACCACGAGGGTGATTACGACTGGGCGATTGTGCAACAGCATGTCAGCGTCCTCCAAGTGGGCATTCTTGTCGTTGCCGCCATGATACCCACCCCGGCTGTGCGGTGTCGAGGGGCAGAAAAATCACAAAAAACACGATTACTGCGTTATGGGGCCTCCCAGTGGTGGCACTTTACGGTGAATCCAGGCCGCCGGGGATCCTCGGACTGTGGGCTCTTTGTCGGAAGGTGTGGTTTCTGGGGCATCGGAGCCCGGCGGTGGATTCAGTTGAGCAAGTGGTGTTGCCTGCAAGCTGTCGAAAGGAGATTCACGAAATGAAGCGAATACTGATAACAGCGGCGATTCTACTGATAGGTTGCGGTACGTCGCTGGCGGGCCAGAGTGGCGCCGGCAGCGGCGACGGTTCCGGCAGCGGAGCCGTTCTAACCGAGGCGTTTCGGGCGCAGATTCAGGCGATTTACCAAGCGGCGCGTCAGGAGGCGGCCGAGGCCGAGACGCCGCAGGAGAGACGCGCGATCTATCAGCGTGCAATGCAACAGATCCAGGACCTCATCGGCGAACGTGAGCGCCCGGCCGGCAACCAGGTCCAGGACCGCGACCGGGACCGTGATCGAATCAGCCAGGACAACCCGGACAGACCCGCCCAGGACCGCTCACGGTTGCGGGATCCCAAGGCCCGAAACACAGCCGAGCAGCGCCGCGACCGCGATTGTGATGCCGATACCGGGGATGACACCGGCGACGACACCGGCGATGAGGCGGCCGCCTTGCTGAGCGGGACGGTTGGGTTGCTCGATACGTTGGACCTGACGCCGGAACAGCAGCAAGCCCTCGCCGAGGTTCGGCTCCAGGCCAGAATCCAGTTACGCAGCCGCATCCGCGCCTTGCTCACCGAGGAGCAACAGGCCCAGCTCCGGGCCGCCCATGAGCAGGCCGGACAGATGGACGGCATGTTGGGACCCAAGGGCGAGCAATTACAGAATCGGATGAAGGTTCGGATCTGGCAGGCGTTGGAGTTGACCGAGGAGCAGCAGCAGTTCATTCGTGAGACGATGGAGGCCGCCAGGGTCGCGATGCAGGAGGCCACAACCCCCGAGGAACGCCGCGCGATTATGGAGGCGGCCCGCGAGGCGATCCTGGGCATCCTGACGGAAGAGCAACTCGCCAGGCTCGAGGAGATTATGAACCTGCTGCCGGACCCGCAGCGCCATCGCCTGGGCGGCCCGGGCCTGCCCGGGATGCTGGCCTGTCTGGACCTGACGCCGGAGCAGGCGGACTTCATCCAGCAGACGCTCGCCGACGCCAGGGCCGCCGCGGCTGCGGCCGAGACGCCCGAGGAAAAACGGCAGATTATGCAGGACGCCCACGAGCTGATCCTGACGGTGCTGACCGATGAGCAGCTTGAGCAATTGCAGGGGCTGATGGGCGACGGCCGGCCCGACCGACCGAGGCTCCAACTGCCGGCTCAACTGGATTGTCTGGAGTTGACCGAGGAGCAGTTGGCGGCCATCGCGGCCATCCGTGAGGCGGCCAGGATCGCGGCCGAGGGCGCCGATACGCCCGAGGCCAGACGGGCCATCATGGAACAGGCGCATCAGGCGATCCTGGACGTGCTGACCGAGGAGCAGCTCGCGTTGCTCGAGCAGATCCAGTCAAGGCTGCGTCTGATAGGCAACCGCGGCGACGATTCAGGTAGTGATTCGAGCGGTGATGGCTCCGCAGGCGACCCGGCCGATCAGGGGGGCCGGCCGGGCGACCGGAGACCTTGACCGCTTGTTGCAGATACTCTAAGCTCTGCTGATGGGGGGCGGACGACCATGAGTAGTCCGTCCCCCTTATTCTTAGGTGATGTAAAGCGTTGGACAAGGAGTAGACAGATGAAAAGGTCGGGCGGCATATCGGCGGCGGGTGTGATGGTGGTCGGGATAGTGCTCACGGGCCTGGTGGCCGCCGCGGCGACGGCGGCGGAGTTCGCGGTCTTTCCCGCGACGGCGGGCCAGGAGTATCCGGATATCGACGGGACCGTGATCGTCTGGCAGCAGTCCGCCGCCGGCGGCGACTACGATGTCCACGTAGTGGATATCAACGATCCCTGCCAGGTGTGGCACCACGTCATCGGGAACACGAGCCGCCAGCAGCGTCCGGCCGTCTGCGCCGACAGCGTCGTGTGGCAGGAGTACTTCGGGGAAACGGGTTCCGGCGACTGGGACATCATGCTGGCCGATATCAGCGACCGCGACGCGCCCGCGATCTACCCGGTGTCGGGGATTATCGGCAATGACGAAGTGATGCCGGCGATCTACGGTAATACCGTGGTCTGGCAGGACGGCGCCTCGGGCGACTACGACATCTACGGGGCCGATGTGACATACCCGGATATCCCGATGGAATTCGCCGTCTCGATTCCGCTATACAATCAACAGACGCCCGCCATATACGACCGCACGGTGGTGTGGGAAGACGATTACTTTGTCGATTGGGACATCTACGCGGCCGATATCCGGCTGCGGAACAAGCCGACGGAGAAGGCGGTTGCGGCGTTTGCCGGCGACCAGAGGAACCCGGCGATCTGGGGGGACATCGTGGTCTGGCAGGACGACGGGTTCGGCGACTGGGATATTCGCGGCGCGAACCTGTCCGGCGACGGCGAACCCGTGGAGTTCGCGATTGTGTCCGACCCGGCGGGCCAGGAGAACCCGGACATATCGGGACATATCGTCGTCTGGCAGGACAATCGCCACGGCAACTGGGACATCTACGGCTACAATCTGACGACCCGGCGGGAGTTCCGGATCACGAGCCATTCGGCCTCACAGATCAACCCGGCCGTCAGCGGCAATCGGGTTGTCTGGCAGGATAATCGTTCGGGGCGGTGGAATATCTACGCGACGGTGCTCGATGCGGTGGATGCGGCGGCCTGCACGGCCCCGCCGGCCGGCGACGTCAACGGCGACTGCCGCGTGGACTTCAATGACTTTGGCCTCATGGCTTTGTCCTGGCTGGATTGCGGCATGGAACCGGCGGCCGCCTGCGAACCGTAGTCCGTGTTGCGCATCGGGGGCTGCGTATTGCGTTTAGGGCGCCGCCCTCGGCAACACCGCCTTATTGCATAGGACCTACAGGCGGAGATAGGGCGCAGACATAGAGTGGGTCCCGATGTATGTCGGGATTCTTGCCCACGCGGACGCGCCTGATGCCGTATCTTGTGCTCATTGTCGGCGAATGCGCGGCGCTGACGGCCGGGTCGCTTTACTTCCTTCGGTTGGTCAGGCAGACGCCCGTGATGACGAGGGCGGCGCCGATGAGCAGGGAGATCGTCACAGGTTCGCCGAGCAGGGGAACGGCCAGGACGATGGCCCAGACGGGGACGAAGTTGATGAACAGGCCCGCGCGGGCCGGGCCGATGGCCTTGATGGCCTGGTAGAACCAGACGAACCCGATGACCGTACCGCAGACGGCCAGGTACACGACCGCCGCCCAGTTGGCGGCCGAGTAGTCGGTGATATGGCGGTGAAGGCCCTCGGCGACGGCCGGGACGGCGAGGCCCGCGGCGCCGATCAGGGACGAATAGGTCACGAGCGTCAGCGGCGAGAGTCGCGGCATGAGGGGCTTGCCGATGAGCGAGTAGGCCGTCCAGCACAGGACGCAGCCGAGGATCAGTAATTCACCCAGGCCGACGCCGCCGGAAAACAGCTGCCGGATGTGGCCCTTCGAGATGACGGTCATGGCCCCGATGACCGACAGGCCGATGCCTGCGAGCCGCATGGCGCTGAGAGGCTCCTTGAAGATCGCGGCCGAAAAGAGGGTGATAAAGATCGGGCAGGTGGCGATGATGAGCGACGCGCGGGAGGCCTCGATGAGCTGGAGGCCCTTGAAGAAGCAGATGTTGTAAGCGGCGATGCCTACTACGCCCAGCAGGATGATGGGAATGATGTCCGACGGCAGGATACGCGGTAGCCTGCGTTCGACCTTGAGGGTCAGGGCCAGCAGAAAGACCGAGGCCACGGCGAACCGCAGGAACGCGACGGACGCGGGCGGCCGATCCGCGGAGACCATCCGCCCGGCGATGAACGTGCCACCCCAGAACAAGGCCGTCAGGATGAGTTTGATGTAGACCATTGCGTCGTATTTCGTCGTTCGCGCTTCACATGTCGTATTGTGTCGTTCGAATATTGCATTGCGTATTGCGGACATTCGGTGGCATTGGGGCAAGCGGTGATTATCGACGGTGCTCGCGGCTCGTCCAGGAAATTCCGGTGGCCCGGTCGCCCGGCATAGCCGGGCGGGCGCTTCTCACCACCGTTGGCGGAGGCGCGGCATTAGCCCGGGCGGACAGCCCATTGACCGGCGGCTCGTTAAGGGTCCATAGTCGTTAGCGAGTGGCTTGTGAGTCGAGAGTCGTTAAAATCTAGCATTTTGTCGGTTGAAGCGGCCTGCGGCCGCGAGGGGGCCGTTTCTCGCGTTACGGGCAACCAGCGGCAGAATCAGAAGTGTGGCTTCACGCGGATTTGCACGAATTGTCAGTGCGCGTTGCCGACCGAGAAACGGGTGGCTGTCCGTCACGCCCCTCCCTCACGCCCCTACGCCGGGTTCGCTGCAGCGCATGGTCAGGCGGCCAATGTGTCAGGCTCTCTCCAGTATATCCTCCAGCTCTTGAAGCGGACAATCGCAGTGGCTGGAATCTGAATGAGAACCAAGCCTGCCAGCAGCATGTCGACGCAGGCGCAGAGAGCGTTGAAGGTAGAAACAAGAGCGACCCAGCCGCAAGAGACCCGTGTGACAGCCGACACAAGAAGCGGAACGATGCTGATGATGAGCAGAGGCATGAGCAGGCAGGCGGCCAGACGATTGCGGCTCATCTCGCCGTCATAGTGTGCGTAGAAACCCAACGATGACCAAAAGCCCAGAATCGAGTGCGGCGAACGCCCCGCCATCGGGTGGACCAGGGCATGGATAAGCTCGTGGACAACCACGAGACCCGCAAACGCAAGCAGAAAGGTCAGCAGGGACATTGCGGGCGTAATGTCTTGCAGCGGCGTCACGAGAAACCAAAGCGCTGCCACTGCTGCTGCCGCGACGACACCGATCGGCAGTGCGAGAAGATTTTCGATCCAGGGCGACGGCGGCTGATGCAGCAGCCGCCACGACGCGTCAGGCACGAAGTCCAGCGAACCAGGTATGGCTCCAAGATGAAAACGCATATGCAGTGAGCGACGTGTGGCTGCCTAACAATGGTTATATGGCTTCTTCATAACACCTCTGGGCCGCGAAGTTGCGGCATAACACCCCATCGCTCAGTTCGGCATAAGCCTTGTGAATACAGGCGGTTAAGGCGTCTGCGGCGATTGGAGTAGGGTGCTATAGGGTTTCTGTATAACACGCCTGCGATTCTCCTCTACAAATCATCCACGGGGCTCTTAACACCCTTGCCGCCCCGGTTGAGGACATGTGTGTAAATCATCGCAGTCTCGACGTCTGTCTTTTGAACCGCCATCATGCGAATGCCTCGAACATTCAGCCATGATTGTGGTCTATCCGGTTGGGTTGGTCAAGCGTCAATAGGGAAGATCCCTCGGATTTCGCGTGCAGCAAAACCCGCGTGTGCGGCCCGCCGCGTCGGGCACGCCCTACGGCGAAATCCGAAGCCCGAAGCACGAAATACGAAACAAGCTCGAAGCTCGAAATCCGAATGTCCAAAACGCTGTCGCTCTTTGGATAAGCCGTATGTCGTTTGGGCGAAGTGAATCGGATGCCCGTGCCGCGGGCGGCGGGGCGAGCCGCAGCAACATCGGTCCGGCGAGCCCAACCCTACGGCTTGAAAAGGGGGGC
>DDXG01000074.1 GCA_002347125.1 Phycisphaerales bacterium UBA2266
ACAATCTCCCAGCCGCCCATGTTCAAGGCGACACCGCAGACCTCGCAGTATTCGATCCCCCTCAGCGACCGGTCAATCTTGTGCAGCACGTCCATGCCGGGATCATCGGGTTGGCGGGTGGGCAGGCCGTCAATGACCTCCGCGCATTGCCGGGCCAGGTCAATGCCGTCCGGGATCAGGTTTTCATTTTGGTCACTGCTGTAGAGATTCAGGCCCGTCGCCAGCTCCTCGCGGTCAGCCAGGAGGTCGCCATCCAGGTCGTTGCCATCCGGCGCAAGCTGTCCGTCGGGGGCCACGACGTAATCCAGCGGCAGTTCGTGGGCATTGGGATCATGGGGATAGCGAACGCCCAGGGTCCGCAGCAGCAGCGGCACGTTCGTTCTGCCGCTATGAACGTCGCCTTCGTGGCTGAAGGAGCCGTGCGACATGTAGTGGACGGCGATCAGCGGGCACTCGATGTCGAGGCCCAGCAGCGGATTGCGGATGCCGGCCGGGCCCATGTTGACCGTGATCCCGCAGATCGGACAGGTCTCGATGCCGAAGGTCGGGGCCAGCCACCGGTGCACCTGGTTCGGATCCGTGATCTCATAATCCCAGGGCAGTTGCTCGATGACCTTGGCGCATCGCTGGGCCAGCTCGATGCCGTCGGGAGTCTCGTTGCCGTTCTGGTCGGGCCGGAAGGCACTGTAGCCGATGGCCGACTCCTCCCGGTCGCTGAGGAAATCCGAATCCCTGTCCTGTTGAACGGGCAACAAGTGTGCAGCCGGCGAAGAACCCGGCGTCGGTTGGGCGGCGTGCAGGCCGCTGCCAATCGCTGCCGCGACGGCCGCCCCCGCGCAAAGCGCTGTCCGCCGGAATACGGAAGGTTGGCCAAGGTACCGCTTGCGTGCTCTCTGTAGCCTTCTCATGGGCGTGCTCCTGAAAGAAGCCCCAAGTTACGGTCGCATTATACACCATTTCGGGGCCCCTGTCCAGATGCAACCGGAGGCAAGAAGGCTTTCTCTGTAGCCCTTCTGCGGCCCGGGAATCGCTCACCATCGAAAGAACCGGTAAGGGTCATCCCACTCTTTCGGCTGGTCTACGTAGAGGCCGCTGGTCCATCGGCCCTGCGGCGGGGCGTCGGCGGATGCCCCGACGGGCGTGGAGAAACGCTCCAACAGCGGGGTCTTCCCGCGAACACCCATATTGCCCAACAGCCGTGTCAGTAGGAAGCTCGACCGGCGAAAGGTCTTGCGAAGGTTTTGCTGCTGCGGCGATGACGGGACGAAGTCATAGGGCGCCAGTTGACAGAAGACAGCATTCACTGCGCCGGACCAGGCCAGCACGCCGTTGCCGACCGCCTCGGCCCCGCCGGCAATCAACGGCAACTGACGCGGGTCGCGATTGTGCACATCCGCCGGCCCGACCCCGGCAAGCGGCGAGCTAAAGCTCGGCGTCTGGAAACAGGCGGCAATATGCTCCCTCCGAACGGTGTGAATCGGCTCCGGCAGGAACCGGTTGGCCTGCTCGCTTTCGAGGGCGACCGCGAGCAAGCGGCCCCCGCCCTTGAGCCAGCCGGTAATGGCCGCCGCATGTTCGGGCGGAACCGCTCCGCCGCCCTGTCCGACAATAAGAACCTGGTCCGCCGACAACTCATCACCGTCGTAGGCGCGAACCTCGACGCCCGTATTCCCGATGTGACGCCTGCCGGCCGCATCGCCGATGTAGACCGCCCGGCGTGTCGGGCAGACGGGATAGGTCATGTTCGACACGCAGGCCAGGATGTTCCGCACCAGGCGTATCGCCGCCGGGTCCTGCTGCGTCCGGGCGGTCACGTCCATCTGGCAGAACAGCACCATCCCGCTGCCCTCGCGGTACTCCAGCAACGGGCTGTACTGCAGGCTGAATCCGCCGTCGACAATGGGCAGAAAGTCGCCGATACCCGGTTTCTCGATGAGCACCGACGCCACGTTGCCGCGGTTGCCGCACCGCCACAAGCGAGGAACCTCCAGACCGCACCACTGCACCACCGGTGCATCGCTGTATTTGCCGCTGGGCTGGTGGTTCAGACGCGGCGGCAGTATCGTCGCCTCGCCCCGCCAGTCGCGAAGGTGCGTCTCGTCGAGCCCCTCCAGATAGGGATGATCCGCCACTCGCGGAAAGACGTTTCGCAGGCCGTACTCCTGGACCCGAAATCCCAGGCGTTTCTCCAGTGCCTCGGAGGTCTGCTCGAATACGATCACCTTGAGCCCGTTGCGAACACCGGCAATGTCGGGGGCCGGGCCATCGGGCGTCAGGGCCGCCTTGCCGATGATCAGCAGGTCATAACCGGACGGATCGGCGTCCGCGGTGATGGACTGACAGCGGACACCCATCGCGGCCATGAGTGCGGCCGTCTCGCCTTTGGGGTCGAACAACGCGATCTTTGCCGAGGCGGTGACCGGGGGGAGCTGTCCGAGGACGTGGACATCGAATCGGTCCTCCTGAGTCTGCCCCGTGCTGAATCTTATAGTAGCCGTCAACCCATACGTGCCCGGCGCCAGGTCCGCCGGCAGATCGAACTGCAAGGCGATCCGCTCCTGCCGGCCTGTCGCCACGGAGACCTCACGGTCGCCCGTTACCGGCTGCGGCAGACCGAACGTCCACGTACACGCGGCCGTCACCGTCCGGCGGCAGTTATTGATCACGATGATCTGCTTCTCGACGGTCTGGCCCGGCAGGAAGTTGTGGTCCTTGCTCGTAAACCGCGAGGGGCTGCCCGCGATATAGGCCAGCAGCGGCTGATTGTTGCGGATCATGGCCTCGGCGGCGGCCGTGGCGACCCAGTCGGTCGCCTCGTATGCCAGGTCCATGCGCTCGTACCGCTGCTCCAGATAGTCGGCACTGAAGCCCGGCCGCTGCAGACGGTCCCAATCCACCGCCAGCGGGGTGCGCCGGTTGCGGTCCAGCCCCGGGCGGAGCTTCCAGTACACGCCGTGCTCCCACGGGGAGATGCCCGATACTCCCCACGTGCGAAACGCCCGCCAGTTCTCGGTCAGATACGCCGCCAGAATCGGATAGCGTTCATCAAAGTCCGACGAACCCAGTTGGTGTGGATAGTCCCACCGATGCCACAACCGGCCCGCTCGCCATTGCCCGGCCTCCCAACGCAGATTCCGCTTCTCCTGCTCGCTGACGGCAAACGCCCGGTCGCCCACGAACTGGGCGTTCCATTCCGCCAGACAGAAATCCCACGGCACCGCGGCGCTGCCGAACTCGCGATTGCCCTGGTACCAACCGCGGTACATGGCCCAGTCCCACGTAAAAGGCGCCCCGTATTCGCAACTGAAGAACGGCTTGACGCCTTGCGTGGCCCAGTGCTCGAACCAGTCGGACATCTCCTGGATCGGCACCCAGTTCGGGTAGAAGTTGCTCGTGTGCATCGAGCCGATGTTACCCCCGGCGTGGTGATAGACGATCCGGCTCGGGTCGAGCCGGCGGACGATTTGCTCGGCGGCCAGCGCGCGGCGGGCATTTCGCCGCGACCATTCGTTGCGGGTCTCGTAGACGCCATCGATCCGATCCGGGTTCATGTCGTCGCTGTAGCCGGTGGCGTTATGGCTCATCGAGTACATCACGACCGACGGGTGATTCTGCGCGGCGCGGACGTAGAATTCCGCGTGCCGTGCATAGCCGTTGGCTCGGTCTGCATCGACCGCGTCCCAGTTATAGTGCGAAAAGTGCGGCTGAGACAACGCCACCAGCATCCCCGCGTCGTCGGCCGCCCGCAAAATCTCGGCGAAACTCAAATGCGACCCCGGTTCGCACCCGTAATTGTGCGTGTATACCGCGTTGATGCCGAAGCTCTGGAGCCGCCTGATGCTCTCCATGGCCCCATCATACGATGCCCAGGCGGCGCCGACCTGCGCGTTGTCGAACGGCACCGCGCAGAGAAACATGCGAGTTCCGTTGAGGTAGAAGTCCCGCCCGTCAATCCACAGCTCCCGAAAGCCGAACCGCACCGGCAGCGCCTCATCCAGGACCTCGCCGTCGGCGTCCAGCAACGATACGCTCAAATCATATTGGTTCTCTGGGGTATGCGTATCCCACAGTCTCTCCGGCCGCCAGCTCTCCGTAAACCTCGCCCGTCCGTCCCGGACGTCGCCACCGCGAAACGGCTTGCCTGTGAACTCCCGGACGGCCTGTCCATTCTGGCTGACTGTGGCGCGCATTGCATATTGCGCATCGGCGGAGACATCCCTCAAGCCCGCCTCAAAGGTGATTTCCCACTTCTGCACCGAGGTATCGACTTTCACATCGGCCAGGCGCGCCCCCCCACCTGTGCCAATCAGGTAGACATCCCCGCACAATCCCCGCCGCGCCACCGAGCCTTTGACCTGCCGTGCCGCGTTGGTGTCGCTGTGGGATAGCATCACCGCCTGCAGTGGCATCGCCTCAACCAGGATGCTCAGGACATGTCGCTGCCCCGGGCGGCAGACGGCCGTGAGGTCCACCTGCCCCGCCGGATACCGTATCTCCCCCGCCGCCTTGCCGTCGAGGTAGACGGCGGCGTAAGAGTTTACGTACTCGGCATATACGGCAATCCGCCGCTCGGTCCAGTCCGCGGGAATCGTAATCTCCCGCTGATACCATGCCGCGCTAAGACCCCCTAATCTCACGTTGGCCCAGTCCGGGTGCGGATAGACCGTCTGGCAGTCCTTCTGCATGTAGTCGGTGATCCCCGGCCAGCCTCCGGGGACCTTGAAGTACCCCCAATGCCCCTCCGGCACAGGGCCTTCCTTCGCATCGGCCGGTTGCCACCGCCACAGGCCGTTGATACAGATTTCCTCGCAAGTCCCTGTGGCCTGACGATGCGCCTTCTCCAAGTCCCAGATCGCCTGCACACCCGGCGGCAGCGGCTGGCCGACCGTCTCAATCTGCGCTGATGACTGGCCTGCGTGCGCCGTTGGCCCGTCGGCTTGCGGCATCAGAATACAGACAACCATCAGCGCCGCACTCGAGAACCATCCAGCGGCAGCTGAGACTCTCGGTCGAGCTGCAACATGGCATCTCATGGGGATTTCTCCTGTAGCCTCTCTATGGCCGTGCGGTAGTACGTATCGTCGTGGGGTCGTCTCCAGCCGTCCGTAAACGATTCAATGGCCGTGCGGTGATCGGCCCACATGTCATTGACAAAGGCGTCCCACGCCTGCCCCTGCCGCGCCCAGGACTTGTCGTGGTCGTGGCCGGTCGCCTGGGCAATGGCTTTTACGAACTCGCTGTCGTCCTCGTACATCCAGCGGTCCACGTAGTCGAAGAAGGCATCGTGGGCCCACGCCTCTTCAGCACCCATGAGCCGCAGGGCAAGGGCCTGCGCGACCCATCCGACGCTCGTACAGCACCGCCGGTAGCTTTCGCTTGTTCTCTGCCCCTCCTTCCATTCGGAGGGCGGCGTGTGTTCGTAGGGGCCCCACCCCGAGCCCCGTGAACGCCCGGCGCCCGTGGCCGCATCGATCCCGGAATGCCCCGTGAACACCACCGTCGCGCCGGTCCAGCACGGCCCGTAGGCGGTCTGTTCATCCTCGCCGAAGCTCACCTTCGGGAAAGACCGATTCACGTTGGCCAATTCACCATCGCCCAGCAGCAGCCCGGCCAGGACAATCGGCAGCTTGCGTCCGCTGCCGTGCCCGCCCCAGCCCGTCCAGCCCGGATGGCCCGCCCGAATCATGCCGCCCAGGTCTATCCCGATCTGGACCAAGTTCAGCAGGAGCGGTTCCTTCCTCTGCGCTTCAAGATCAGTGCAAAGCAACAACGCCGCGATGCCGACCACCCGCCCGTATTCCAGGCCGTACTGCGGCATGTTCTCCACGGGCTCCTCGAAACCGAAAAAACCGGTTCCCACCCACGGCCGCTGTGTGAAACGCGTGTACAGTCGGATATCAGGTGTGTTCGCGGGTGCGGCGGCCGTAGGTAGTAGCTCGCGCCTGAGATGACGGGCCATGTAAATTCTCTGCCGGCGGTCGCAGAACGCAGGCCGGAAGGCATCGGCCGACTGCGGCTCGCTTACGCAGGTCAGGACCGCCGCCGTTCGGATGGGGCTGCCGTCGCCGACGCCCCGCTCGATCTTGTTGCGCAGCGGCGCGTGGAGCACCAGGTTCTTCTTCATGCTGATCGTCGAAACCAGCGAATCGCCCGGCTGCATCCGCACCGGCAGCCTCTGAATCAGGGATGGATCGAACCAGTTGCGCACCCCGCTGTCGTAGGCAACCTTCATCTGCGCCGGGGGATTGAGCATGAAGCCATTGCGGACCCTCTGCGAAGGCGGGCGCTCCTTGTCCATCCGATCCAGCTCATGTTCCGGGATTTCGTCCACGTACAGCGGGCGTGGCTCTATCTTCACGATGGTAACAGACCCCACCACATACCAGTCGCCGTTGACAAACTGCCCGGCGAGAGCAGGCTTCTCGAACGTCCAGGTGATCCCGTATTGCGAGACGCTTTCCCGCATGGGCAGTGCCTCGATCGCGGGCGCTGCCGGCGCGTTGTCGGGGCCGTAGACGACGGCCGTCGCTCGCACGGTGGGATCCGCCGTGTATAATCTTGCGTCATAGGGGTCCGCCTCCATCGGTTCGGTAGAGATGTCGGCCCTGCCCCCCGGCGCACCGGGCTGAGTCGTCGCTTCGGAAGCCGCCGCATCTTGGCCGGTCCAGGAGGGCAGCACCAGGACTGCCGCCATGCACAAGATCAGTGACAGAGTCCGCTCCCACATAGTCTGTTCCTTTCATTCGGGATTTGGTATTGCATCCCCATGGGTTCTGCTTTGAGAAGTTGCGACCACTCTACCTCAATATCCTGTTGCTGTGCAATGGCCCAAACAGGGGTTTGACGGGCGGCCCCGAATTGGATTACCATCATGGCATGGCGAATGAACACGATTCACCGTACCATACGACGGTCCAGGACCCGCATTGGCGCGACGAGGAGTTCCAGTGGGTGCGAATCCTTGCTTCGGGCCAGCCGGCCGCGGGTATGGTCCTGCTCTACATCCAGAAGGCCTGCACCGCGTTTCACGAGTTTGAGCCGGCCTGCCACGCGGGAGCCGTCAACGCGGATCAACTGGATTTCTTCCGCCGCCGCCTGGCTCAGAGGGTCCGCCAGGTGCTCGATACCATGCAGAACAACCAACTCGACCGAATCCGAGGGGCCGTGGAGTTGCGGCGGATACTCAGCCACGTCGAGTCGGCCGTCACCGTCGATGAGCTTGCAGAGTTGTCCGGCGCAGTCCACGAGGTGAACCACCTCCTGTTGGATGGCCTGGAGGCCGAGTGCAGACCGTAGACCATAGAAATCCGACCCGATTCAGGAGCCTGCTATGAAGTCCTTACGAAAGTCCCGATGCCTCCTGATGCTTCTTGGGTGGGTCTTGTGTTCGTGGCTGCTCGGTACGGCACGGTCCGCGGAGCCCGCGTCGCCCTCGGTGACCGTCGCACTTGAAGAGACGGATGAGTTACTGGCCAATCCCGGCATGGGGTGGCAGACCTTCCACAGGACCCGCGACGCGGACAAGAGCCTGCCGGACTGGATTCCTTCAACGGTCCACTACGCCCGCTGGGGATGGGGCGTCCTGGAGCCTGAACAAGGCAAGATCGACTACGCATTCCTCGACGGGGTGCTTGAACAGACCCGCCGGGCGGGCCAGCAACTGGCGTTTCGTGTCATGTGCTGCTCCACATCGCCGGGTCGGCCGTACCATCCGGCATGGCTGAAGGACGTCGGCGGGGCCGTGCTGGCGGCCGACTACAGCAATCAGCAGGGCCTGTTGATCCCCGATCTCGATGACCCCTTCACGCTGGAGCTGCATCTGGACTTCATCAAGCGGCTGGGCGCGCGATATGACGGACATTCCGACATAGACCACCTCGACCTGGGGACCGTCGGCTGGTGGGGCGAGTGGCACATGAGCAGTTCCAAGTCCGCGAAGATGCCCTCGGCGGACAACTGCAAGAAGATCATCGACGCCTATCATGCGGCGTTCACGAAGACGCCCCTGTTGATGCTGATAGGCGGCCGCGAATGTCTGACCTACGCGGCCCGGCGGGGCGCCGGATGGCGAGCCGACTGCCTCGGCGATATGGGAGGATTCTCGAAGACCTGGTGCCACATGTGCGACGCCTATCCTTCGCTGGTGCGCGAGGCGGGCGTCGATAACCTCTGGAAGACGGCTCCCGTAGCGTGGGAGACGTGCTGGGATATGCGCCGCTGGGTCCAGGAGGGCTGGTCGTTGCGGTTCATATTCAACTACGCACTGGCCCTGCACGGCTCCTATCTGAACAATAAATCCGCCCCCCTGCCGGAGGGTGAAAGCGTGCGGCCGGAGGTGGAGCGTTTCCTCAGGCGGCTGGGGTACCGTCTGGTCTTGCGAGAGTTGACACATCCCAGGACCCTGCGGGCCGGTGAGCCTGCCGTCCTGGGCATGAAATGGCAGAATGTCGGCTCGGCGCCCTGCTACAGGCCGTACAGGGTTGCATACCGCCTGGCCAACACAACCGGATACCAGGCGGTCCTCGTCGGGGGCACGACCGTCGAGAAGTGGATGCCGGGCTCGGTCGAGACCTTCACCGACGCCTTCTTTGAGCAACCGGCCGACCTGCCCCCGGGCCCGATGGTTGAGGTCTCCGACCGGCTTAACGTGCCGGCCGATACGCCCGCCGGTCGATACAGTCTGGCGGTCGGCGTCGTCGGCCGCGACAACGACCGGCCCGTCGTGCGGCTGGCCATCAAGGGTCGTGACAAAGATGGGTGGTACCCGCTGGGCGAAATCACCGTACTCAATCAAGGGCCTCAACCGTAGACCCCGACAACCATTCTTCTCAGGAGGCAATCATGGCTCCCAACGGGCATCTTGAACGCAGGGCATTCCTGGCGCGCGTGCCAGGGATCGTGGCGGGCTCGGCCCTGGTCCTCGGCCAAACACATGACGGCCGCGCCGACCCACCCGGCCGGGCGGCATTGCTGCCCACAATCCAGATGGGCGGCCACCGAGTCACCCGGCTGATCGCCGGCTGCAATCCCATCCTGGGGTACTCCTATATGGGCCCGGTGATGGACCTGCACATGCGGGAGTATTTCACGCCTGAGCGAATCGGCGAGTTTCTAACTGCCTGTGAACGCGAGGGCCTCAATACCCACCAGTTCAGCAACCCCGAGAAGATGGCCCCGGTCTTCCGCAGATTGCGAGAACAAGGGTCAAAGATGCAGTTCATCTGCCTTCACGCGGGCGGCCCGGACCAGATGCCGGCCAAGCAGGTCGTCGAGGACACGCGGTCCATCGCCATCGTTCATCATGGAGGCGTCACCGACCGCCTGTTTCAGGAGGGCAAGAGCGGGCAGGTCCACGATTTCGTCAAACAGGTCCATGACGCTGGCGTCATGGCCGGGGTCTCGGCCCACAATCCCGATTGCATCAAGCGGGTTGCCGACGAGGGTTGGGAGGTGGACTTGTTCATGGCGTGTTTCTACCATATCACCCGGACGCCGGAGGAATTGAAGGCCATGCCGCCGGTTGTGACGGCGCAGATTGGAAGGCCGTTCTTCGCCGCCGATCCGGCCCGCATGACGGCGGTCCTGCGGCAGGTCAAGACGCCTTGCCTGGGCTTCAAGATCCTGGCCGCCGGGCGATCCTGCGACAGCGAAGGGGCCGTGCGAAGGGCATTCCAGTTCGCCTTCGCCAATCTCAAACCCACCGATGGTGTCATCGTTGGGATGTATCCGCAGTATCACGACCAGATCCGCCAGAACGCCGATTTGACGCGGGAATACGGCGCGTGAGCAATATCTTGTGAAAGGTGGGCGATTATGACAACTCCATCCAAGGCTGATGCAACATCCTCATTTGACCGTCGTGGCTTTCTGGCCCTGGGCAGTGCCGTCGCGGCCGCGGCAGGTATCAACGTGGCAGGCGCCGAGCAGGCCGCGGCCGGCCGTATTGTGACCCCGCCGCCGGGTAAGCGCATCCTGCTTTCCTGTAAGCTCGGTATGATCCCTAAGGAGCAGGACGGCAGGAAACTGTCGGCGGCGGACCGGTTGCGGATGGCGGCGGAGGCTGGTTTTGACGGCGTCGATTTCGACCAGGCCGGGGAGTTCACCCCCGAGCAGGCCCAAGAGGCGGTGAGGGAATCCGGCGTGTTCGTCCACAACGCCATCAACCATGCCCACTGGTCGCAGCGTCTGACCAGCGCCAATGAGCAGGAGCGGGCCCAGGGCTGTGCCAATATCGAGCATTGCATCCGGGTCTCCCACGCCGCCGGCGGCAGCGGCGTGCTGATCGTCGTCGGCCGCGGCGGCGACGGACCGGCGGACGTTATCGAAGAACGGGCGAGGCAGGAGATCCGCAAGCTCCTGCCCCTGGCGGCGGCCATGGGGCAGATGATCCTCATTGAGAACGTGTGGAATCAGATGATGTACGACCACGATGGGCCGCCGGATCAGAGCCCGAAGCAGTTCATCGATTTCGTGGACAGCTTCCAGAGTCCGTGGGTGGGCATGTACTACGACATCGGCAATCACTGGAAGTACGGCCGGCCGGGCGACTGGATTCGTGCATTCGGCCATCGCTGCGTCAAGCTCGACGTCAAAGGCTTCAGCCGCGCGCAGAACAAGTTCGTTGAAATCACCGGCGAAGACGACGATCTGCCGTGGGACGAGGTTCGCAAGGCCCTCGACGACATCCATTTCACCGGCTGGGCCACGGCCGAGGTCGGCGGCGGCAACGTCGCGCGGCTCACCGAGGTCCGCAAACAGATGCAGAAGGCCTTCGGCCTCTGACCCTGAGTCGGTCGGCATAACGCGAGGTATCCGCCAAATGCGCCGACTGAGAACGGCGCCGTGGTTGATTGACTTCGGAGACTCAAGAAATGGCAGCACGCTCCGGCAAACCCATCACGACATGGGCGATAGCCGGCGTTTTGGTGAGCCTGGCGGGTGTCTGCCCGGCCGGCGGTCCGCTCCGTGTCCACCCGACCAACCCCCGCTACTTCACCGACGGCAGCGGCAAGATGGTCTATCTGACGGGGTTTGAGTATTGGGACGTCCTGCGCGATGATGGATCGCCCGGCCCGGACGCCATGGGATTCACGCAGTTTCTGGACATTTCCCAGCGGTATGGGACGAACTTCGTGCGCCTGTGGCGATGGAACGAACTGGCGAGATTCCGATACAGCCGCGACGGCGAGGCATTCCAGTCCAGCCCGTCCGTCTGGGCGCGCACGGGACCCGGCAACGCCCTCGACGGCAAGCCCAAGTTCGATCTGACGAAATTCGACCCGGTCTACTTCGACCGCCTGCGCCGTCGCGTCTCGGCCGCCGGCCGGCGCGGCTTCTACGTATCCGTGATGCTCTTCGAGGGTCATTCCCTGCAATACTCCGACCAGCCCTGGCGCTGGGACGGCCACCCCTTCAACCGGCACAACAACATCAACAGCCTCGACGGGGACCCTGACGGCCGCGGCCTGCCCATCGACCTGCATACGCTGCGTGTGCCCGCCGTCACCGCCGTGCAGGAGGCCTATGTCCGCAAGGTCATCGACACCCTCAACGACCTTGACAACGTTCTTTATGAGATAGCCAACGAGAGCCACCCGGACTCCGCCGACTGGCAGTATCACATCATCCGGTGCATCAAGGGATACCAGGCCGCCAAGCCGAAGCAGCATCCCGTGTGGATGAGTTCCCATGGCGGTGGTCCCGCCAACACCGTCCTCTTTGAAAGCCCGGCGGACTGCATAGCACCCGCTCCGGAGGGCGGCTATCGGGATAACCCACCGGCCGGCGACGGCAGAAAGGTCGTCCTCTCCGACACCGACCATCTCTGGGGCGCCCCCGGGGACCACGTATGGGTCTGGAAGACCTTTCTGCGCGGGCTCAACCCCATCAACTACATGGAATTACGGGACCTCCGCGCCGACACGCCGCGCCTCGACCGGGCGCGCCGGGCCATGGGCCACACCCGTCGGCTCGCCGAACGGATGAATCTGGCGGCCATGACGCCGCGCGGCGATCTGGCAAGTTCCGGCTACTGCCTGGCCGATCCGCCCAACGAGTACCTGGTCTATCTGCCCGAAGGTGGCGACGTGACAGTGGACCTGTCGCCGGCCGGTCGGATGAGCACCGAGTGGATTAACCCCCGCACGGGCGACGCCTCAGCCGGTGAGCCGACGTCGGGCCGTTCCAGGGTATCCTTCACGGCGCCGGGGCCCGGCGACTGGGCGCTGTATCTCCAGCGGATGCCCTCAGCAAAGGAAGGGGCAGTGCAATGAGCAGCAATGCCGTCCGTCGCGGGGCAATCCTGTTTGTGCTTGTCGCCGCCGCGACACCGGCCGCGGAGAGCCCTTATCCACCAAGCCCCGTGATTGCCGACCTGGTGCTCGACTGGTCAACACACCAGCGGCACGCCCCCGGCAGCGACAATTGGCAGTTGACCTGGGCCGATGACGGCCACCAGTATGGCGCCTGGGGTGACGGCGGCGGGTTCGGCGGGACCAACAGCGATGGGCGCGTCAGTCTCGGTTTCACCCGCATCGAGGGCGACTGGGATAGTCTCAAGGGCTACAACGTGTGGGGTGGCAAGAATCCTGAGAATCCCGCGCCGTTCTCGGGCAAGAGCTGGGGGACGGTCTGCGTCGATAGCGTGCTCTATAGCTGGGTCGTCCCCGACATCCCCGATTCGGGCGGTCCACGCGACCACTACCGCTACATCGAGCTGGCCCGATCGACCGATCACGGGAGCCACTGGGCCAAGGCCCCCTGGCGGTGGCTCTGCGAGGACAACCTCATCGTGCCGACCTTCCTCGTCTGCGGCCGCAACAACGAGCAGGCGCGGGACGAGTATGTTTACTGCTATTTCATCCGCCCCCAGTCCATCGGCCTGCGTGAGCGAGGCGAGGGGGGCTTTGGACTGAACGTGCACAAGCCCGGTGCGCTGTTTCTGGCCCGTGTGCATCGCGCGGCCGTCTTTGCCGGGCGAGACGCGTATAAGTGGTTCGCGGGAATGAACGGCGACGACCCGATCTGGGGCCCTCTCTCGGACAAGCAGCCCGTATTCGAGAACCCCGATGGGACGGGCTGGTGCGTGAGCGCGAGCTATAATCCGGGGCTCGGACGCTACCTCCTGGCGACCGAGCACAGTGTCTCGTCGGCCGGCGCGATGGCCCTGTTCGATGCTCCGCGGCCGTGGGGGCCGTGGACAACGGTCAGGTACTGGACACCCGGCGATCCCTTCGGAAAGGACCGGCCCGGCAGCACCCTGGACTGGGCTAAAAACGTCTTCTTCTTCTCCTTCGCGCCGAAGTGGATCAGCCCCGACGGACGCAATTTCACACTGGTCTTCACCGGCGCCGGTAGCGGCAGGAACAATGATTCCTTTAACACCGTGCGAGGCGCTTTCCGCCTGCGCGAGTCGTCTTCGCCCGCCATTGACTCGGACACCGCCCGCGCACGAGGTCCGCTCCGCATCCACCCGACCAACCCGCGTTACTTCACCGACGCAGCAGTCATGCCGGACGGCTCATTGAGGGCCGTCTACCTGACCGGCTCCCACCATTGGCACAATCTTCAGGATGCCGGCAGAATCGGCGGGCCCATCACCAGGGTGTTCGACTATCACGGCTATCTTGAACGTCTGGCCGGCCTCAATCACAATTTCATGCGGATGTGGGCCTGGGAAGGCGGGGCGTGGTGGTGGCAGGGCGGCGAGAATGACGAGTATTACGGTCCCATCGCCTACGCCCGCCTCGAGCCGCGTGACGCCGCCGAGGGCAAGCCGAGGTTCGATCTCGGTCAGTTCAATCCGCAGTACTTCGAGCGACTGCGTTCGCGCGTGGCCGCCGCCGGCGACAGGGGTATCTACGTCAGCATCATGCTCTTCCAGGGCTGGAGTATCTACGACCACGGCTACGGGAATCCCTGGCCGTTGCATCCCTATCACAAGGCCAACAACATCAACGGAATCGATGGAGACCCGGACGAGGACAGCCAGGGCAAGGAGGTCTATACGCTGCTGGTC
>DDXG01000373.1 GCA_002347125.1 Phycisphaerales bacterium UBA2266
CCATTGTCCTTCCAGGGTATTGACTGAGGGGGGCGGGGTGTGGTATAATAGTGTTGTGTGGCGGCAGGCAGGTGGTATGGAGGAGGTGTGTCTTGCGGGCCGAAGAAACCCGTCCAACTATGAGCATCGCTGTGGGCTGTGCCGTGATGGTATGCGCCGTCGCGGCGTTGGTGGGCTGCTGCGCGGGGGCATCGGGGGTGATTCTGCACCCGGCCGGCGAGCCCAACCTGGCCGTCTGGCAAGACAGGCCGACGACGACGGTGATTGGGCGGTGGGGCTCGAACGCCTCGTGCGTCGTCGTCTCGCCGAACTGCATCGTGACGACCCGGCATCAGGGGGGCTCGGCCGCGACGGTGATCCGCGTCGATGGCGTGGCCTACGGCATCGACCGGATATGGAACCATCCGCAGGCGGACCTGCGGGTGGTCAGGCTCCTGGGGGCGGCTTTCAATGACTTCGTCGACCTCTACGACGCCGGGGGCGAGATCGGACGCAGCGTTGTCATCGGCGGATATGGGCTGATTCGGGATCAGGAATTGGCCACCGGGGGCACAGTCTACGGCTATTCGTGGCAGGCCACGGGCAATACGGTTCTTCGCATGGGGACCAACCGCATCGACTCAATTCCTCCGCCGACGTTGGGGGACACCTACACGTCGGAGATTCTGGCCGCGGACTTTGACGGCCTGGGTAGCGGGTTTGCCACGCAGTACGAGTGCACCGTCGCCCGGCACGACTCCGGCGGCGGCTGGTTCATCAAACGCGACGGCCAATGGCGACTGGCGGGGCTGTCTCGCAGTATCGAGGCGCACTACGCCGAGGGGCACGAGGACGACCCGAACTACATTCTGGAGCAGTCCTGGTTCCGCAATCGCGGGCAGCCGGAACTGTCGGACCCGGACTACCTCGACGCCGTGCGGATCGGTCCTTACGCCGACTGGATACGGCTGGCCCTGGGTAGCCCGATGCCCGGTGACCTCAATGAGGACCTGCGGGTGGATTTTGCGGATGCGGCGATTCTCGGTTGGCACTGGGGCCGCACCGATTGCGCATCGCCCGATTTCTGCGGCCGGGCCGATTTCGAGCCGGATGGAGACGTGGACTTCGACGACCTGGCCTGGCTGGCGGTCCACTGGCTGACACCGGGTCTCGATCCATGACCGGACCGGTCCTCAAATACACCGCGTAACGCCGTTGGAGCCCCTTGATTGTCTCGCAATCGCCGGGATTCCACCTGCAACACCTCGATTCTGGCTGCGGCAGCGCGATTCCCGCTGCAACACCGCAGTTCCGCGTGCAACGCCGTGATTCTGTCGGGAGCGCCCCGATTCTGCCGGCAGCGTCGTGATTGCGTCTGAAACGCCGTGATTCCGGCTGAAACCTGCCGCTCGCGTCAGAAATGGCGCGTTTGACCGTGAAACCGGCTGTCGCCGACGGTTGTGCCCGCCATCCGGCAGGAAATACCGGCAAAAAAGCGAAAAAGGCCTTGCCCCGGCCGGGCTTCTGCGGTATAATACTGCCGTTTGTCGGTGGCCTCCTTGTGAGGCGGAGGCGTCGGACGATGTTCTTGCGAGAACCGATGATTGGAGGCAGTGCGTTATGCGAGGCAAGAGGGTAGTTTCCACGGGGGTGCTGGTGTGCCTGTGCGTGTCGGTGTGCGGCGTCCGGGGGTCGAATCCGGCGGATATCAATAACGACGGCATAGTGGATATGCTGGATGTGGCCATCGTGTGCGACAACTGGCTGTGGGAGGCGCCCGATCCGTGCGAATTCGCCCTGATCCCCGGCGGCACATTCCAGATGGGCGATACAATCGGCGAGGGCTTGTCCTATGAGCGGCCGGCCCATACGGTTACGGTGGGCTCGTTCTACATGGGCAGGTGCGAGATCACGAACCAGCAGTACTGCGACTTCCTTAATTCCGCGAACGGACAGGGCCTGATCACAGTTACCAGCGGTGTCGTCTACAAGACCAGTTCCGGGACGAGCTACCCGTACTGCGACACCTCTACATCCAGTTCCTCCAGCCAGATAGCCTACAACGGAACTACTTTCAGCGTGCGGACCAAGGGCGGGCGGAGCATGGTCAATGATCCGATGGTACGGGTGAGTTGGTATGGGGCGGTGGCCTACTGTAACTGGCGAAGCGCACAGGAGGGCAAGGGGGTATGCTACGACCTGTCCACATGGGACTGCGACTTTGCCAAGAAGGGCTACCGTCTGGCGACGGAGGCTGAATGGGAATATGCCGCGCGGGGTGGGCTTTCAGGCAGCCGTTTTCCGTGGGGTAACGACATCTATCACACACAGGCCAACTATAAGAGTTCGAGCTCCAACTCTTATGACAAAGGCCCCACGGGGGGCTTCCACCCCTTGTGGAATGACGGAGTGGGTCCTTATACGTCACCCGTGGGTTTCTTTGATGGGACAATGAAGCAGAAAGTCGACTGCAACTGGGCGGACAGTGCAACGAGTTACCAGACGACAAACGGGGCCAACGGCTATGGTCTGTACGACATGGTCGGCAACGTCTTCGAGTGGTGCAACAACTGGTTCGACTCCTACAGTTCCGATTCGCAAACGAATCCCACGGGTCCATCCAGTGGCACGTACCGTGTTCCGCGCGGCGGCGTTTGGAGCGGCTACGCCTACTACTGCCGCGTGGCGTACCGCGGCTACCTCAGGCCCAACACCCGGGACGCCGACCTCGGCTTCCGTGTTGTCCTGGCGGGGGAGGTCGCCAAGGTCGTGGTTCCCGATGTTGTCGGCATGGCCCAGCCGGATGCAGAAGCCGCCGTTGCTGCCGCTGCGCTGGTCGTCGGGACTATCTCAGAAGAATTCAGCGACACAGTCCCCGAAGGCTGTGTCATCAGCCAGACCCCATTGGCCAGCCAGACTGTCCTGTGGGGATCGCCAGTGGATCTTGTTGTTTCCACAGGGCCCAGTGGAATCGTTCATGAGGAAGTCCTGATCCCCGGCGGCACGTTCGAGATGGGCGACAGCTTTAGCGAGGGCCACTCCGATGAACTGCCGGTCCATACCGTGACGGTCGATTCGTTCTATATGAGCAAGTATGAGATCACGAATCAGCAGTACTGTGATTACCTCAATTCAGCGCTTGGCGAGGGCCTGATCACAGTCACCAGCGGTGTCGTCTACAAGGCCGGTTCAGGGCCGAGTTACGCGTACTGCGGGACCTGGACGACGGAGATAGCAAGCGAATGGTATCGCAGTCAGATTCTCTACAATGGCAGCGTTTTTAGCGTGCGGGCCAAAGGCGGCCGGAGTATGGTCAACGATCCCATGGTATCTGTGAGCTGGTATGGTGCGGCTGCCTACTGTAATTGGAGGAGCCAGCAGTTGGGCAAACAGCTTTGCTACGACAGTGGGACATTATTGCCGATCTACCCGTTGCGAGATGGTGTTCGTCTGGCGACAGAGGCCGAGTGGGAATATGCCGCCCGTGCGGGCCTGTCAGAGCGGCGCTTCCCATGGGGTGACACCATTACGCACAGCCAGGCGAACTACTTCAGCCAGTCAAGCTACTCGTATGACACCAGCCCGACGCGCGGCTATCATCCTACGTGGAGCGACGGCGTATGGCCGTACACGTCACCTGTGGGCAGTTTCCCGGCCAACGGCTACGGCCTGTGCGACATGGCTGGCAACGTCTTCGAGTGGTGCAACGACTGGTATGGGTCCTACAGTTCCGCTTCCCAAACGAATCCTACGGGTCCATTCAGTGGTACGTCCCGTGTTTGGCGCGGCGGCGGTTGGGACATCGGCGCGTACCACTGCCGCGCGGCGTTCCGCTACTACTACGCGCCTGGCGATCGCTACTACCTCATCGGGTTTCGTGTTGTCCTGGACTTCTGACGTGCGCCGTGAAAAGGTGCCGATCGTCAGCGGGTGCAATTCCCGCCCGGCAACTGAGTCGCTCCAGCCGGTAGCAATCGGAGCGGTCACGGAGGTAACGAAGTGGGGATAGTAGTGACAGATGACTTCAGCGGTCCTGCCGGGGTGGTTCCGGCGCTGGACGGTCACGACTGGGAGCGGGCGGCGGCGCTTTAACATGCGAAGTGCAACACGACGGGCGACGATCATGAGCCGTCGGTAGCCTATGGACTTATGGGATACTGGGGACGCTGTCGCCAGGCCCCTGGGGTTTATCGCCTTGAGCCAGAAACACGATGAAGAGGGAGGCGACGGGCATGATGGCCGCGTCGCCCATGTTCCTGGCCCAAAGCGACAAATCCAACGCTTCCAACAACCCTTCTCCTCCTACCGCGCCGCCCCCGGCCGCCAACCGATACCGAGAACCGCAGAAAATGCAAAACAAAGCCAAACTTAGGAAATTCAGGCAATATAGGCAATCTTACTCCATGCCTGACACCCGACTCCTGACCCCCGCCCCCTGGATACTGAGGTCTGAAGCCAGAGGCCTTTTTGAGAAACAAAGCCAAACTTAGGCAAAATGGGCAATATAGGTAATCATCGCGTATCCGTAGCGACAATCCGTGCAAGCCCGTGGTCAAAGGCCCTCGGCGTGCTTGGCGGTGCAATGGCGGCTATTTGCCGGCGAGCCAGTTGGGGCCCCAGCCGATATCGACCTTCAGCGGGGTTTCGAGGGTCATCGCACCGGCCATTTCGCGGCGAATCCAGTTGGCGTGGGCGGCCGCCTCGGCGGCAGGCAGCTCGAACACCAGCTCATCGTGCACCTGCAGGATCATCCGCACGGCCGGAAACTCCCGCTCGATCCGCCGCTGGATGGCCACCATAGCCACCTTGATGAGGTCCGCGGCCGAGCCCTGAATCACCGTATTGACGGCCAGCCGCTCGGCCAGGGCCCGCTTGTTGGCGTTGCGTGAGTGCAGGTCGTCAATCCTCCTGCGCCGGCCGAGGATCGTCTCGGCGTAGCCCGTCCGCCGGGCATCCGCGATGCAGCAGTCCATGAACGCCCGGATTGAGGCATACCGGCGGAAATAGTCCTCGATGAACTGCCTGGCCTCGCCCTGCGTCATACCCGTCTGGCGGGCCAGCCCGAACGCCCCCTGCCCGTAGATAATGCCGAAATTGACGGCCTTGGAGCGGCTGCGCATGTCCGGTGTGACCGCGTCTTCGGCGACGCCATAGACCTGCGAGGCGACGAATCGGTGGATATCGCGGTCCTCGGCGAAGGCCTGCCGCAGGGCCTGGTCGCCGGAGAAATGCGCCAGGAACCGCAGCTCGATCTGGCTGTAGTCGGCCGCGAGGATGCAGCCGTCGGGCGTCTGCGGCACGAAGGCGGCCCGTATCTTGCTGCCCAGTTCCGTGCGGATGGGGATATTCTGAAGGTTCGGATCGGATGAGGACAGCCGGCCGGTCGCCGTGATGGTCTGGTTGAAGCTGGCGTGGACCCGGCCGGTTCGCGGGTGGATCAGCGACCCCAGGGCGTCGAGGTAGGTCCGCTTGAGCTTGGTCAGGCCGCGGTATTGCAGGACCAGGCCCACGATGGGATGCTCATCGACGAGTTCTTCAAGCACGGCCGCATCGGTGCTGCGCCCGGTCTTGCCGATTCGCGTGGAGGCCAGGCCCAGCCGGTCGAACAGCACCTCGCCCAGTTGCTTGGGCGAGTCAATATTGAACTCGGTCCCGGCCTGGGCGTAAATCGCGGCGGTGAGCTTGTCAATCTCCTCGGCCAGTTCGCCCGACATGTTCCGCAGCAGGCCCGCATCCAGCGACACGCCGTTGTACTCCATCGCCGCCAGGACCTCCACCAGCGGCATCTCGACATCTTCGAAGAGCTTGCGGATTGCCGGTTCCGCATCGAGCCGAGGACGGAGGTACTCGTAGAGCTGCCAGGTAACGTCGGCGTCCTCGGCGGCGTATTCGCAGGCGACGGCCGTGTCGACCCGGTCGAACGTGGTCTGTTTGGCACCCTTGCCGATGAGATCGGAAATGGGAATCGGCTCGTAGTCCAGGAAGTCGCAGGCCATGGCGTCGAGCCCGTGGCGGCGGAGCGGATCGAGGCAGTACGAGGCGACCATCGTATCGAAATGGACCCCCTTGACGGGCAGCCCGGCGTTTCGCAGGACCAGCAGGTCGAACTTGAGGTTCTGGCCGATCTTGCAGACTGCCTGATCGGTCAGAATCGTCCCGATTGCCTTGCGAACGGCCGCAAGGTTTAGGTGTTGTGCCCCCAGCGGGGCCCGGATCGCCAGGTAGTAGGCCTCGTGGGCCTTCCATGAGAAGCTCATGCCCACCAGGTCCGCACGCATCGCCGCAATGGAGGTGGTCTCGGTGTCGAGGGCGAAAACGCCCTGTTGGCGCAGGACGGTGGCGAAATGGGCGAGCTTGTCGGGCGTGTCAATCAGGTGATATGTGTGCTCAGTGTTCGATGCGCGATGGGCGACGCGGGGCGTGGGGCCGCCGGTGTCGAAGAGCGAGGGCTGGATATTCGGCCGGGGCTTGGTGGCTCGCAGCACAGGGGAGACCGACGGCCCGGGCGTCGACTCGGCGGGCGGCTGCGAGGCGGCCAGGGCGAGCTTGAGGCGGTTGCTGATGTGGCCAAAGCCCAGTTCCGCCAGCAACGGCATCAACTTCTCGGCATTCGGAGGGCGGCGTTCGAGGGCCTCCAGGGGCATGTCGATGGGGGCGTCGGTGTCGATGGTGACGAGCCTGCGGCTCAGTTCCAGACGGTCCCTGAATTGGCGGAGGTTCTCGCCGCGTTTGCCTTTGATCTCGTCGGCATGGGCCAGCAGGTTGTCGAGCGAGCCGTACTGCCCAATCCAGGCCAGGGCCGTCTTGGGGCCGACATCGGGGACGCCGGGGATGTTGTCGGAGGTGTCGCCCTGCAGGGCCAGGACATCGAGGAACTGCCGAGGGGTAACGCCCATCTTCTCGGCGAGGGCGGCCGGGTCGGTCTTCACGTCGTTCTTGAGGTCATAGGCGAAGACGTGCTCGCTGATAAGCTGAAGGACGTCTTTGTCGCCGGAGCAGATATAGACGTCGCAGTCGTGGGCGGCGGCCCTGGAGGCCAGGGTTCCGATGATGTCGTCGGCCTCGTAGC
>DDXG01000007.1 GCA_002347125.1 Phycisphaerales bacterium UBA2266
GTCTTGGTCGCCGGGGCCACGCTCGCGGGATGGCATAGCGTCTGCGGGGTCAGCCCGACAATCTGGCTGGTCTTTCCGGTGCTTTGCTGCTCAGTGATGGGCGGGGAGGGCCTGTCGGGGCTGATCCTGGCCGGGAACAAGGATCAGAAGTGGGTGCTCCTGGTGGCGGCCGTCGAGGCGGCGATGGCTGTCGCGGCGCTGTTGTTGGCGGCCAGGTATTTCCAGGTGCTCCTGGGGCTTGGTTCAGGTTATGCGAGGCTTCTGGTGGCAACGGCGCGGATGTTCCTGATGGGGGCGGTGGCCACGGGATTCGTCTTTGCCGTTGCGGCGGCGGGGCTGCGGCTGGCGTGGTTGCGCACGGCGGTGTTGGGAGCGGCCCTGGCGGTGGATATCTTCGTCGGGGCGAAGTTTATCGTCGATTCGATCTTATAGCGATAACCTCGTCGATCTGATCGCGCGACAAGCAACGGACGACCCAGCAACCCGTGCTGTAGATGCCATACAGCAAGAAACTCGCGAGGACGGGCGCGCACAAGCTCAGGAACCAGCCCGCGGCGTCGGCGAACGGCGTCTCTGTGGCGGTTTGCAGCGGTTCGGGCGACCACTGCGGCACCGGGGCCAGGGCGGCGGCCAGCGCATGGGGAATTCTCGTCAGCAGCGTGCGCAGCCCCGCAAACAGCGCCAGACCCACCACCAGCAGGATGCACGCCACGAGAATGGCCGTCACGTCATCGCGGCGAAGTCCCTTGATGAGCCATGCATCGCGGCCCAGCATCGCAACAAAGACGATCCCGCCCAGAATCAATGAGAAGATGAACAAGCCCAGTAGCAACATCACTCACAAGCCTCCGATACGCATCCGGTTGTCACAGCGAAACGCCAGCGTCAGGGCGGGGCGTATTGTGCCGGTGGATGGCGGTCGGCCGCACCGGGCGAGCTGCTGTGAATGCGCACGACACCGCTTCACGAGAGCTGTGCGGTCTGTGATGAGATGGCCGGCTGACTTGAACAGGGGTTTCCTGAGCCATTGCGCAGACCCAATAGCGCCCTATGCCTCCATGCATACGCCTATAGTATACAATCAATATAGGGAAACGTCAAGGGGAAAGCTGCGCTATGCGCAGGTTTGCCGTGCTGCGGCGGTGTGCGGAGTCCGCCGGGCAACGGCAGGCGTGCTTTTATTGGACGTCAACGGCGCCGAACCATTCTCTTGCGAGCTGCGAATGTCGCGGTGCGGCCACCTCGCTGCGGAAGGCGGCCGGGGCGGCAGGGTCGTCTAACGGCTCGTGGAGATCGAGGGATACAACCCCTGAGTCTCGGCCATGATGACGGGGCCGGCCGGATCGGGCCCCATCAGCCGCAGTACGCCGCCCGATGGGACGGCCATGTCCTTGGCCTCGTTCCAGAGTTCGCCGCGGATGAAACAACACCACACGAACACGGCCCAGTCGCCGGCGTCGGCCAGGCCCGGCCGGACCTGACGGCCGCCGTCGTACATGCAGGGCTCGCACATCCCCGGGCCATAGTGTCCGACCGCACCGTCCAGCCCAAGGCCGCCACGATCCGACCAGAAGCCGCATTTCCCAAGCAGCTCCCGGATCAACTCCGGCGCCGGGTTCAACGGGAAGGTCCTTCCCCACGCCAGGGCAGGATTCGTCGATTCCACGTCAAAGGCCACGAAGATCAGTCCGTCGGGTCCGCCCGCCACATCCACGATATCGGACCACCCCCCGGAAGCATCTGGTTCCCGTGCGTCGATCCGAAACCCGCCGAACACCGCCCATTGGGTCGGCACAGCCACGCAGTGCGCGGCAACTACGCAGACCACCAACACCCCGACAGCCGCCGGTCGCGGCCCGGTCCAGCATCTGCGTCCGTGCGATAAAGGCCATCGCATAAGACGGTTGCCTCCTCCGTGAACATCCTCAGCGGGCGCTCACATCCTGTATGCCGAACCGTCGAGCCGCTTCATACGGCATCGACACCGTCCGGCCTTCTTGGCTATCCATCGCGGCGGGGCATTCGACACGGCCGAGAACCGCCTGCCGCCCACCCACGCCTGCCGGAGGCCAGCATAGAGGTCCAAGGGCCAATGTCAAGCAGAATTATCAGACTTTGCGGCATTTCGCCGTGGCCCTGTTTCGGCCTGCGGGTGGGCGGCACAAAAGGTCCAGTCGCTACTTAAGGCACGACCGGAACCTGCCGAAATAAGCTCGACACCCAGGCCGAGCCGACCCGCGACACCGCCAAGAGTGGATTTTCGAGGCTGTAATTGAAATGATTATAGGAATCCCCACAAACCTCTTGACAAGCCGGGCCACGAGCGCTACATTGGTACGTTTGAGTCTCCGGCACGCCCGGGGCCATGATCTGTGTGATACGAAGGGGGTTTTTCCCGCGAGAAACCCCCTTCTTTCTAATACGCGGGCTTCTTGGAGGCGAGCAGAAGTGAGAAGTCTCTGGCTGATTTGTTTGCTTTCAATGCCGTTGCTGGCTCTTTGGGGATGCGAAGACAATCCCTCGGCGTCCGCCCGCGCGGTCAAGACCGAACCACCCGCAGGGCTCCTGACGGACAAGGACATGTCGGGGCTGCCTGAAAAGACACTGTTCCGGGCCGCGGCGGAGGGCGACCTTGCCGCCGTCCAGAAGCACATCCGCGCCGGGCGCCACGTCATGCAGATCAACGAGCAGACCCAACTGATGCCGCTGCATTATGCCGCCTTCGGGGGCCATACGGAGGTGGCCCGGGAGTTGCTGATGGCCGGCAGCGACGTGGACGCCCACAATGGCTCGGCCGTAACGCCCCTGCACGTGGCCGCCTCGCGAGGTCAAACTGAGATGGCCGAGTTCCTCCTGAGCCGCAAGGCCGATATCAACGCCCGCACGACGCTGGGTCTTGCGCCGCTGCACGTTGCGGCCGCCGGCGGACACATCGATATGGTCGAGATGCTCACCGCCCGCGGCGCGAACCCCAACGCCAGGAACAAGGGCGGCGACACCCCCCTGCACATCTGCGCATCGCGCAATTTCGATCAGGTCGCCGACATGCTGATTACCCGCGGCGCGGATATCAACGCCCGCAACGACATCGGCGACACCCCTCTGCACGTGGCCTGCGACGCCGGCTATCGCCGGACCATAGAGGTTCTGGTCGACAAGGGGGCCCAAATCGACGTCAAGAACACGGCCGGGTGGACCCCCCTGTTGTTGGCGGTAATCCTCGGACACGAGGATATCGCCCAGTATCTGATCATCCGCGGCGCCGACGTCAATGTCCGCACCAACCGCTCGACCACGCCTCTGATGTGGGCCCGGGCCAAGGGCCGCGATGCCATCGCCCAGATGCTCCTGGAAAACGGCGCCATGGAATAGGCAGCCGCGATGGGGCTTCGGCTCCCCCGCACCCCGAGCACCTCGCATGCTCCCACCGGGCGAAGACCCGATGGATTTGGATTTGCCGCGCGTTTGGCGTAGAAGGCCGGTTGACAACACGCCGGGTCCGGCCGTAGAATCTACGTTGGAGGCTGTTGTGCGGACAATGTGATTGGTCAGGGCCTGTTAACCGGGGGGCTGAAGGTCCGATTATGAAGCGCAAGAGCAAGGCGCCGTGGGTGATTGTGGGGGTGCTGGTGCTGTGCGCCATCGCATCGATTGTGCGGAACTTCACCGGTTCGTTGTGCAGCGCGGAGGCGCGTCTGGATGTCTTGCCGGAAGCCGGCGGCGACGTCGCGGGCCGCGCCGGGGCCAGGGGTATGCTCCCGAAGGATATGGAATACCTCGACCGTCTGGCCGTGGCGACGTGGATGTCCAGCCGGCGGACGCATCAGATGCTGCTGGAACGCGAGGATATCCGCAGCACTGCCTGGTTCGCGGCGCATGGCTCAAATGTGGACTCGGCCCTGGAGGATCTATCCCGGCGGTGTAGAGCCATGCCGCAGCGATATGAGAGCCACATTACCGTCTCGATGCAGGCCGAGCGCGCGGAGGATGCCGGACTAATCGTCAACGCGCTTGCGACCATGACCGTCGAGGCGCTGGACCAACGGACGCAGCAGGCGGACCCGGCGGAAGAGACGGGCCTGCCCCGTGTGACGGCCCGGCTGATGGGGCCGGCCGACCGCCCCGAACCACAACCTTGAGCCGCCGTCGCCTTACTCAACGGATGCCGTCAGGCGGATGGGCAGCGATTTGCCCGGGCCGATGAGGATGTTGACGGCGTTGTAGGCCAGCTCGACCTTGTCGGCGCCGCGAGCGGGGCGGACGCGGATGATGGTCGTATCCATCGCTGGCAGGATGAGTTTCTCGGGGCCGAGGTCGCCGGTCCGGGCCAGGTCGATATTGAGGTCGCACTTGTTGGTGATCTCAACCCTGACCATCTGGCCGCGCCGCTCGGCGGACTCCACGCGGACGGCCGCCTTGAACAGGGCGTCGGCGTAGTCCGGCTTGGCGATGAGCTGATTCTTGAACCAGACGGCCGTGCGACCCGCGAACAGGGCCTCCTTGATGGCGTCGGCCGACTTCTCTTTGGCGAAGACCAGGGTGAGGGTGCGGTGCTCCTCAGGGGTGGTCTTCTTGATCAGGAACGGGGCGTGCATGTCGGAATTGGCCATGAACGTGAGGTTCTTTTCGAGGCCCCAGATATGGCCGTTGAGATGGTAGCCGCCGCCGTTGCATACCTCGATGCCATGGAAAAGCTTGCCGCTGTAAAGCGTGTCGTGGACCTCGAACCAGCCCTTCTTGTCGGGCTTCCAGTCCGGGTGGTTCCAGAAGACAAAGGCCCCCTGGTCGTTGGCGGCCTTCATGGCGTCGAGGAACTCCTTGGTATCGAGCAGGGCGCAGTCATTGAGGAATATGGCGTTGAAGTGGCCCGGCGGCGTGTCGCGGGTGATCTCGGCGCCCTTGATCAGGACCAGGCCGGCCTTGGCGGCGGGCTCCTTGGCGATTTCGTAGGGGCGGTTGTGGTTGGTGGGGATGTCCGCCTTCTTGGGCTGGTATTCGATGTGGTCGGTGATGGAGATGGCGTCGAGGCCCTCGCGGACGGCCTCATCGACCCGCACCGTCGGCCAGACCGCCCCATCGGAGAAGACCGTGTGCATGTGGAAATCGCACTTGAGCGTCTTGTAGCCGGGGATGTCGGGGAAGTTGATCTTGTCGGCCGAGGCCAACGACCCCGCCAGGAGCAATACCGCCAGTACGAGAATCTTCAGTCCAAGTCGCTTCATCATAACACCCTTTCGCTACACGAGTTACAATCATCGCCTGTGGCCAGGCACTGAGGCACTAAGAAACGATCTCAAGACGGTATGTCATTCTGAGCGAAGCGAAGAATCTGGCCTGGGAGCGTGTGATGCCTCCCGTTCGAGGCCCAGATGCTTCGCTTCGCTCAGCATGACAAGTGGGACTGCGGTTTTGAGATAGTCTGTAAGGCAACCGCCCCAGACTACCAAACCCCCAACACCCGCCGCAACCCGCTACCCCGGCGATTTTCCAACGTCCTCTCATGCCGCCCTGTGTTGCCTTTGCCCGGCGGAGTCTCTACAATCATGTGTGTACGATCAAGAAGAATAGAAGGTGTAGGAAGATGAATCAGGAAGACAAGACGCGCATATCCGGCGGCATGTGGCTGATTCTCGTTCTTCTGTGCATTCTTGTCATTGTGCTGCTGTGGCGACCTGGTTTACCCACACGACATGACAGCATAAGAGACCGGCAGAGGACGCGGTTGCTTGCCATTGACGCCGCCCTGGAGTTGTTCAAACACGAGTTCGACGGCTATCCACCATCGGACGCGAATGACCCGACGGGCGCGCCATACGGCGGCGCCATGAGACTCTGCGAAGCGATGCTGGGACAGGATATGCTGGGGTTCCATACGGATTCCGTTTTTCGCGGCGATGGACGGGGTGCAAGCGGCGAACGCCTTTACAGCCTGTCCCCCGGCGAGCCCGCCTACCAAGACAATCTCAAGGCCCGCAAAGGCCCCTTACTGCCGCTCGATACGGCGGATGTCTGCCGCGTAGCGCAAATCTACGGCGCCCATATCGGCACATTCTCCCCGGACTCGCGCGTCCTGTGCGACACCTTCGCGAAGAAACTTGCCACCGGCGTCAAAGCAGGCATGCCCATCCTCTATTACCGCGCCGACCCGAACGGGACCTTGCACGACGCCAATGACCCGGACAACCCCGCGAACATCTACGACTACCGCGACAACCAGGTCCTGTTGGAACTCGGCGTGCCGGGAGAGCCCAATACCAGGCATCCCCTGGCCGACCCGAAGGTGTTTTACGAGGTCACGCGAAGCATGAAGATAACCGCCAAGCCCGTGCCGCGGCATCCCGACACGTACATTCTCATCTCCGCCGGCAAGGACGGGCTCTATGGAACCAAGGACGACATCATGAACTTCCGCCGGGAGTAGACGTGAATTGAAGGGGTCCGGTACATTTTCCGTGAATTGCAGGACGCGGATTCTGTGAAGGCCTCGCCGGAAAATGTACCGGACCCCTTTTGGATGCCCGCCTGCGCGGGCATGACATGCGAAGGTTCGAGCTATGATTGTTGGTGTACTTAGAATAGGCATGGTGATGCACGGGATTGACTCGCTCAAGGGCAAGCGGAGCATCGTCAAGGGGGTCAAGGGCCGCTTGCAGAGCCGCTTCAACGTCTCGGTGGCGGAGATCGAGGACCATGACCGCAAGAACCACGCCGTCCTCGGCATCGCCGTCGTCGCCACGGACGGCGTATTCCTCGACCAGCAGCTCGACGCCATCCTCACCTTCCTGCGAAATGACGGCCGCTTCTACCTGGGACAGATCGAGCGGGAGACGTTCGGGGCGTAGCTCGTATTTCGTCGTCCCCCTGATATCAAAGCCACAGAGGACACAGAGAGCACCGAGATGCAGTCAGAAAGACCAAAAACGTAAGACGTAAAGACCAAAACCAAAACCGAAAGCCCCTGGAGACTATCTCAAAACCGGAATTCGGGTTGTCATGCTGAGCGAAGCGAAGCATCTGGGCCTCGATTGGGAGCGATCACAAGCTCGCAGCCCAGATTCTTCGCTTCGCTCAGAATGACACGCTGCGTTTTGAGATAGTCTCTAAAGATCACGGGTGGCGCGCGGCGCCGGTTTTGGGTTTTGCGTTGTGGTTTTGGGCTTGGAGTTTTGAGTCTTCAGTTTATGGTACCACCTCTGTGTCCTCTGTGCGCTCCACGGCTGAAGTTGCTCGCTTTGCGTATTGCGTATCGCCTCAGTTTGCCACGTCCAGCCACTTGTCGGCGAAGACGGCGAAGTCCTTGTGATTGATGCGGCCGTCCTTGACGGGGCTGATGTCCACGGCCGGGTCCCAGCCGGCCTCGCCGGTCGTTCTCAGCCATGCCTCGGCCAGCATCTCCAGGTCGGCCATGTCGATGCGGCAGTTCACGGAGAAATCCGCGGCCATCGGCGTCCCCTGCACCCGCGATTGCAGCCGGATGTTCGGCACGCCGTCGGAGCCGTAGTATTCATCGGGTACGTAGTATTCGCTCCAGTTGCGGGGGTCGCCGTGGGTGCTGTCGGCGTAGGCCAGGACGACGCGCTCGACGCCCATGGGCGAAACGGCGCACTCGCCCGGCGGCGTGGCCCAGGTGCTGCTCTCGTGACTGAAGTCGATCATCAGGTTGCTCGTTCCGTTGTAGGCAAACGGCGTGTCCAGGTGCAGATTCCACCAGCCCAGGTTCGTGACTGTCACCGTGCCGTGATAGACCGTCGTCCAGCCGGTGGTCTGGAAGCCGTCGAGGGCCCCGTAACTGCTCATGGAGGTGTGCTTCATGCGGATTGTCCAGTTGGTCAGCGGCAGGGCCGGGATCGTCGTCACATAAAGCGCCAGGTCGGTGATGTTCTTGGCCTGGCCGATCTCGCTGCTGAGGTAGATCACCTGCGTGCGGGAGTCGTGGTAGCTGGTGCGCATGGGCCACTTGGCCACCCAGCCGCTCTGCGGGGCGAAGGTGGTGGTGACGGTGCTTTGCACGTCGAGCGAGACGGTGGCCGGGTCCGACTGGCCGCCGGAGACGGGCACGCCGCCGTCATCGGCGGCGAAATCGAAGGCATCCGCGCCGCTGTAATAGCTGCACGCATGGTATCGCACGATGTTGCCGTTATTGGCCAGGGTGTGCGGCAGTTGGACTATTTCGCCGGCGGCCGGGTCGATCAGACGCCCGTGCGGCGGGGCCGTGACGATGCGGTATTGCAGGCGCCCGGGCGGATTCGGCAGCCCGTCATCGACAGCCATCAGGGTGATATCGACCGTCGTACCCGACTGGACCGCTAGGCTCTGGCCCTGTGCCCAGGGGGGCGCGGCGCTGGTGGAGGCGAAGTTGACGCCCCAGACATTGCCGCTGGCGCCCCAGGTCACGCTCGTGCCGGTCGTGACGTTCTGATTGGCGAAGCTGTGCGGCGCCCGGGAGGCGACAACCGTGCAGCTTCGATTGGAGGGCAGCTGCGTCAACGCATAAACGCCGTGGCTGTCGGTGATGTCGGAGAAGGTCCCGTACCCGGCAACCGTTGACGAGACCGTGACGCCGGGCAGGCCATTGCCGGCGGCGTCCGTCGCCCGACCGCTGATGATCTCGCCGGATCCGGTCGGGTATATGTTGTACACGATGCGGATGATCTGATTGAAGCTGGGCGACGAATCGACATTGGGCATCGCGTACCAGGCGTTGCCGCCGCCGCTCCAGCCCATGTTCAGATGGTGATACAGAGTGCTGCCCGAATAGCCATAGCCGTCGCAGACCACGCCATGAGCGCCGACGGCGCCGTTGAGCCCCACAATTACGGGCATGCCTGCGTCGAGACCACAGTTGATTGTCTTCTTGATGAGGCTGTCGGTGGGGGTGGCGTTCGTGACAATAGCCTGGCCGTAGCCGAAGCGGTTCTTGAAGCCCGCCGGGACATCCGCCGCATCCGCCGAAGAGCCGCCCTGCGATATGGAACGGAATACGGTATTGACGGACAAGGCGGTGTCATAACACAGCTCGCCGATGGCGATACGCTGCGCATCCGTAATGGTCGAGGTGCTCGGCTGCAACGGCATGTTGGACCAGACGTACGTGGCCGGGTACTGATAGTAGCGAATGATCTGGGCCATGGCCGTGGCCAGACAGCCGCAGGGGTGGTTGTTGTTATTTCCGACCGAATAGGGCGGCGTGTAGAAGTTGTAACAGGCCAGGCCGCCGACGTAGTCGCCCACCGTCGTCTGGCCCCAAGTGCTCGTCACCAGCGGCGCCACCCGCACGTCGCTTACGTTCGTAAGGCCCATCAGCGATGCGGTCGGCTCGCAGGCGGCGAGCAGTCGCGCCCAGCGATCCTGGGCCTCGGCGGCGACCTGGGCCAGGCCGTCGGGATCGGCGGGACTCATCAGTTGCGCCGACGGCGGAGCATCCAGGGCGCGGACCGCGGCCAGCCGCGAGGACAGGTCCGCGGCCGCTATATCGCCGAGCGGTCGGCCGGGCGCCTCGTCATAGGACCCCCTCTCAGCAAAGGCGATGATCGGTTCGATCCGGTCGTCGGGGCCGACAATGACAAAACCGCCGGGCGACAGGGCGACCACGTGGTAAAGCACCCCACCAGAGGCGTCCGCGACGGTCTCAACGGGGCCGGCGATCGAAAGCTCGGCCGAGGCGTTGAACGGCTTGGGTTGGAGCACCAGCCAGCCGGTCACGGCGTTGCGGGCGTCATCCGGCCCGACAGGCTCGGCCTGTAATGAAATGGTGAAGCTCGTTAGAACAAGCCATGCCGCGGCCGACAGCCGCAGCGCACGCGCTGCGGACGTGAGTACATTGACCCTCTGCATAATATTCGCTATGTCCTTTCTCCCCCCAGATACGGCCGCCCACCTCGGCGACCACTGAAGCGATACGACAGCATAATACCGGGCCTGCCCCGCCGTGTGCAAGCTTTTTCTTGAGGTTTTTCCGAGTTTTCTCGTCACCGCGGGACACGTGGCAAATACGGATACCATCGGGCGAGGAGGCCTCAATCAGTGTGACCGAAGACTCGTGGCCAACGCCGCGCCGGAAGCCCTCCAGGCAAAAAGTGGAGTCGGCGGAGAGAGCGGACCGATACGAATACTGTGTCGCGCGAGTGGTTGCGTTGTGCGCTGTGGATGGGGCGGCCCGCAGCCGGGCGCGGCGTTTGAAGGATGACTATGGTCTGGACGATGCGAACCCACACGGGCCGGGCAAGGCCCGCGGCCGTAACGCCGATACGACCGGGCCCATCGTGGGCGGTGGCGGTCAGTCCGCCGGCGCAGTGGCTCGAACTCAACGGGTCGCGGCCGGCGACCTATGTGGACCGCTCGCTGGTCCGCCGCATCGACGGGCAGACCCTCACGGCCGTGAGCTTCTATAGGGCGCATTTGATCCTTAACGACCTCGGCCTGCGGACGCCGACCGACCGCGAATACGCCCAGGCCGTCCGCCATGACGTCTCGCTGGCCGACCAGATGCGGCGGTACCTGGCCCGGACGGGTCTGCTGCGACATGTGGAGCCGGCCGGGGAGGGTTTCACCGCGATGTACCTGCCCAGTCCGGAGGTCCGGCGGACCGAGGTTGGATTTGAGATCACCGGGGCCGCCACGCGGGTGGAGCTGCCGCCGCAGGGCTGGTTCCGCATCGATGAGCTGTTCGAGAGCGAGACGTTCCTGCCGTGCAAGACCTACGAGAGGATTCCCTCCGGCCGGTACGCCCACTTCTGGATTCGTGAAGGCACCGAGCGGCCGATCCTCCGCGGCGGCTGGAGCTGGTCGCCGAACGAGGACCGCTGCTACGACGTCCACGCCAACTGGGACCGCCCCTATTCAAGCAGCGATGTGGCGGTTCTGGCGGCCTCATCCCGCCGGCCGGACGATCGTCTGTGCTCCATCGCCGGCCTGTGGTAGCCCACGGGTCGCGCACTCAATAGGGCTTTGGCCGCCGCCTTCGAGATAAAGTTGACGAGACTCTGCCGACGATGGCGGTCAACTCATCGACGGGCAGCGGAGGATTGTCACCGGCGTAGGCCTCGATCAGGAGCCGCCGCAGGTCCACGCTGAAGAACTCGTCGATCATGGAATGGTCGAGCCGGCCGAGGTTGGCGGCTTGCTTGCGGGGGTCCGTGACGCCCGTGGCCATGCGGTGCAGATCGATGATGTCGAAATCGTATTGCGTATTGCGTATTGCGTCGTGCGTCGTGCGTCGTGTGTCGTGCGTCGTGAATCGTGGATTCTCGCTGACGAATATGTGCCAGACGTAGAGGTCGGGGAAGTTGATCCCGGCGTCGTGAATGCGGCGGACGAAACGGCCGACGGCGCCGATGAGTTGCCGCTTTCGCTCCTCGGCAAAGGCGGGCCAGCGGGTCTTGACATATTGCGTCAGGGGGATGCTTTCGAGACGCTCGGTGATGAAGAATGAGCACCTCTCGATGGGCCCGACGGTTCGCTCGCCGACGCAAACCGGCCGGTACGTGCCGATGCCGTGCTCCAGCAGGTAATGGGCGGCATTCCACTCGTAGCGGCCCTGGCTGCACAGGCGGCCGGTAGACAGCAGCGTAAAGAGCATGTCCTTGACGTGCGGGTGAAGGAATCGCTTGATGAAAAAGTGCCGCTGGCCGGCGACCTTGCCCAGGCTGAAGGAGGCCACGACCCGCTTCTTGCCGATCCGCCAGCCGGGGTGGGTCCGTTCAAAGAGGTCGTCGAAGGACGCGAAGCCCTCGGCGGCGAAGAAATCCTTCCAGTTGTCGGCAAACTCGATGTTCTCAGCCAATGGTCGTTTTTCGTATTACGTTCTTCGTATTGCGTATTGCGCGGGTCGTATCGGCCAGACCCAACCCTTGCCCTTGAGAGGGTACAGCCCGCACGGCGAACCGTCAACTGCCGCGTGTATCGGTCTTGACCGCCCGGACCGCCGCCGTTAGTCTTGACTCACTGGACATCAGCCTCGCGGCCCCGAGGTCTAAGGTCTGAGGTCTATGGTCTGAGGTCTACTATGAACATCGGCGTATTCCTGTTGATTGAACCGTTTGCGAGCGTGGAGGTGCAGCTTCAAAGGGCCCGCCAGATGGGGTTTCGCCACGCCGACATCACCGATACGAACGCCGGGGGCAGTATGCTCGGCTCGGCCGGGTTCTCGCCGACGGTCAGCCTGGATGAGAACCCGTTCGAGGTGCGGCGGTTGTTTGAGAAGTACGGGATGACACCGTTGACCGTCTGTGCCCATGCGGCCCTGCTGGAGCCGAGCAATCCGGGCAAGTACGGCACGGCCGAGATCATGAAGGCCGTCAAGTTCGCCGCCGCCATCGGCATCAAGGACGTCGTCACCACCGACACCGACCCTCGCTCGGACTGGGCCAGGAACCTGACCTACCAGCAGAGCGTGTTCGTCATCGCCGAGAAGCTGTATACGCCGGTGCAAATGGCGGCCGACTACGGCGTGCGGATCCTGCTCGAACCGCACGGGCCGATCACCGACTCCATCAAGGGCCTACAGGACGTCTTCGAGATGCTGGGCAATCCCGACGCCCTGGGCGTCAATCTCGATACGGGCAATTCCTGGCTGGGCGGGGCCGATCCCGTGGAGATGGCCCGGGTCTTCAAGGACAAGATCCACCACATCCACTGGAAGGACCTGGGAAAGGAATGGCAGGCGAAGCGCGGAACCGAGTACGGCTGCGGCTTCTCCACCATCGCCCTGGGCGACGGCGTCATCGACATCAAGGGCGTCTGTGAAGTCCTCAAGGACGCCGACATCGAAAGCTCCACCCTCGAAATCGTCGGCTCCGAGGACATCCTCAAGAAAAGTGTAAAATACCTCCGCGCCAACGGATTATAGACGGAAGTGTATCTGTATGATGCGAGTTGCGCCCTGTCACGATAGCCGGGCCGGCCTTTGTCATCCTGCGTCCGGTCAGTCTTTGTCATGCTGAGCGAAGCGAAGCATCTGGCCCTCGTATTGGAACATGCCCCTGTTGGACCGTCGGCATAGGCATTAAGCAACGCCACACAGGCAGCCACGCAAGCATGCCGCTCGTATACAACCCAAAAAGGCTGTAAAATGGAATACAGCCTGAAAAGGTTGTACGGTTGTGTTGGCGGTCCAGCCTGATATACTCAGGAGCGCCCAACTGGATTCGCGGCGATCCGATATAATGAGTGCTGCTGGAAGCGCAAGAGGCGATGCTGGCCGAGGACGGCACAGGCCCGAAGAAAGACCATGCGTGCTGGCAACCCCCAAGGCAATAAACGCACTTATGTTCCGGGAATCAATGTGCGGATGCCGGTAAGGAGCCCGCGAGAGGAGAGGGTCTTACAGCACTTAGTGTTCAAATAGCATGAACGGGCATCCTGGAAGGGGTACTGGGTTCGGTGGTCGCGCCGCCACCCGTATTGGGCTGCTGAGATGAAAGGCAGTCCTGCCGAATTGGCAGGGGGTGGCGTTTGGGGGCGGAATTGGCAGGGGCGGCGCAGGGGGGATGGCTGTTCGTAAGTAATTCTTATAAAAGCACTTAGCTCTCGCGTCGTCGGGTGGAGGGCCTCTGGTATGCGATTTGCACCCTTGGTTGCGGATGACGTATGGGCTTTCGGCTGTCACAACACGGTCTGCTGGGTTCGTCGGGCGGCATGATGCCCGGCGGGCCGGAATTCAACGTCCTGGCCAATCAGGCCAACTGGGCGTGGCCGCAGGCGTTGCGCGGCATTTTCCAACCCCGCGGCGTGAACCTGCTGATGGCCCGCGAGGCCACGGAATTCGTACACATCATCGAGCAGAAGCGGATTCACACGGCCATCATCGACATGGACAGCCCGGACTTCGACGCCTTGGCGACGGTCAAGGTGCTGCGGATCCACTTTCCCATGCTGCCGACGATCCTGCTGGCGAGCCGGGTCAGCGGCGATATGCTCGGCCGGGCGCTGAAGCTGGAGGTCTTCAGCGTCGTCGACAAACCCGTAGATATGCGGATCCTGCGGGAGTTGCTCGATCGGCTCTTCATGAAGCGGTACAACAGCCCGATCTTCGCCGAATGACCGGCGGACCAGACGGGCCGGAGAAAGATTCGACAGGAAAACAGACGTTTATCAGTATCAGGAGTTTCTGAAAGGAGCAAGCAAGCGATGAAAATCAGACCATTGGCAGATAAGGTTCTTGTTGAGCGTCTGGAGGCCGAGACCAAGACGGCCGGCGGGATCGTCCTGCCGGACAGCGCCAAGGAGAAGCCGCAAAAGGGCAAGATCGTGGCCGTCGGCGACGGCAAGGTCATGGATGACGGCTCGAAGCAGAAGCTGCAAGTCAAGAAGGGCGACGTCGTGCTGTTCACCAGCTACGCCGGAACCGAAGTCAAGGTCGCGGGCACCGAATACCTCATCATGAGCGAGTCCGACATCCTGGCCATTATCGAGGGCTGACCGGCCGCCGACAAGAGCCACTTATCAGGAAGGAGTTGAGTCAACATGGCAGCAAAAAAGATTGCTTTTGGAACCGATGCCCGCAGCGCCATTCGCGAGGGTGTCAAGAAGCTCGCCGCGGCGGTCAAGATCACGCTGGGCCCGTGCGGGCGCAACGTCGTGCTGGAGAAATCCTTCGGCTCGCCGACCGTCACCAAGGACGGCGNNCGCCCAGATGGTCAAGGAAGTGGCGTCGAAGACCTCGACGGTGGCCGGCGACGGCACCACAACGGCGACCATCCTGGCCGAGAGCATCTTCGACGAGGGCCTCAAGAACATCACGGCCGGGGCCAATCCGATGCAGGTCAAGCGCGGCATCGACATGGCCGTCGAGAAGCTCGTCGATGAACTCTACGAGCTGGCGATCCCCGTGGAGTCCAGCAAGCAGATCGAGCAGGTCGCCACNNAGAAGGTCGGCAAGGACGGCGTCATCACGGTCGAGGAAGGCCAGTCGCTGGAGACGGTGGTCGAGCTGGTCGAGGGCATGCAATTCGACAAGGGGTATCTGAGCCCGCACTTCGTCAATAATCCGCAGAATATGTCGGTCGTGCTGGACAAGCCCTACGTCCTCGTGCACGAGAAGAAGATCAGCTCCATCAAGTCGCTGATCCCGCTGCTGGAGAAAGTCGCCAAGCAGGGCAAGCCCCTACTGGTGATCGCCGAGGACGTCGAGGGCGAGGCCCTGGCGACGCTGGTGGTCAACAAGCTGCGCGGCGTCCTGCAGGTCGCGGCCGTCAAGGCGCCCGGCTTCGGCGACCGGCGTAAGGCTCTGCTGAGCGATATCGCCGTGCTGACCGGCGCTCAGGCCATCTTCGAGGACCTGGGTCTGGACCTGGAGAACATCGAGTTGTCGCAGCTCGGCCGGGCCAAGCGGATCACCATCGACAAGGACACGACGACGATCATCGAGGGCGGCGGCGACAACGCGGCCATCAAGGGCCGTATCGAGCAGATCAAGAACGAGATCGAGGCCTCGACCAGCGACTACGACATCGAGAAGCTGCAGGAGCGGCTGGCCAAGCTCTCTGGCGGCGTCGCGCAGGTCAATGTCGGCGCGGCCACCGAGGCCGAGATGAAGGAGAAAAAGGCCCGCGTCGAGGACGCCCTGCACGCCTGCCGTGCGGCCGTCGAGGAAGGCATCCTGCCGGGCGGCGGCGTGGCCATGCTGCGTGCCGTGGCGGCCCTGGACAAGATCAAGGCCGACGGCGACGTGAAGATCGGTATCGACATCGTCCGCCGGGCGGTGGTTGCGCCCATCAAGCAGATCGCCCACAACGCCGGTCTCGATGGCTCGATCGTGGCCCAGAAGGTCATGGAGAGCAAGGAGAAGAACTTCGGCTACGACGCCCTGGCCAAGAAGTACGGCGATATGATCAAGTTCGGCGTGATTGTGCCGACGAAGGTCGAGCGGGCTGCCCTGCAGAACGGCGCCTCCATCGCCTCGCTGCTGCTGACGACCGACGCCATCGTCAGCGAGATCCCCGAGAAGAAGAAGGAAGCCCCCGCCGGCGGACCCGGCGGCGGAATGTACTAGACGCAGACGCAACGGCGGGCTCCGGAATGGGGCCCGCCTTTTTTCATTTTGCAGATGCCCGTTTTACAGCGCGGGCGGAAGTGAAGCTCAAAACGCAGAACCGCTCGCTTGCGCGATCCTGATCCCGAACTGTTTTCGGGACGGGACCAGGTCTTGCGGCTTTGAGTCTCGGCCTTGCGTATTGGGTTTTGAGACTCGTAGGGTGTGCAACTTGTTGCACACGCGGTTGCTCGAGTATAGTCGCACATCCGATGCAACCGCGTGGGCAAGAACGGCACTTGCCCACCCTACCAGTCTGCGATCTCGGTGGTAATACAGGGGTGCGATATGGGCTTTGGCTTTTATTCCAACATGGTCTCGCAGGCGTCGCGGGGCGTTGCCAAGGGCATGTTCATCACGGGCCTGCTGCTGGTCGGCTTCGGCGTGCTGATCCTGGCGATGCCGGCGGTCTTCGCACTACTGGCGGCGATGGCGTTCTTCATCGCCGGCGTCGGCTGCGCCTGGACGGCCGTCAGAATCTACCTGGCCCAACGGCACATCGACCGCATGATGCAGGAGCCCGACGACGGCCGAATCAACGTCCGTATCCACCACGACGACGATTTGGGGGCGTAGGACATTCACAGATCTCAAATGCTTACAGCGGATGGCATACCCACATGCGTGCGCGACGATTCTGTCATGCCTGCGCAGACAGGCATCCAGTACGACTTGGGGTACCCCGCCTACTCGCCACATGGACCGGACCCCGGCCTGCGCCGGGGTGACAGTGGTATCGGACGATGGCAGAGCGTTGGCTGTGTTTGCCGTCCACCGTATCTTTCCCGATGGTCCCCACGCGTTCCGAATGCCTCCGCTCTTTGAAGCCGCGGACTCAGCGGATTTTGAGGGTGGCCAGGGCCAGCGCGGCGAAGGCCGCTGAGAGCAGCCAGAACCGCACGACCACCTGCGGCTCGCTCCAGCCGGCCAGGTGGAAGTGGTGGTGCAGCGGGGCGCAGCGGAACAGGCGCCTGCCGCCGGTGTACTTGAAGTAGCCCACCTGCAGCACGACACTCATCAGTTCCATCACAAACACGCCGCCGATGACCAGTAGCAGGATCTCGTTGCGGGTCACAAGGGCCCCATAACCCATCGCCGCGCCCAGCGGCAGCGAGCCGACGTCGCCCATGAAGGTCTGCGCCGGGTGGCAGTTGTACCAGAGAAAGCCCAACACCGCCCCGAGGATGGCCGCGAAGAAGATCGCCAGCTCGCCGGCCAGCGGGATGTGCGGCAGCAGCAGATACTGCGACCACGTGATGGGCTCGTATGAGACGCTCTGACCCAACGTCTCGGCGATGGCGGGCTCCGAGATGGGGATGGGCGCCCCGCGGGTCATCGTCTCGGAGACGACGTAGCACAGCACGATCAGCACGAACGAGACCATGCCCAGGCACCCCGCGGCCAGCCCGTCCATCCCATCGGCTAGGTTCACCGCGTTGCTCGTGGCCGAGATGTAGAAGATGGCGATCAACACGAACATCCACGTCGCCAGCGGCAGTCCCTTGTCGTACAGCGGCACCCAGAACTTGCGGCCGTCCGAGACGCTGGCGAAATCCATGTACAGAAACGACGAGATCAGCACCGCTCCGGCAATCTGGAAGATGAGCTTCTCCCAGGCGACCAGACCGTCGCGGCTGCGCTGGCGGCTTTGCGCGGTGAGCTTGAGCCAGTCGTCGATGCCGCCGAGGATCCCGAACCAGACGATCAGGACGAAGGATTTTCGGACGAAGGGGTTGTCCAGATCCGCCCACAGCAGCGTCGTAACCACAATGGCCAGGATGATGATCAGGCCGCCCATCGTGGGCGTGTTGGCTTTCTCGCGGGTCAACTCGTTCAGCGCGGCGTGGTGGAACTCGGGGCGGTCGCCGATCTTCATGCGCATCAGCCAGCGGATGATGAACGGCCCGGTGCCAATGGCGATGGCGAAGCTCGTCAGAACCGCCGCGACCGACCGGAACAGGACGTTCTGGTAGGCGTAGAAGTGCAGCAGCGGGTCCCCGCGGGACTCGTGAAGATACCTGAGCAGGTGGTATATCATGCGTTTACTTGCACACCGCGGCCCCGGCCCCCGGCTTCGCGGGGCGTCAGGCGTCGGGCGAGAACAGTTCCCTGAGCTTGTCGACAGCCAGTTCGAGCTTCGCCGAGCGCGAACCTTTCACCAGCACTATATCGCCATCTTTTACAAAATCCTGCATATTATTACAAGCCGCAACGGTATCGTCGAAAGACGCGATACAGAGGTCGTGGCGGGCGGCCAGACGCGCTGCGCGGGCGGTCGCCCTCGATAGCGGACCGGCCGTCAGCAGAACGTCGATGCCCCCGTCGGCGATGCGGCGGCCCAGTTCCTCGTGCAGGGCCTCGCCTGTCGGGCCCAGTTCGGCCATGTCGCCGCAGACAAAGACGGTGCGGCGGCCGTCCGTGTTGACCTGGGCCAGCGTACTCAGGGCGTTGGCCATCGAGGCTGGATTGGCGTTGTAGCAGTCGCTCAGGACGCGGATTGTTCCGATGCTGAGCAGCTCGGCCCGCATGGCCACGGGCGTCAGGCCCGCAACGGCGGCGGCGAATTCCGCCCCGCCGATGCCGAAGCCGGTGCACAGGGCATAGGCGGCCAGGGCGTTCTCGATGTTGCCCGGACCCGGCAGGGGCAGGTCAATCACGGCCGTCGCATCGGCCGGCCCGTCGACCAGGGTGAACGTGCTACCCGAGCCGGCGGCGACCACATTCACAGCGCGGTAATTGCAGCCCTCACTACGGCCGAAGGTCAGAAACCGCCGCCTGGCCGCCCGGCAGAGCCGAGGCAGCATCTCAATATCGCCGTTGACGACGAATCGCCCGTCGTCGTCCAGGCCGTCGGCGACGGAGAGCTTCTCGCCGGCGATGTTCGCCACCGTGCCGAAACCCTCCAGGTGTGCCGCGTAGACGTTCGTAACCACGGCGGCGTCCGGACGGGCGATGCGGGTCAGGACGCCGATTTCGCCGGGATGGTTCGTTCCGAGTTCGGCGACGATCATCTCGCTGTCGGCCGGTGCGCTCAGCAGCGTCAGCGGCAGGCCGATGTCGTTGTTGA
>DDXG01000029.1 GCA_002347125.1 Phycisphaerales bacterium UBA2266
CGGCGAGAAATGGGGTCCGACCAGCGGGCCGTCGGTGCCGACGATGCCGGGTTTGAGATTGGAGGATACGGCGGGCAAGACCATCAGGTCTTCAATTGCGGCCGCCTTCACGGAGGCGGTTTTCACAAGGTAGACCGTGTTGTCGGGAGCGGGTCTGTCGTGCTGTTCGATCCAGACCAGCCGCGAGCCGTCGCCGCTGACAACGATACAGGGCTTGCGAACGGCGTTGTTCGTGAGCCGAACGGTCTGCCCGCCCGTGCAGGTACTCAGGCAAATCAGCGACAGCAGGACCACAATGAGGCGGTTGCCCAGGATGTGCATGCGGTTGTCTCCTTGGAGTCATACCTTGTTCGGGATAATGTCCGTTCGGCCCCCATCGGCGGGTTCTTGATGCCTGTGGCCCAACCTGCCAGGCCGCAGCTTATCATATCATGGGAGGCCGGGCCACGTAAAGGGGGCGACAGAGATACCGGCGCACGGCCGCGGAAAGAATGATCGAACGGCCCGGCAGAGGCCCTGTCAGACGGCTACTGAAGGGCTGAACGGGGCACATAGAACATGCCCGGCCCATAGTCGGCTGGGTATGGCGTGGCGGTCTCGACGTTCAGGATGGCCCGCACAGCCACGGTGTCGTCGGCGTCGTAGCGTTCGACGTGGCCGTCGAGGTGGCCTGCGGTCAGCCGCAGACCTCTGACGAGAACGGGGTTTCGCGGGCCGGAGACGGACCAGAAGGAGGATGTCAGAAGCGTCCCTTCGCGGACAGAGGCGTGGCGCATGGGTTCGCAGCTTCCGTAGGCGCTTCGCTGGCTGTAGTGGCCATAGCCCAGATAGCAGGAGACGGCCAAGCGGGTTTGTGGCCGTCCGGCGGTGAGCGTCCGGGGCCCCTGGAACAGTCTGCCCTCAGAGATATAGCCGGTGTAACCCCAGTAGAAGCAGTAGGTTCCGCTGATGGGGTCCCTGGCGACGGGGGTGTCGGGGTTGTCCCAATCGTCGCCCGCAGCCCAGGCGGCTTCGATGTACTTGCTCCTGCGGGGGGCGTTGGGGCAGTACATGGTGTCGCCGTCGGGGATGTAGGCGCCCAGGTAGGCGCTCATGGAGCGGTGGACGCGGGGGCTCCGAGAGTAGAAGCCCGTGATCATCATGGGTTCCTGCCAGTTCCATGAGGTGGCTTCGTAGCCGATGGTGGCGACGGAGTCGGGCAGGTGGTCGCCGTTGTCGGCGGCGTAGAGGTTCAGGGCGCGGGCGATCTGCTGCTGGCGGGTCATGCCGAGTGTGATGCGGGCCTGGCGGCGGGCCTTACCCAGGGCCGGCAGGAGAATACCGAGCAGAAGGGCGATGATGGAGATCACTACCAGCAGCTCGACGAGGGTGAACGCCGAGCGCGATTTCGCCCCCAACCCATTGGATGATCGGACGTTTATGGGCCTGACCTCCGACTATCCGGGCCACCACACGAGGCCCCACATACGCCGGTATTCTACCACCGTATGCGGCCGGATTCAACCCCATAATACCGACACGCGTGTTCTTTTCAGTAGAACGGGGATTATCGACCGCCCGTCAAGGTGATTGCCACCGGTGAAGACAGGGTGGAAGCGGTGTTGTTGTCTGTAGCTGCGGCCGTGATGTTATACGTTCCGGATCCTCCAGCACTCCAGGAGGCTGTCCAGCCGTCCGAGCCGTCGTTGTCCGTGCTCAAGGGGGCGCCATTAATGTGGAAACTGACGCTAACGACCTGACCGTCGGCGTCGGATGCCTCGGCGACAACCGGGATGGTGGAGTAGGCGGCGAACTGCTGGCCGGCTGAGGGCTGGATGACCTCGACCTGCGGGGGTACGTTCTCCGTCGGTGGGTCGATGGGGCCCTCGGCCAGCCAGTTCTCGGCCAGCAGGGCCAGGTCGAGCAGGTTGACGACGCCATCCTGGTTGAGGTCGGGCGATACGATGACCTCCGGTTTGGGACTGAGGCTGGCGTAGGCCGTGCCGCCGTAGGCGCCCATGTTGATCCGTCCGCCGTGCGGGGCAGGCTCACCACCGATATCGGAGGCCGGGTCGCCGCCGTCGACGGCGGGACTGGTGACCTTGTCCAGGACCCAGACGTCATGATCGGGCCAGTACCGGCCCCGCGTGCTCTTGATGTGATAGTCGCCGGCATCGGCATCAGCGAATAACGGATCGGGATCGACGCTTGAATCACCGGCATAGAGGTAGAGATTCTGCGCCTCCGCGGCACTAAGCGCCCGGTTGTAGATCCGGACGTCGTCGATGATCCCTTTGGTGGAGGCAAGAAACCTGTCAGTGCCGCAGTAGGACCAGGCGCCCCCGATGGTGAGTGGTTGGACGTCGTTCATGATCGACTTGATGCTCAATGTGGCCTGACTATCGAGGGCTCCATCGATGTAGATGGCCGCAGCCCCCTGGTCGAAAACGGCCAGAAGATGGTGCCATTGGTTCCTGGCGGCTGTGCCAGTACTAATCAACTCATCATAAGTTGAGCTGGAACTGTGAATTCGCAGATGCACTCGGTCTGTGTCAGCCACGGCGAATCCATACGCCCTGGAGTTTCCAGGAGAATACGGTTCCTCCGGACAGAATGCGAATTTGTAGATGCCGAAATTCGTTCCTCCTGTGCTGAAGCTCCAGAAGGCGAGAGTCATGGCGTTGGACGGCGTCAGAGTGTCCGCGTCGGGGACCTGCACATGGTCATTGACACCGTCGAAATCCAAGGCGCTACCGAGCTTCCCTGCGGCCCACTGGGCGCCGTGTATCTGCCCATGATTGTTGCCGACGGAGTCGATCGCGACGCTGCCGGTGCCGTCGTCGAACCTCCAGTGAGCCACGAGACCGTTGTTCCCCGAATCTGCGCCGCCACCAGAAGCAATACCATACTGGTAAAGGCTCTGGACTTCCCACGCACTGAGGACCCGGTTGTAGATTCGGACGTCGTCCACCTGACCGTTGTTGGCCCGAAAGCGAGTAGTGCCACAGTAATCCCAGAAGCCTCCGATGGTCAGTGGTTGGGTATCATTCATTATGGACGATACGCTCATCGAAGCGGCCACATCCAGGGAGCCATCGATGTAAAGGGCGGCCTGGCCGTGGTCAAAGGTGCCCACCAGGTGATGCCACCCGTCCTGTCCGACAACGCCGTTACTCGCGAGGTCATCGTACGTCGAAGCAGACGAGTAGATTCTGAGGTGTAAGTCACCTGCGGCGCCGACATTGAAGGCATAGGCTCTGGAACTGGCGCAGAATGCGAGCTTGTAGACTCCTGTACCCGTCCCCTCGTTCAGGAGCCAATAGGAGATGGTCATTGTGTTCTGCGGTGTCAGGACATCGGCATCGGGAACCCGCAAGTAGTCATCGACGCCGTCAAAACCCAGTGCACCGCCGATTCGGCCGGTGACCCACTGAGCACCGTACAGTTGGCCATGGTTGTTGCCGGCGGAATCGAATGCAGTACTGCCGCTGCCTTCGTCGAATTTCCAGTGGGCCACCAGGCCGGCGTCGGTTTGACCCTGTTCATCTTCAACCCAACTGAATTGGGCGGTGCAGCCGAAGAGGTCGCCGTCTCGGTTGTTGTAGAGGATGCAGTTGCGGATGTCGGGATTGGAGTTCTCGTAGGCTGCGATGCCAAAGGTGTTGGCGACGATGGAGAGGTTCTCAAGGGTGGGGCTGCTGCCGTTGTTGCAGGAGACGGCCAGATCGCTGCCGGTGATGATGAAGTTCTTCAGGATGGCGGTCGGGCCTTCACCACTGTGGAAGCTGATGGCATCGGCCCCGGTGGCGGCCAGGACGGCCGGGTCGTCGGCGCTGCGGATGGCGACGGCCTTGCCCATGTAATTGAGCGGCTGGTCATAGAAACCCGGCCAGACGAGAATGGTGTCGCCGCTGTTAGCCAGGTCGATGGCGTGTTGGATTGTCGCAAACGCCGTCTCACGGGCGGCCCCATCATTGCCGTCGCTGCCGTTGTCGCCATCGACATGATAGGTCTGAGGCACCGGCGGTAACGTACCACCTTGCGAATACAGGTATGCCACCTCGGTTGCCGTCAGGGGGCGGTTGTACAGCCTCACGTCATCGATCCTGCCATCGAACCCGTAGAACGAGTCGCCATCACTGCCGAGCCATCCGATGTATGCGTTCCAGGGCATGTCGCGGCAGGCGTTCATTATTCCTTGCGTAATGCCATGTGCGGCGCGCACTCCGTCGACGTATATCTCGAAGCCAACTGGATTCGACGGGTGCTTGATGCCGACCACATGGTGCCATCGGTTGGTCAGGACGGTTCCTCCGACAAGATGGCCGCTGGTGCCCGTGCTGCCGACGCCCACGATGACATTGTCACCGTGAATCTGCAGGTAATAGTCAAAGTCAGGCGATCCTGGCGCAGATTGGATGCTCCGGGAGAATAGCCTCTCATAGGAGCCGGTCTGCCGGTTGCGATATATCCACATTGATATGCTGAACGCACTGCCCATGTTGAGACTTGGGTCCGACGGGATTACGACACGGTCGTTGACGCCATCCAGCCCCAGTGCGCCTCCGATGAGCCCGGCCGCCCAGGTCGCCCCGCCCTCCAGCACGCCATCGTTCGCGCCCGCTGAGTCGAACGCGGTCAGACCGGTTCCCTCGTCGAGCTTCCAGTGGGAGACCAGCCCCACGGGTTCGACTACAACGCCAGCCCCGTAGAGTTCGTCGACCTGTGTCTGACTCAATGCCTGGTTGTAGAGGCGGACGTCATCTATCAGGCCGCCGAAGTAGCCGGCCGGCGTGATGCCGGCGCGGGAGACTCGGCCGAGGTTGACCTTGTCGTCATCGTAATTGCCGGCGTAATCGATGGGATCCGGGGAACAGGTTCTGGCTCCATCAACGACGGTGTTGATATAAAGGGCCTGCGTGGTTCCCTGTCGGACCGCGACAATGTGGTACCATTCACCGCCTGCGAGGGGCGTGTTGCCGTACAGCGCTTCCAGGGTGCCATTGCCGGTGACCATCGAGAAGCCCGTGATGCCCGTGTCGAGCCGGTTGACCGCGCAGCCCAGGCGGTTGGAGGCGGTGCCGCTGGCGGCGGCGTTCAGGTCCACGAGCACTTCGAGGCCGGTGGCTTCCTGGGCGAAACGGCACCAGAGCGATACGGCAAAATCCTCGCGAGGAAGCCAGATCGGCTCGTTGTTCGGCAGGGCGACGTAATCGTCGACGCCGTCGAAGCTCAGGGCGCCGCCGATGAGTCCCGCCGTCCATGCAGCGCCATAGACTGTTCCATTCTTACCACCGGCCGCATCGTAGGCGGTGTTGCCGGAGGTTTCGTCGAGTTTCCAATGGGCCACGAGTCCGTCGCCGGATTGGGGCTCCTGGTGGACCATGAGGCTGTCGACGAGCGTCACGCCGTCAATGGCGTAGAGCACGATCAGACAGTCTCCCTCGGCCGTGCAGCGGTAGTCGATCCGGAAGTGCTCGCCGGCGGGGATCGCCGGATCGCCGGGGTTATACTTGGTGACCTGGAAGAACCACCAGATATCCTGCAAGTCGCCGTCAGCGTCGATGACGTCCACCCGCGGTCCGCTGGGCACCAGACTTTGCAGGGGGCCGGCCCACTGCCCCGTCTGGCAGTCATCGTGCCCGATGTATCCGCCATAGGCGCCGCCGTCGGAGGCGATACCGATGGTCACGACCGAGCCGACCTGCACCGTGATTTCGTCGGGCGCCGTTGCGCCGTCGATGGTGAGCGTGATGGCGGCCCGGCCCACACCCGCGCAAATCATCAGCATCACAGCCGCGACAATCCACATTCGTTCTCTCAGTCTCAACATGGTCTTCTCCTTCACCTGAACCGTGCAACAAATCCCGACTCCATCATTGATCGAAAAGGTCCATCATCCAGATCCGGCCGGCGCCTCGTTTTACGGAGCCCGAACCGCCCCTTCCCGCAAACGCCGGGAATTCGGGCTCCGCACCGAGTTGCTGAGCGTAGGAAAACGCGAGTCGTCCCACAACCTTCCACTGCCGACCGTCATATTGTTCGAACAAAACGGCCTCGATGGCGTCGGCCTCGAGGTCAATCGTGTAGGCCAGGCGGCGATGATCCTGCATCAGCGTCACCTGCACGGTGTTTTCGTCTATGCGTTGGGTCTCGAAGGGGATCTGCTGTTCGGCGGCGTCGCGCCGGACCGTGTCGACCGTGTGCAGACCCATCCAGGGTCTGGCCAGGCCCCTGAAGAGGCTATGAGGGCTGTAACGGGCGATGACGCCCGAGGCTGAATCGTACTCGACAGCGCCGCTTTCGGCGTCGAACCAGCGGACCACACCGTCGACGACCACTTGCAGTCTTGGCCTGTGGCTGTCAAAGGCGGCGTATACCAGGGGCATGCGCCCGGTTATCCGGATTCGCCTGCCGGCGACTGTTCCCGACGCCGTGAAGGCGGCCCAGCCCTGCCTGTGAATCGCATCGCGGGTATCCACGACCGGCGTGCTGCCGGGCCAGTCGTACTGGAAGAAGACCTCATCCAGCACGTTGGCGTGGCGGTCGATCCGCCAGATGCGGTCGTTCTGTGAATCGCTGGGTTCACAGATGACCAGCAGACCCCGGCCCACACTGTCGCAGCGTTCGATGCCCGGCGAGCCGCCCTCCATCAGGGAGATGAACCTGCTCAGGCCCGGGCTGTCGGTCGGCAGGCGCATCACGGACAAATCCGCGTTGTAGAATCGCCGGTTCTCCATCGTGACGGTGCGTGCCTTATGGAAGTACGAGGCGAACTGGTTTTGCAGATACCGGCAGACGGGCTGGGTGCCTCCGGCGTCGGCGGAGACGACCTTCATCATGACCGGGCCGCCGGGCCCCTCCGGATAGAAGTACCACCGCTGGCGGCTGCCCGCGGCAGGGGTGGGATTGGCTGCAACGAACGTCTGCTCGACGCTCGACGGCGGTTGTGAGTTGGTTGTCGGCGACTCCAAGACACTGATCCCAACGGCTCCGGCGGTTACGGCCGCGGCGCCGAGTACGGCGACAACGGATGTCTTGCTTGCCAGGGCGGTCGTCAGCACGGCCAATGGACCGGCCTGGAGTGTTGCACCCGTGATCGAGACCTCCGCGGCAGCCGCGGGCGTCCGGGCCGTGAGCTTGCCGAACAGCACCAGGGCCGTCAGGAGGCAACCCTTGCCCAGGCCATGACGGGCAAGGCCGCGTGCGAGCGACTTCTTGGCGCGGCAAAAGAGCGAACGGGCCCCCAACTCGGAGATGCCCATCGTCTGGGCGATTTCGGCATACGCCATCTGCTGGTAGCACCGCATGACCAGGACCTGGCGATGCCGGGCGTCGAGGCGGTCCATGCAACCGAGGACGATATCCTTGAGTTCATCGGAGATCATGCGGGCGACAGCGTCCTTGCCCTGGTCCTGGATGTCGTGGTCCTGCCCGGGTAGCGAGGTGTGGGCTCGGCCGTGGCGATGGTCGCACAGCTTATTGTACGCAATGGCGCAAACCCAATTCCAGAACCGCTCGGCGTTTCTGAGTGTATGAAAGACCCTGAACATCTCCAGCACGGTCTCCTGTGAAATATCGTCCGCGAGGTCTTCCCGCAAGGTCATGCGGTAGACGTACTCGTGTAGACGCACCTTAACTGTCTGCGCCAGTTGATTCTGCGAATCCCTGTCGCCCTGCTGAGCCTTTCTAATAATGTCGACCTGATTGGGGCTGCCACGCATCTGTAGTCCATAATAAGTCTGATTCGGCGGCAAAACGTGCCGCACTGATTTGACTATTTTAGCGATTTTTTTGTTCTCGGCCTGAGTGTTTTTGGCCCTTGGGTTGATGAATAGTTCTGTAAGTGCTGTATTTGTAACAACTTAGAGGCGTATTTGCCGTGCTGGGTACGGGGGCGAACCGGACGCGGGGAACGGAAAAAATTGTTCTGGAAGACTTGGCTCCCTCCGGCATGGGTGATTGGGATTCTGTGGCTGCCTAGTCGGCCCAGGCGACGACGGGCCCTTGAATGGCGCCGCGCCAACGGATAACATACCGCCGGATCGGTTGCCATCGGCGATGGACGGCCCATCGTACAAGAAGAGAACTGCCCCGCTATGGCCATAGCAGCACTGAACGACATACACATAGCCTTCGGCGCCGAGGTTGTGCTGGATCGACTGAATCTCCAGCTTCATCCGCGGGAGAAGGTCGGCATGATCGGGCCCAACGGATCCGGCAAGAGTACGATTCTGCGACTGATTCTTGGGCATATCAGCCCGGATAAGGGCCGGGTCGCCGTGCAAAAAGGCCTGCGTATCGGCTACCTGCCACAGGAGGTCCGTTTCGAGGGTACGCGTACCGTCCTTGAGGAAATGCACGCGGGTGTGGAGCACATTCTGCAGTTGCAGCGCCGGATTCGGGCGGTCTCGCACGAAATGGAGCGATTGGCCGGTCCGGCGCTGGAGTCGCGGATGCGGCTTTACGACCGTCTGAATCACGAATTTGAGCTGGCCGGCGGTTATGCCTGTGAGAGCCGTATCCTCGCGACGCTTTCGGGTCTGGGGATCGAGCCTGAGTTGTATGACAAACCGACCTCGGCGCTGAGCGGTGGCCAGCTCTCCCGGCTTGGCCTGGCCCAGGTACTCATGCTTGAGACCGATCTGCTCCTGCTCGACGAGCCTACGAACCACCTTGACCTGGCGGCGACCGCATGGCTCGAACGGTTCCTCACCGACTACGCCGGGGCGGCCGTTGTCATCAGCCACGACCGCTATCTGCTCGACCGCGTCGTCTGCAAGATCATCGAGGTCGAGAACCGCCGGTCCCACGTCTGGAAGGGCAACTACCACACGTATATCGAGACCCGCCGGGCGGTGCGGCTCCGCCAACAGCGGCAATACGAGAAGCGGGCCAGGATGGTGGCCGATACCCTTGACTTCATCGCCCGGAACAAGGATCAGGAAGGCATGAGAGGGACGGCCCGCGGACGCAAGACCCGGCTGAACCGTCTGCTCAAGACTGATCCCGATTTTCTCGAAAGGCCCACCGACGCCAAAACCGTCAATTTCTCCTTCCGCAAGCCCACCCGGGGCGGCGATCTCGTCCTGCGGGCCGAGGGTCTGGCCAAGCGGTTCGGGGAGCTCGAACTGTTTCGAGACCTGTCTTTCGACGTCCTGCGGGGGGAGCGGCTGGGCATCACCGGCCCCAACGGCACGGGCAAGAGCACGCTGTTGAAGCTCGCCCTCGGCCGTATCGAGCCGTCGGAGGGCGTCATCCGCATGGGCGCCAACCTGCGGATTGGCTACCTGGACCAGCACGGGGACGTGCTCGACTCGGCGGCCACCGTCCTGGATGAGGCCGCCAAGGCGGCGCCGGAGTTGTCCGGCGAGCAATTACGCAACCGACTCGGCGCCTTCCTGTTCACCGGCGACGATGTCTTCAAGTCCTGTGCCCAGCTCAGCGGTGGCCAGCGCAACCGCCTGATGCTCTGCAAGCTGGTCCTGGCCGCTCCTGAAGTCCTCATGCTCGACGAGCCCACCAACCACCTCGACATCCCCAGCCGTGAGATGCTCGAAGCGGCCCTTGGTGAATATGAAGGAGCGGTCATCTTCGTCAGTCACGACCGCTACTTCCTCGACAGCGCCGCCCAACGCCTCCTGGTTATCGGCACGGACGAACTGGGCAACCGCCGCCTCGGAGCGACACAGTTCATCGACATACCGCCCGTCTACACGACGTACGCGGCCGCCCTGCAATCGCGCATGGAGCAGCACCAGAAGACCCAGCGTCCCGTCCCGGCCGGGGACAGACGCAGCCTCCGCAGGGACACCCAACCCCGCAAGAGGACGCCGGAGGAACTACGTCCCTATAACAGGTACACCGTCGAGCAGATTGAGCAGATGATAACCGACCTAGAGGCCCGACTGGCCGAACTCAAGGAGCGCTTTGGCGACGAGGACGTCTATCGGGACGCCCAGTCCGTCAAACAGCTCAAGACCGACCACGCGGCGGCTGAAACCCAACTTGACCTGCTCTATCGAGTCTACGACTACCGGACTTCCTGACCATGCAAGAGCCATCCATCGTGACACACACCGTATCGTCGTATCGCCTTGGAGTGTTGTTCGTCACGACTCTACTGGGCATTTCACCGGCGCCGGCCACGCGGTGCGCTGCAGCCGAGTCCTGTTATCAACGGATGGATTCCTGGCCCGAAACCCTCCTGAGGGCGCGCGAACGTCTGGGCAGACTGTCCATCTCCGGCGTCCAGCGAATCGACGCCGCGCGGGCCGTCTGGAAGGGCGCCGAACGCGATTTTCCCGTGCAGTGGGACTGGGTCATGCAGGATCATCCCGGCGATTTCGCCGGCTGGTTCACCACCGCGGACGCGAACATCGAAAGGCAACTGATCCGCAGGGCCCTGGCTGAACCGGGACTCGACGCCACCGAAGCGGCGCAGCGGTTTGAAAGGCTCTGCCGGTCGGATGTCTTGTACGAAGACGCCGCCTGGCTGGAACTCTATGAGCAGGTCTGTCGCATCCGCCGCGGTGCGCGATTGCAGCCGCTGCTGAACCACTGCCGCCGTATCGTCTTCACCAAGCACTACAATCTGGGCGGTTCGCACTACGCCTATACCGAAGGCCAGTCCGACGCCCAGCACGAGCGGACGTTCATCCCCGGATCGGCCCTGTGCATCCTGGAACTTGATGGGCCCGACCCGCGCGTGATCACGCTGATTGAAGACCCGGACGGCGTCATCCGTGACCCTGATGTATCCTACGACGGCCGGCGCATCCTCTTCGCATGGAAGCAGTCCGACCTCGACGACGACTTCCACCTGTATGAGATGGACGTCGAGACCCGCGAAATCCGCCAACTGACCTTCGGCCTGGGCGTCGCCGACTACGAACCGGCGTACCTGCCCGACGGGCGGATCGTCTTCTCCTCCACGCGCTGCGTCCAGACCGTCGATTGCTGGTGGACCGAGGTCAGCAACCTGTATCTCTGCGACGGCGACGGCCGGAACATCCGCCGCCTCGGCTTCGACCAGGTCCACACCAATTATCCCACCGTCATGGACGACGGCCGCGTCATCTACACCCGCTGGGAGTACAACGACCGGGGGCAGATCTTCTCCCAGGGTCTGTTTCAGATGAACCCGGACGGCACCGGCCAGACCGAGTATTACGCCAACAACGCCTGGTTCCCCACGGCCATCCTCCACGCCCGCCAGATTCCCGGCACACAACAGATCATAGCCGTCATATCCGGCCACCACTGCCACCAGCGCGGCAAGCTCGGCCTCATTGACAACCGCCTCGGCCGACAGGAGGCCTCCGGCGTGACGATGCTCGCCCCCATCCAACGGGCCGAGGCCGTCCGCATCGACTCCTACGGCCAGGATGGACCCCAGTTTCAGTATCCCTGGCCCATCACGGAGACAGATTTCCTGGTCACCCTGGACCCGGTCGGCAGCCCGAACTACATGTATAACCGGCCTTACGGCATCTACCTCATGCATGTGGATGGCCGTCGGGAGTTGCTGGCCTGGGACCCCGACATCTCCTGCAATCAGTCCGTCCCCCTTGCCCCGCGTGCAATCCCACACGCCCGTCCGTCGCTGGTTGACCCTGTGCAGCAATCGGGCGTCTACTACGTCCAGGACGTCTACCGCGGCCCCGGCCTGGCCGGCATCGAGCGGGGCACGATCAAGAGCCTGCGCGTCGTCGCCATCGAGTTCCGCGCCGCCGGCATCGGAGAGACCTATAACATCGGCCCCGGCGGCGACAGCCTGGCCAGTACGCCGGTGGGGGTCGGCAATACGAGCTGGGACGTCAAGGTCGTCCTGGGCGAGGCGGCCGTCTACTCCGACGGCTCGGCCATGTTCGAGGTCCCCGCTCGCACGCCGGTCTATTTCCAGGCCCTCGACGCCAAGGGCCGTATGGTTCAGACCATGCGAAGCTGGTCCACGCTGCAACCGGGCGAGACCTTCTCCTGCGTCGGCTGCCACGAGCCCAAGAACAGCGCTCCGCCCGTCAAGGCCCGCACCATCGCCATGCGCAGGGGCCCGCAGGCTCTCGATCCATCTGGCCTGTTTCACCGCGGAGATCGCGGAGACCGCAGAGAAGGGCTTGATCAGGCAATCTCTGCGGTCTCCGCGATCTCGGCGGTGAATCCTGGCCGGCCCCACGGCTTCAGCTTCCCGAGAGAGATCCAGCCGATCCTCGACAGGCACTGTGTCCGTTGCCACAACGGTAGTGACGACACGCCTGCGGACCTGCGGGGCGATGCCGTTGACGGCCGCGACGCCAAACGCCGCTGGAGTCGCTCCTATCTGACCCTGACGGCCGCCCGCATCCATGGCAACGGCTATCGCGGCGATCCCGATGGGCCATATGTCAAATGGATCAACACCATGTCCGAGCCCACCCTGCTGCCGCCCTACGCCGCCGGCGCGGCCCGCAGCCCCATGATCCAACTCCTTGATGCCGGCCACGAAGATGTGAAGCTCTCCCGCCGGGAGATGGCCACGCTCGCCTGCTGGATAGACCTGGCCGTCCCGTTCTGCGGCGACTACACCGAGGCGGCCGACTGGACGCAGGAAGAGATCGACAGGTACAACCACTACCTCGCCAAGCGTCGAAGGCTCGAACAGCTCGAATGAAAGGGCCATGGATGACCAGGACCGCAACCGCCATTATCACGAGCATGTTCGCCGCATGGCTGGCCGGCTGCCATTCGTCCGTGACACCGACCGGCACACCGCTGGTTTTTGCCCACGACGACGAAATGATGACCACAACCGTCGACGCCGGCGAGTACCGCAGTCTCGCCGACCGCCGCGTGTTTGCTGTTATGACGTTTCTCAACGCGGCCGGTTATGACGATGAGGTCTCCGGCAGGGCCATGCACCCCGTCCGAACCCGCGTCCGGCAGCGCATCGCGGCAAACCTCGCCGATCATCCGGATAAGCTCGCCGCCTGGCGGAATTACTACGACCGCCGGCGCCTGGGCGCTTGGCAGTACGTCAACTGGTCCCTCTGCCTCACTGCTGATTATCCCTTCCGCCGCACGGCCGCGGCCAGGAACCTCACCTACCCCTGGACCCGATGGATGTTGGACGACCTTCCCGATATTCTCAACGATTTCTGGGTTACCGCCGACCTGACTTCGGTCTGGTCCGAATGCCTGCCCGATTACCTCGCCGAAATGAGGCGATACGACCCGAACGCCGTTGCCCGCGATGTCCATTCTCTTTGGCGATACGTTCGCATGCCCCGCCGCGACGACTCTATCATCGTGTCCATCCCGAACCTCCTTGAACGGCACGCCACCGCCAATGGAAACAGATTCCCTCCATATTTCTACAGTGTTGACGGCCCAGGCTCCGGAGGCCTCGTTCACGAGTATTGCCACACATTCGTCAACGACCTCGTCAAGGCCAATTACTCCGCCCACAAGAAGAAGCTGAAATCCTACTTCGATGCGGGCAAGGACGCCGCCATCTCCGCCAGCTACCAGGACCCCACCTATTGGGTCGCCGAGTGTACGGTCCACGCGATTTGCCACCGGCTGACCGCCACGCAGATCTCCGATGCCGAAGTCCGCCGGAGGATCGACGCCAACGCCGATGCCCTGACTCGCGGCGGCTACACTCTGCTCAAGCCACTCTGCGCAGGCTTGGTCGACTTCGAGGCCGATGGTCGTCCTTTCGATCAATACCTGCCCATCCTCTTCAAGAAACTGCCGGAGTACACACAGTAGGAGGGGCTACGGCGTAGCCACGAACTCAATCCTGCACACGGCGATCTGGAACTCCAGATGGCTGGCTCCAGCGGGCATGTCAGGCGGTTGAGATTACTCGACGCATGCCTATAATGGCAGAGTAATCCGCCTGGAAACAACACGTGCAAATGGCTATGGAGATCATGAATATGAAAGGGTCCGCGCACTATGCAGTTGCTCTTATTGGCCTGATCTGCCTGAATCTCGTGACAGTAGTTATTTGGGTCGCCTCCTACAGAGATTACCACAGAAGAGACAACATCGCTGTGATGGAGCGCGAACTTACGAGCATGCTCCACTATATCATCGACTGGGAGCACTTGAACGCCAATCCCCTTCATCACTACATGGCGCTGCGGACGGGAATGATACTAGGTGCCTTGCAGGACGAAGACTCGCTCGAACGCCCCATCGTTTTGTACTGTGCACTCTATCGCAGCAAAGACACCGGTCGTGTAAGGCTGTTGTTCGAATGGCTGGAGGAGGGATTTCAATCAACGTCTCTGGAGTTCTCCTATCAGGTCGGAGACAGTAAGAAGAAAATGCGAATTGCATTCCCCAGGAACGCATGGGATGGCCGCAGGCTCCGTAGGTCATATGCCTTAGAAGCCCCGCGCCGGCAGTGGCTTTCGGACGTCACCATCACGGCTGAAGGAATCGAGATATGTGCAGCGGGCGGCTGGGCCGGAGATCGGCCTGATCCTATTACTCTGCCGTTCTCGATCGTTGAGGCGCCGGCTCAGGTGGCAGTCTGCATAGACAAGTTGGTTAAGAGTGAGCCCGTGAATCTGGCAGTGATGTATGACCTCCGCGACTACATTACCAGCATGTGGCCGACTCAGGAGACGATGACAACAGAGGGCCCGCCTCGCTCCGACCCGCAGCAGTGATCATGACCCCACGCAGAGTACTACTCCATCACCAGCTCCACGCCGCAGAGCACCGTCTCAGTCCCTTGCGCGGACGGCCGTAGTGTTACTGTCAGAGCATCGGCGATTTCGATCCCCGTAAACTCCCGCAGCAGCCCAATCCGAGTTCCGCCCGCCTCCTTCGTTACATCGAATCCCTCCAGCACCGTCTGCCCTTGTATTGCCACAGCGAACTTGTATTTCGTATTTCCTCGTTCGTCGTTCGTTTGCGATTCCTCGTCTGTCGTCTTTCGTCCCTCGTCCCTCGGCAACCGCGGGTCCACGAAATGCAGCCGGACCGTGTAGCGCCCGCTGCGGCCTCTGGGTCCGCCCATGCCGATGCGTATCTGTCGCAGTCCGATTGCCCCGGACGCCTCCACCCACGGCAGGGGCCCTCCGGCCAGGCGCAGGCTGTGATGGCGAAACCACCTCGGCCGAGACGGCTCGGTCCTGACGTCAATTCTGGGCCCCGGTCCCCCGACACTGGGCCAATCCAGCCACAGCGTGCCGCTCTCGCTGGTGCAGTCGCCCGGCGCGCCGAGATTGAGACCCAGCCGCTGAACGCGCTGCCTGGCGGCCGGCAGCGGGCTGAACGTCCAGACCTCCACGTCCGGGTCATGCACCATCGCCAGGGATGTCTGATTCTGGTAGCTGCATGTGCATGTCCGCGTGTATTCCGGCGCATTGAGCACCCCCCCGGCGACCACCAGATTGGACGTGCAACCCGACTTGAAGCCGCCCAGATTGCCCGTGCCGCCATCGGTCGCCAAGTCCAGAAAGCCCGCCGCCGCCGAGCGAAACGTCAGCAGATTCTCGCTGGCGATCACCGTGTTGCATCCATAATTGCGTGTGTACTGCCAGGCCACGGACTCGCCGCTGAGTGGATGTGGCCGCCTCTTCTGCCGGCCTGTCATCAGGTCGTAGGCGCTTTCCTGCGTGATAATCGTTGTGCCGTGCAGGATACAGGGACCGTCGTAGCTGACCTTGCGATCCCACAGCACATCGCCCGTGTCGGCCCGGTGCACCGCCATCCGGTCACCCGGCTCGGACACCATGTCCTTAGACCGCCGCTGGGCCTGCAGGAGCAGCTTGTGTTCCTGCGAGTAGCCCAGCCAGCTACCGAATATCGGCTGCGTGCGCTCCCAGACCACCCGGCCGCCTGCAACGTCCAATGCCAGTAATCGCTCATCGTCGGGTATATCGATATTGCGTCTGCCCATCACCTGTTTCAGGTAGGGGGGTATCGCATCGAGGCAGAACAGCCTGCTGTCTCCGGCAATCACGGCGTTGTGCGGGAAGCCGTGCCTCGCTGTTACCTGCCAGAGGACTTCGCCGCTGCGGCGGTCCATGACGATCAGCCGCCGGCTCGCGGACTTGTCGAAGAACTCCGAGAACGTCTCCAGCTTGGCCTCGCTGCCGCTGCCGCCCGCCGGCAGCTCGGTATAGGACNNGTATAGGACACGAAATCCGCCCCGGCGATCAGCTTGTCCTCATACACGCCGATGTACGTCCACCGCTTCGCCGGCCCATCTTCGCCGTCCGGCAGGGCGAACATCGCCAAGTCCGCCCCCGTCACGGCATCGAGGACGCGGCACTTCGCGTCTTCAATGACGTAGACGCGGTCGGGCGTCACGAAGTAATTGGCCCCGCGAATACTGGCGCCCGGGATATGCCTCTGATTGTAGGTCAGGTCGCGGAAGTCGCTGACATACGATGCATCGTAGTAGACTCCAAACGCGCCGGAATCGCGCAACGGCCGTTTCCACAGCACCCGCCCGGTGTACACGTCCCGGGCACTGAGTGAGTCAACCCCCTGGATATAGAGCCGCCCGCCGACGACCTGCTCCGGGGGGCCGTGCCCGTGCCGAGGCAGCACGTCGGTGAACTCCGACTCATCACCGTACCATAGCAGCCCCAGCGGCGCCTTGAGTTGGTCCTTCGAACAAACCGTATTGGCGATATCGGCGTATTGGCCCACCCAGTCGGCCGATCCGGGCGGCCCGCCGGTTCGCCTAAGCACCACCGCATCACCATCGACCCCCACCTGTGCGCCAAACAGGCCCGCCTGGTCCAGACGCTGCCGCAGCGGCTCCTGGTCCGCCTCCGGCGCGAAGAACCACGCCGCCCCGCCATACGGCCGCAGCGTCTCATACCATCGCCGCAGTGAATCGACGTCGGCGGTTTGCGCCCGGCCGGTGTCTTCCGTGATGAGCAGCCCGGCCATGTACGCGGGCAGCGGCGCCGACGCCGGGTCGGCCTGTATGATATGGACACGTCGGCCGTAGAGACCGGCTGCGTCATATTCGTCCCTCGCGGCCCTGACCTTCTCGGCATCCGGCTCCAGCACGACTATATGCGTATCGCATTCGGCCGCCATCGCCCGCAGCAGCCGGCCGTCGCCGAGCCCGAGCATCACGGCATAACCATTGCCCGTCTTATCCGAGCCCTCCAATACCCGTCGATCCCGCCGGCGGTCGCTGTCGGCTACTTCCGGCGGATCCGCTGTCTTGAGGGAATGCCACGTCGATGCGGTCTCCCGCGGCCCGAAGCAGTACATCAACCCGTCTTCGGTCACGACGAACAGCCGCTCGTCGGCCGCAATCATGGTCCATACCCGCCCCTTGACGCGATGGGTCCATGAGATGGCCGCCTTGCCGCCCGCCGCCGGCGTATCGATGGCCGCGATGTTCCCGTGCGCATTGCTGACGTACAGCCGGCGGCCGGCCTGAATATGAATCCGGTCGGGCGAACCGACGGGGGCGAACATCCACAGCCCGCGGGCCTTGAGCTTTGCCTCGGCCCTGGTCTTGTTGGGGTCCTGCACCTCCTGCGGCCGGTACGCCACAATCGATCCGTCCTTGTTGAACGCTACGACGGCGTCCGGCCCCATTACGCGGGCGGCCGTACTGACGATCCCCTCGCCGTCGGCCAGCCGATACAGCACGTCGCTGTTGAAGAACCAGTCGCCCCAGATGCTCGCCTGATACCCTCCGGCGTGCTTGCCGAAGGCCCGATCCGACAGCTTATAGTAGACCAGCGTCCCCGTGCGACGGTCGAAGCAGGCCGGCGTCGTCCGGCTGGTCAGCAGCAGCCGATCCTCCGTCGCGGCGATGTACCCCTGTGGGGCCACGCCTCCGAACGCCGGGCTGTTATGTTGCTGTGTGGTCCAGGTGGCGCCGCTGCCGCTGTTCTCCCAGACGATCCGGCCGGTCTGTGCGTCGATGGCGTAGATGAATATGCCCATGAACGGCCAAATCCCGGCCGCACAGTAGATCGTCCCATCGTAAAGCACCGGCCCGCCCCGCGCCGGCCACGTCGAGATCAGCCGACCGTTGCCCAGCACCCGCCGACCATTCGGCGCGAGCATAATCCTATGCAGCAGAGACCCGTCGTCGGCCTTGAGGCAGTACAAAGCCCCGTCGTCGCTGACGAACCAGACCTTGCCGTCAGCCGCCACAGGGGCGAACCGCACCGGTCCATCCGTATAGAACCGCCAGTTCTCCTGCCCCGTCCGCGTATCGTAGGCCGTTACGCTGTCGGATACCATAGACCCAACAAACAACTGCCGCCCCATCGCCACCAGCTCGTACGACCGGTCGAACTGCAATTTGTATTGTTCCTGCGACCATGCCGCCTTTGGTGGGGGCGACTCCCGTACCCATTGCAGGTGCAACTGCGACGCCAATTCCGCCGGACTCGCCGCCGTCCGACCCGCATCATACCGCCACATGGGCCAATCCCCCTCGTCCGCCACACCCACCGACACCGCCAACAACACCGCCGCCGCGACAACAATCACCTTCACGCTGCTACAAGCCTTCACTGGCATACCACCTCAAAACTGAACCACCGGAGACAGTCCATCCCACCATCGGCAGGTAGTTCATCATACCATACGGCCGCAACCATTGCCACAGCCTCTGCCCGCCAGCAAATCGAACAAGACGACCGCCAATCCCTCCGCCAGGATCAGAGAAGCTACGACCCCGACTTGACAGGAAATCCGAAAACCCCACAATAGAGACTGCAATCTGGACGCAAGTGGAGACAGTCGCTATGGGCAGAATACCCAGTCGGCCCCGCAAGAGGCCAATAGTCCTGACGGTGTTTCTCCTGGCCGCAGCCGTCTGCAGCGGGGGGCTCGCAACCACCGACGGCGGCATCTCTGACGTCAACACATCAGCCTGGGGCGCGCCGGTAGAGGGCCTGCAATGTAGAGCCACGGCCCCTCGCATCATCGAGCAGGCGATGCACCTGAATGTCGAGATGGAGTTGCGGGCAGTTCCGCAACAGCTCCCGGAGGGCATCCGGCATTTGAATTCCTTCTTGCATGAAGGGTACTGTACGCTGCTGCTCTGGAACCCCGAGACCGGCGAGCAGTTCTCAGTCCCGCCTGTTACAATGTTCTCCTATTATCGCACTGGCGGGCCTATTCTCGATGAAGGCAGGTCCGCCGTGGCCCTCGACGGCCGGCCCATCGAGCCGCTGAAAGTCAAGTTCCCGCTGCGATGCCTGGGTGAGCGGCCTGCCTTGGGCTTGTACGAATGCCGGGTGCAATACTCCGTCGCCGCCGGGCGCAATCAATGGTGGCATTGGACCCAGGACTGGGACCGCTTCGACTTCTGGCATGGAACCATCACCTCGGGTCCATTCTCATTGCGGATGATCGAGGAAACGCCAAAGACGGTTGAATTCATCGCCCCACGGCAGGTCCACTACAACCCGCACAACGCCTGGATAGGCTATACCGAAGCCGATGCCGCCGCCATCCGCCTGCCCGTCAGAAATGGCTACTCTCTGGAGACCAGACTCTGCAGCAGCAAGGGCGATGAATGCTTCAGCTACCAGGGAGGTATCCCGAACACACCGGAAAGCAGGACGCACCTCGACTTCTTCCCCATCCGAAAGGGCGACGCCTTCACCTTCACAATGCGAATCGTGGAAAGGCCCGACCCACCCAGTCCACCGTTTCAACCGCTTGGAACCCGCTATAGTGAAAAGGTGCTGTGGGAGCGGGTCTTTACGGTTCAGCACCGCGAGAACCCAGCCAATTGCGAACTGGCCATCAACTACCTGCCTCCCTGGCTGCCAAGAATGCAGCCGCAACGAAGGATAGCCCATAAGGGAGAAGATATTCACGGATTCGCTATTACCGCCGACGGCCGGACTATAGCCACCAATGACAATCGCGGCACGCTGCGGTTCTGGGAAGTCGAAAGCGGCAGGGATTACCTGGAGCTTGCTCTCGATAAGTACAGGGCGACACGCAGGGACACGGTGTTTTCACCCGACGGCAGGATCGTTGTCGCACGTCAAAAGGACACCTTCACATCCGTTGACGCAACAACCGGCAAACCGATTGCCGCCGTCAGCAACGAGGGGCGCTCATTCATGACGTTCTGTCCTGATGGTCGGCTGCTGGTCATGGGCGGACGCAAAGCCCTGTTTCTCGACCCTGCGACACTCGAGCAGATCGACAGCTTTCCTCTGGCCACGGAAGCATATCAGGCGGCATTCTCTCCCGATGGCAAGACCCTTGCGATACCCACTTCCGAAAGCATCTGCCTCATTGATACGGCTACCCGCGAAGAAGTCGCAAGGCTCAAATGCGATCACAGTCCCTCAAGCGTGGTGTTCTCGTCCAACGGCCGCCTCCTTGCCGTAGCGGATTGGTGGCATGTCCGGCTGTGGGATGTCCCGCGCCGCCGGATTACAGGGTCACTTCAAATCGACCACGTGCCTGATCTCCTGTTCTTTCGCGACGGCAGTGTCCTCGCAGCCGCCGAGGATGGCGGATCAGCGGTCATTCTCTATAGCATGGAGTCCTTCGAGCCGTTCGTCGTCCTGGACACCCATGATGCCCTCGTCCACGGCCTCACACTGCTATCGGACAACCGTACGCTGGTAGTCCCCGCGTCCGAATCGATCGCATTCTGGGATTTGGGCGACTTGCTTGCCAACGCCCCCACCAATCAGAAGCCGGCGGCGACAAAGACCGACAGCGCGGGCCAATTCCGGCTGACTGCCTCGATCCGCCAACCTGGGACCATCGAGAGTTTCACATGGTTGCACGTAGAGTTGTCCAATAACGGGCGTGAAGTCCAGATTGGTCGCAATGAGGATTCCCGCAACTGTACGATAGGCCTGCTCGATTCCAAAGGACAACCCTGCCCCCTCACCAACCTCGGCAAAGAGGTCGCCGCCGCCGAAGGTATCGAGCTACTGCTGTTCAGCCTAAGCGAGCTTCAGGAACGCCCATATCATGGATGGGTGGACCTGGCCAGATACTTCCAAATGACGCCGGGCCGCTACCGGGCTTCGGTAACCGTAGACCTGACCGGCGACGGCCACCCGGCAAAGATAACGGCCAAGGGTCTCGAATTCACACTTGATCTCCCGATACGCAATTGACTCCTTTGAGCCGTGGGATGAGAACGGAAGCACCCTGTTCGTCGCCAATGCGGCATACGGATCACCGCCCAGTCTGCTATAATGACCTTATGGGCATCGCCCTCATTCATGCTGGTGCCCTAAAGCGTTAAATCCAAAGGACTTATGCACCGAACGCTGACGATACCCCTGCTGATAGCCTCTCTGGCAAGCGCCTGCATTGCCGCGCCACCTGTGCCCACGGGGCCGCGGCTGCGGGAGATTGTGGCCGCCAATTATCCCAACGGCAACGTGCTTGTAGGGGCGACGACCGGGGAATGGGCCTTTGGGACCGACCAGGGCTTACTGATGGACCGCGAGTTCAGCTACGTAACCCCGGAAAACGACTTCAAACAGAGCACGATACACCCCTATCCCGGCAAATGGAGCTGGTCCAAGCCTGACGCCTGGGTCAGCCACATCCTCGCCAACCGCCAAATCCTCCGCGTCCACGGCCCCATCAGCCCGCAGGCGTCGAGTTGGGCCCTGGACGACGTCCGCACGGCCGCGGAACTCGAGCAGAACATGCGCGAGTTCTTCACGGCCCTGTGCCAGCGCTACAACGCGCGGCCGGGCTTCAAATACCTCGACGTCGTCAACGAGGTCGTCATCAACGGCTGGTGGCATACCGACAAGCCCGGAACCGGCTGGGAGTGCCCCTGGTTCAAGATCGGCCAGGAGAATAGCCGCCTCCGCACGCCGCTGTACATCATCTACGCCTTCGAGATCGCCGCCGAGCACGCGAAGGACTTTCGCCTGGTCCTCAACCACCACGAATCGCCCGCCAGCCAGGCCTCATGGAACCTGCTCAAGGACCTGGTCTACGAACTGATGGAC
>DDXG01000388.1 GCA_002347125.1 Phycisphaerales bacterium UBA2266
CAAATGGCCCGGCCACATGTAGGGTGGGCAAGTGTCGTCCTTGCCCACGCGGACCACGTGGACATGTGGCCGGATAATCGAATCCGCGTGTGCAACAAGTTGCACACCCTACAAATGGCCCGGCCACATGTAGGGCGGGCAGGTGTCGTTCTTGCCCACGCGGCCCTCGGCCGCCGCGTTCACGGAGTCTCTTATGACGGCGTGTGATAGGACTATCGCCCTGCTCTACATCATCTTGCTGCTGTCCCCACGGGCTGCGCCCGCCGCGCAAGACGCATCAAATGCCCTGTACACCATCGACGCCCGCACACCCGACGGCCTGCGGGAGCTGTTCGCCCCCGACGGCAACCGCCTGCCGCTGGTCAGCGCCCATCGCGGCGGCGCGGGCGACGGCCTGCCGGAAAACTGCATCGCCACGTTCGAGCAGACCCTGCGGCACGGCTGGGCCATGCTGGAGATCGACCTGCGATACACGAAGGACCACGCCATCGTACTCAACCACGACCCGACGCTCGAACGCACCACCAACGGCGCCGGCCGCGTCGAGGATTACACCCTGGCCGAACTCAAGGAATTGCGTCTCAAGGACCTCCACGGCAACCTCACGCAACACCGTATGCCGACTTTCGACGAGGTCCTCCAATGGGCCCGAGGCAAAACGATCCTCGTGGTGGACAAAAAGCTGGTCCCGGTCAAGGACGTCGTCGGCAAGATCGAAGAACACCACGCCGAGTCCTGGGCGATGGTGATAACCTACACGGCCGCCGAAATCCGCGAATGCCACGCGCTGAACCCCGATATCATGATGGAGATCATGGTCGGCGACCGCCGGCGATTCGATGAATTCGACGCAACCGGCGTCCCCTGGCGTAACGTCATCGCCTTCGTCGGCCACAACCCGCCCCAGGACCCCAACCTCTGCCGTGATATCCACGCCAAAGGTGCAAGCACCATGGCCGGAACCTCCCGCAACATCGACCGCCGCTTGCTCGACGGCCGGGTCACGGACATGGAGACCCTCAGGCCCGACTACCTGGCCCTGCTGACGATGGGCGTAGACATCATAGAAACCGACATCCCCCGCCACCTCGCCCCCCTGCTCTATCGCCAACAATCACCCCCGCCATCCAAGGCAAAATACTTCCGCCGGAAATGATATTGCGTGACAGCAATGAACATACCACGCTGTCATGCTGAGCAAAGCGAAGCATCTGGGCGCCGAACACGACAAGAGCCCACAATGGCAATGTGCCCCTTGTCATGCAAAGAACAGGTAGGGTGGGCAAGCGTCGTTCTTGCCCACGCGGTTGGCTGCGCACCGCCATCGAGCGCAGTCCCTACCGCCCCGCCATCCAAATCCAGATACTCCCACTAATGGCACTAAGTTAAGCGATTCACAGCCCGAAAGCGATTTCGGCCCCCTCGAAATCATCTAAATCCCCCGGCTCAAGCTGCTCTGCGCCAGCCTTCGAGGGTTACAAATATGCTTAACTTAGTGCCATTAGATACTCCCACCGGAAATGACATTGCGTGACACCAACGCACATGCGACGCTGTCATGCTGAGCGAAGCGAAGCATCTGGGTACCAAAGGAGCCATTGGCCTCGCACCATCTTGGCAGACTCATTCGATCAGTTCATCCCGCACTCATAAGCGAATATGAACTCGCATCGCCACGAAACGCCGTTTATGAAGAGGTTATTTCTCAAATGATTGATGACGAACTCAATGTGCTGTATAGCGATGCCTACGATCATGCTGCCTATGCTGCTGAATTCCACGAGGCAATAATTGCCGAGGAAATCGCGCAGATAGCAGAGGATAGTATCACGTCCTAGGTCACTTTGCCAGCGCGACAATAACCTCCCGATTGGCGGCGGGGAAGGCGTAGCGGGTCAGGGCTTTGAGGCGTACCCATTTCCATGCCGTGCAGGAGCGGCCGGTGGGTTGGCCGCCGAGCCATTGGCAGCGGTAGGCGTGCAGGCGTATCGCGAAGTGCGAGTAGGCGTGGTCCACGACCGCCACGCGGGGGCCCACCTGGACCTCGATTCCCATCTCCTCGCGCAGCTCCCGCGTCAGCGCGGCCTTGAGCGACTCGCGGCCGATGCGTTTGCCGCCGGGAAACTCCCACAGGCCGCCCAGCAGCCCGCCCTCCGGCCGTCGGTCGATAAGGACCTTGCCATCCTTCTCCACAATCCCTACCACAACCGTATACTTCGGTATCGCCTTGCGGAGCCGGCGCACCGGCAGCCTGGCCTGCTCCCCATGCCGCCTTCCCTCGCACAGCCGGCGCACCGGGCACGCCCCGCAGTCCGGCTCGCCCGGCCGACAGACCAGCGCCCCAAGCTCCATCAATGCCTGATTGAATATCCCCGGACACCGCCGGGGCACGAGCACGGTCGCCATCTCCCACAGCCGCCTGCTAGTCCGCCCGGACCTCGGATCGCCGTGCACGCGAAACAACCTGCACAGCACCCGCATGACGTTGCCATCGACAATCGGCTCCGGCCGGTCGAACGCGATGCTCGCAATCGCCCCGGCCGTATACGCCCCGACCCCCGGCAGCCGCAGCAGGGCCTCCCGCTCGCCGGGAATCTCGCCCCCGAACTGACTCATCACCATCCCCGCCGCCCGATGCAGATTCCGCGCCCGGCCATAGTACCCCAACCCCTCCCAGCACTTGAGCACCGCATCCAGCCTCGCCGCCGCCAGCACCGCGACCGTGGGGAACCGCCGCATGAACCGCTCATAATAAGGAATCACCGTCTCGACCTGCGTCTGCTGCAGCATGACCTCCGAGACCCAGACGGCATAAGGGTCCCGCGTCCGCCGCCACGGCAGATCCCGCCCGTTGGCGGCGAACCATCCGACCAATACCCTGCGCAGCCGTCGTATCCGGTCCTTCGACACCATGACGCAATCCACCATACCGCCCCCACCAGCCGCCCCGCATATCCTGCCGTATTTGCCGCCGGCGTTCAATCCCCGTCCTGCCCATCGGGCCGGCCGCACCCACGAATTGAAGGAGTCCCCGCCGAAAAAGTGTACCGGACCCCTTTAGTTGTCCGGCCGCGTCGGATACAGTAGTCTCGTATCGTGGCCCGGCAGGATGGGTTATACAGGCATTCTCAAGGATACCCACATGGATATGTGCAGACATTCACTGACCCGCCGGCAACTGCTGGCGGCCGCGGCGGCTTCGGGCATCGCGGCAACCGCCGGCCTCGGGGCCTCCGACGACGTCAACGCACGGATCGCGGCGGCCATACCCAGTCAGGCCCCGGCCCGCCCCGCCAGGGACCGCAGGCTGCTGATTTTCGATCTCAACGTCAATTACGGCGGGCACGGCTCGATTGCCACGGCCAACACCGCTTTCACCATGATGGGCGAGAAGACCGGCGCCTTCCGGACGGTCGTCAGCAGAGACCCGGCCGTATTCGCACCCGAAAGCCTCAAGGGCTTCGACGCCGTATTCTTCAATAACAACGTGGGCAATCTCTTCACCGACCCGGCCCTGCGGCGGAGCCTTGTGGAGTTCGTCTACAGCGGCGGCGGCCTCATGGGCGTCCACGGCACGACGGTGGCGTTCACCCAATGGCCCGGCGCGGTCGAGGACTGGCCCGAGTTCGGCATCATGCTCGGTGCCCGCGGGGCCAACCACCGTGAGAACACCGAACACGTCTTCATCAAGCTCGATGACCCGGACCATCCGGTCGTCGCGGCCTTCGGCGGCCGGGGGTTTGAGTACCGCGACGAGTTCTTCCGCTATCAGGAGGTCTATTCGCGGAACCGTGTCCGCGTCCTGCTGAGCATCGACACGGACAAGACGCCTCAGGACCAGGGCCGCCAGTTCGGGGCGACCATCCGTCAGGACAACGACTACGCCCTGGCCTGGGTCCGCGGTTACGGCCGCGGCCGCGTCTTCCACTGCACCATCGCCCACCATCCATCCGTCTTCTGGGACCCGAAGATGCTGGAGTTCTACCTGGCGGCCGCACAGTTTGTGCTCGGCGACCTGCCGGCCCCGACGACCCCCAGCGCCAGGCTGACCGGCGCCGTCAGGGCGCAGGAGAGGCTCGGCTGGCGTCTCGGCATGAACCCGGGCTCGGCAACGTTGTTCGAGGCCATCGACGCGGCGTCACAGGCGGGCCTGCTGTACCTCACCGCACGAATGGGCATGCCCGTCGGCGGCGGCATCGCCGGCCATTTCGAACCGGACCTGGATGCGCCGGCCCGCGAGCATATTCGCCTCAAGCTCGACGCCGCGGCCATAAGACTGTTGACATGCTCGCTCGATTCTGTGCCAAAGGACGAAGCGGCATGCCGGCAACTGTTCGAGTTCGCCCGCAAAATGGGCGTCGAGGCCCTATCTGCCGAGGTCGAGCCGGACGGACTCGATGCACTCGAGAGACTCTGCGACGAATACGACATATCTCTGGCGCTGCGCAATCTCCTGGACGATCCGAAGAAGGCCCTGACGATCTGCGCCGGCCGCGGCAAACGGATCGGCCTCTGCTGCGACATCGACCGCTGGGCCCGCGCCGGTATTGACCCCGCCGAGGCACTCAGTGACATCGGCGACCGCCTCGCAATATGCGTCCTTCCCGGCGAACAGACCGATGCCGCCGGTAAGGTGCTCGACCGCCTTCGCCGCCAGGGCCGTAGGTCCATCCTCTTCGTCGTCGAACCGGCGGCGGGCATGGATA
>DDXG01000141.1 GCA_002347125.1 Phycisphaerales bacterium UBA2266
CTGCTCAAGACCCTGGAGGAGCCGCCGAGCCATGTGAAGTTTATCTTTGCCACGACCGAGCCGAACAAGGTCCTGCCGACGATCCAGTCTCGCTGCCAGCGGTTCGATTTCGCCAATATCTCCGTGCCCGTCATCGCCGAGCAACTGGAGGCGGTCTTGAAGAAGGAGAAGATCAAGGCGGATAAGGATGTGTTCCTGCCGCTGGCGAAGATGGCGAATGGCTCGATGCGCGACGGCCTGAGTCTGCTGGACCGGCTTATCAGCACCGGAATCGAGCCCCTCAGCGCCGAGATGCTGGAGAAGTTCCTGGGCTGCCCGAGTGGTGAGAAGGTTCATGCCTTGATCGGCAAGATCGGCGACGCCGACGCGGCCGGGACGCTGGAGGCCCTGGATGACCTGCTGGCGGCGGGCCTCAACGAAGCGGCCGTGGTAACGGCGCTGATTGAGGCGATGCGGGACCTGATGGTCGCCAAGTCCGCCGGGGCCGACAGCAAGGTCCTGGCCCTGACGGCCGAACAACAGAAGCGGACGACCGAGCTGGCGGCCAGGTTTGACGTTGCGGCTCTGGTGTACGCGATTACGGTGTTGGAGAAGCTCCAGTGGACGGTGAAAAACAGCGATACCCCGCGGGCCCTGCTGGAGGCGGCCCTGCTTCGGTTCGCCCTGGCCGAGCATTTCCTGAATGTGGACGATTTACTGGCTCAAGCCGGCGGCTCGCCCGCACCGGCGCATAAAAAAAAACCTGACACCCTAAGCCCCGCCCAACGTAGCACGGGCTTCCAGCCCCTGCAAGCCGGACAGGCCGTTACCACAGAGGCGGACGGGCAGGCCTGTCCCCAACCAAGCGAACGGGATGCCCACGTCGCTGGTCGCCCGCCGCATGCACCCATTCCCAAGCCCTCGGCGCCGCCCGACAGTCCTTTATTCAAGACTGAGCCGCAGTCTCCGGGAGATTCGACGGATGAGGACGCAGGGCGGCTCGCTCAGGGCCGTGGCGGCATGCCCGACTGGCCCGGGATCCTTGATCTGATCGGTTCGCGCCTGGGGCCGAGCACGCGAGGCATGGTGGAGTGCGCAACACCGCATTTCTCCAATGGGCAGTTGACCCTGCGCTTCGCGCCCGCATCGCGGATGCAGATGGAGATGTGCCGCAACAACGGCCGCAGCAGCCAGATCGAGGCCCTCTTGGCGGAGCACTTCGCGACACCCGTGATACTCAAGTTCGAACTCGCCGCCGCCGCCGCCGAGCCACAGGACGCGCCACCCCCCCACCGCATGACCTCCGAGATGAAGAAAGAACTCCTCAACCACCCCGCCGTCAAAACAGTCCTCATGGAACTCGACGCCACCGTCGCCGAGATCACGGAGCAGTAGGGTTTTCAGCCTCATTTCTCCACGAGGTCCTCATCGTATCTGCTGCTATTCTGCCGCCACCAGGCGGCCGCCTGATCGTAGGAATCGAATTCCTGATCGAACAGGAAGTTCAACGCGGCATGGACCGCCTCGCGGAACTCCGTGTCCTGGCTCCTCAGGCCCTCGATGATGACCGGCACGGATGCATGGTCCCCCCTGAATTCCAGCAGCGAAAGGGCCTCGTACCGGACGTCCTCAAAACTCGACCGCATCGCCGTCGCCAGCACGTCCAACTGCACCTGGTCCTCGCGCTCGCCGATCTTCTCCAGCGCCAGGCTGCGAACGTCCTCCGACGGGTCCTCCAAAGCCGTCACATACAGCCCCGCCACCCTGGGGTCGCTTATATGCTCAAGCGGCTCCAGCGCGTTCATGCGGACCTCCTCATTCGGCGACATCAGCGCCCGCTCCACCAGGGGCAGCACCTCCCCGGATGTGTAGTCGGCGAGGATGCCGCTTGCCGCCAGCACCACATCGGGGTCGGGGTCCTCCAGCGCCTCCCGAATGATGGGCAGAAGCTCCCTTGGCGGTTCCTGGCCAATCTGCCGCAACGATTCCAGGAAGGCCACCTTCTCGGCCGGATCATCCATGGCCTGCCACTCAGCGAGCAGCCCATCGGCGGCCTGGTCCGCCACCGCACGTGAACGCGGGGCCGCTGCGACCGCTGTCCCATGCTCCGGCGGCGCCAAGGACAGGGCCTGCACATTGGGCTCGTTCATAACCCCGCCGGTCGCGTTCGCGCCGTCATTCGCGTCGAAATCAAGCTGCCGGCCACCCAATCGGCTCCGGCGGCCGGCCCCCTCGGCCTCTGTCGGCGTCTGGACGGCCTGCCGATCGTCCTCGGCGGGCTCGTCGTCCTTGGCCGAGCAGCCACCAAGCCCCGCGGAAGCAATTGCCATCGCCATGCACAAAACACCAACATATGAATAGCCTCTTCGCATGGTCACAACATAACGCTCCTGGCGGTACGTGTCAACGCTGCGGTCGGGAACCTGCCGCTCCTCCGCAAGACACCCGGGCTCAGACCGTGCTTCCATACGAGGAAGACCTCTGACTTGGCACCGGACCGGGTCCCTTGCGCCTTGTCGGGGAAGCAATATGAGGGTATACTTACACGCCGATGGATACGGCGTATACGGACAGTTTGAACAGGCTGATCGAAGAGTTCGGGCGGCTGCCGGGGATTGGCCCCAAGACGGCCGAGCGGCTGGCGTTTCACATACTCAAGGCCGAGCAGGATGAGGCCCTGGCCCTGGCGGCCGCGATCACGGATGTCAAGACACGGATAATGCGGTGCAGGCAATGCTTCAACCTGGCCGAGGAGGAGCTGTGCGGTATTTGCCGAGACGCCCGGCGGGATACATCCGTCATCTGCGTCGTCGAGCAGCCCAAAGACATCATCGCCCTGGAGAAGACCGGCGAGTGCAAATGGCTCTACCACGTGCTCGGCGGCCACATCGCCCCGCTGGAGGGCATCGAACCGGACGACCTGACCATCGACCGGCTAGCCGCCCGCATACGGGCCGGCGGCGTCAAGGAGGTCGTCATGGCCACCAATCCGAACATGGCCGGCGATGGGACGGCCCTGTACATCTGCTCGCTTATCAAGACGCTGGGGGTGAAGATCACGCGCCTGGCCCGTGGCCTGCCTACGGGTACAACCCTTGAGTACGCATCGGGCAGGATTCTCTCCGACGCCATTATCGGCCGCCAGCAACTCGATTAGGCCCCCTGTTGGGCTGTCGCGGGGCGCAGCCTTCATCGGGCAGGCGTTCTTGACGATACGCACGTGGCGGCCTACCATGCAGTATGCGCCGCGGAATCGGCGCCGGCGGCATAGAGCACACGATGCGCAATGGATTGCCGCCTGCGCGCGAATGACAATGAGCAGCAAACTCGAAATACGAAACAAATCCACATGACCAAATAGGTGCTCGAATGACAGATGCCATCCCTTCGCTCTGCGAAGGAATGACACCCTCCGCATGAGGGGCTCGACTCCTGAAGTCTTAGATCTGAAGTCTTAGGTCTGCAATGAAGCTGGAAATGCGTGGACAACTCCGGATGGAGCAGCAGATGAAGCTGGCTCCCCGTATGATTCAGTCCATGGAGATACTCCAGCTTCCGATGCTCGCCCTCCAGGAGCGGATCGAGCAGGAATTGAACACCAACCCGGTCCTGGAGATGCAGGAGGGCCCGGACCCGGACCCCGACGCCGAAGCGCCACCCGAGCCGGCCAGCGGGGCCGCGGATGAGGCCCCCGATGAAACGGTCGAGGCCGAGCGAGACCTCGTGGTGGATGTCGATACCAGCCACGTCAACGACTTCGAGCGGCTGGATCGGATGGATGACGACTTCCATGACCTCATGGAGCAGTCGGGCCCGTTTCGCCCGAGGACGGCCCCCGATGAACCCGACAAGAAGCTCGAGGCCCTCAAGAACACGGCCGCCCCGCCGCAGAGCCTCCACGAATACCTCACCGACCAATGGCGGCTCATCGAGGCCCCGCCGCCGGTCAAGAACGCCGGCCGGATGATCATCGACTACATCGACGACCGCGGCTATCTGACCGTCCGCCTGGAGCAACTGCACAACAAGGACAAGCACGACTTCGGCATCGACGACCTTCACGCCGCCCTGGACCTCGTCCAGCAGCTCGATCCGTTGGGCGTCGGGGCCCGCGACCTGCGCGAGTGCCTGCTGATTCAGATCGCCCAGAGCCATGAGGACCTGCTATTCGAATACGACCTGGTGGATCAGCACCTGGGCCTCCTGCTGGACAACCGCCTGCCGGAGATCGCCCAGCGGATGGGCTGCGACCTCGATAGGGTCAACGCGGCCATACGGCGGCTGAGCAAATTCGACACGTCGCCCGGCCTGCAAATCGCCCGGCCCGACAATCACCCCATCACGGCCGATGTGCTCGTCGAGCCCGGTGAGGACGGAGCCGGCTATGTCGTGCGACTGGTGGACAGTTCCCTGCCGCCGCTTCGAATCAACGACTACTATGCGAAGATGGCCCGCGACGCCGCCACCGGCGACAAGACCCGTAAGTTCCTGCAGGATAACATCCGCTCCGCCCAGTGGATTATCGACGCCATCCGCCAGCGCAAGCAGACCGTCCTAAATGTCACGCGCTCCATCGTCAAACGGCAGCGGGACTTCTTCGACAAGGGCGAACTGTATCTCAAACCCCTGCCGATGGCGGCCGTGGCCCAGGACGTCGGCGTGCACATCGCCACGGTCTCGCGCGCGGTCTCCGGCAAGTACGTGCAGTGCCCGTGGGGCATCTATCCGCTGCGCAAGTTCTTCAGCGGCGGCACCGAGTCCGCCGATGGCGACGGCCACAGTTGGGACGCCATCAAGGCCAAGCTCCAGCAGATTGTCGATGCCGAGGACAAGTCCAATCCCCTCAGCGACGACGAGATTCGCACGCGCCTCATCGACGCCGGCGTCTCCGACCTGGCCCGCCGGACCGTCGCCAAGTACCGCAAGCTCCTGAACATCCCCGCCGCCCGCTTCCGCCGGAAATACTGAGCGGTCCTGCCCCTTGGGATGCTCGCCGAAACGCTCGACATGGACGCCCGGGGGTGTCGCGGCGGGCCTCGGATCAGCCGCCCCGGATAGTCCGCATGGGCTGGAGTGCATATCTGTCGGAGACCGCGGCGGTCAAGGGGGCACGTCTTTTCTTTGTTAGAAAATGTGAAAAAATTCTGGAAAAAGTTCAAACTTCCCGATATTCT
>DDXG01000278.1 GCA_002347125.1 Phycisphaerales bacterium UBA2266
CTCAACGGCGTCGAGATCGCCCGCAGCAACATGCCCGAAGGATCCGTCGGCTACAATACCACGGCGTTCAGCAATGTCTTCGGCGCCTACGAGACGACGTTCTACGGGGGCAACGCCTTCGACGGCGACGATGACTTCACCCTGCTCGACGCCTCGCCCTTGCGCGACGGCGAGAACATCCTTGCGGTCGAGATTCACCAGTACACCGCCACCAGTCCCGACATCAGCTTCGACCTCGAACTGTCCGGCTTCGAGCCCGGCGAGCCGACGTTGCGGCTGTATCCGGGCATCAACCGGATAACCGCGCAGGCGTTCGACGGGCCCGACGGAACCGGCAACCCGACGCAGCAGGCGCACGTGGACATCTGGTACGACGATAACAGCCAGTCGCAATTCTCGGGCGTGCTCGCCGGGACCGTGGTCCTGAACGCCGCCTCCGGGCCATGGCATATCACAGGTGATGTCACCATCCCGTCGGGCGCCGTGCTGACCATCGAACCCGGCGCGACGCTGTTCTTTGACCCGCCGTTCGGTCTGACCGTCCAGGCGGGCGGCCGGCTCGTCGCCGAGGGCACGGCGTTCGCCCGTATCCGCCTGACCCGAACACCGGGCAGCGGGGCCAACTGGGGCGGTCTGCTCTTCGACCATACGCTGGAGGACAATCGCCTCGCCTGGGTCGACCAGGAGTATGGCGACGCCCGCGGCATGTCGGTCAACGTCCGAAGCGCCCGGCTTACCCTCGACCATGTGACATGGTCCGGAACGAATACGGAGGTCCTCAATCTGGACCATCCTTCCGTGATCTGCCGCAATTCGGTCTTTCCGTCCATCACCGGCACCGAACCGCTGCACGGCGTCGGGCTCGGCGGCGGTGAATACGCGATCTTCGAGGGCTGTGTCTTCGGCACCTCCACCGGCTACAACGACATCATCGACTTCAGCGGCGGCAAACGGCCCGGCCCCATATTCCAGATGTATGACAGCCTCTTCCTCGGCGGCGGCGACGACGGCCTGGACCTGGATGACGCCGATGCGCACATCGAAGGCAATGTCTTCATGGCCTTCGCCAACGGCCGCGACGGCAACACCAACAACACCACCGCCAACGCGGTCGCCACGGACGCCGGCAGCAACATCGTGCTGGCCCGCAACGTCTTCATCGGCGGCGACCACCACGTCCTGCTCAAAGGCGGCGCGTTCGCCACGATGCAGAACAACACGCTTGTCGGGGCCGGCATGGGTTCGATCAGCTTCGGCGAGCCCGGGCGTGGGGCGGGCGCCGGCGCCGGCGCCCTGCTGGCCGGCGACATCTTCTTCGACAACGCCGCCGTGATGAAGAACCTCTTCAACAATACCGCGTATCCCGCGTTCGGCCCGGCCGCCATGCCGTCGGTGCACAACACGATACTGCCGTCGCAATGGCATTGGCTCGGCGCCGGCAACATGGACGCCGACCCGCTGTTTGTCGCGGCCCCGAATGATGTCCGGCTGACGGCAGGGTCGCCGGCTCTGGGGTCCGGCTCCTGGGGGCTGGACCGCGGGGCCTTCGTCCCGTCCGGGGCGGCCATCGACGGCGAGCCCGACGGCGTCACCTACCGAACGACGGCGACGCTGACCGTCGGCGGGCCGGGCATCACGCACTATCGCCACAGCCTCAACAGTCCGGCCGGCCCGTGGAGCGTCGAGGCGCCGGTGGCCTCGCCCATTCAGCTTACCGGTCTGGTCCATGGGCAATCCTACGCGGTCTACGTACTTGGCAAGAATTCCGCCGGCCGCTGGCAGCAGACGCCGACGGCCTCGCGGACCTGGACGGTCGACACCTCCTATTCGAGACTCATGCTCAACGAGGTTCTGGCCCACACGCACGGCGACGACCCGGACATCATCGAGTTGTACTATGACGGTCCGGCGGCCATCAACCTGACGGGCTACAGTCTCAGCGACGACCCGGCCGATCCGCGCAAGTTCGTCATCTCCACCGCGACGGTCACCTCCGCCGGTCTGAGTCCGGGCGGGTACATGGTGCTCTACGCCGACGTCAACGCGCACCTGAGGGACCACACCGGTTTTGCGCTGGCGGCCGAGGGTGAAACGCTGTACCTCTACAACCCGGCCGGGACCCTCGTCGATTCGGTTGCGTTCGGCCTGCAGATCAACAACTACTCGATTGGGCGGGTCGGCTATGGCCGGCCGTGGCGACTGTGTGTCCCGACGTTCGGCGGCGCCAATATCCCGGCGCCGCTGGGCGACCGGAGGACGCTCAAGATCAACGAGTGGCTCGCAAGCGGCCAGGTGCTCTTCGAGAACGACTTCATCGAACTGTACAACCCGCATCCGGCCCCGGTGGATCTGGGCGGTCTGTATCTGACGGACAATCCCCTGGCCCAGCCCGACAAACACCGGATTGCGTCGTTGAGCTTCATTCCTCCGGCCGGTTATGCGGTTCTGCCGGCCGACGGGACGAATCGGCCGGGCTCGGTCAATTTCAGGCTCTCCGCCGACGGAGAGATGCTCGCCCTGTTGGATGAGGACCTCCGCCTGGTCGATAGGGTGATGTTCCGGCCCCAGACGACGGACATCTCCCAGGGCCGCGCGCCGAACGGCGGGCCGCTCTACGAGTTCTTCGAGCTGCCCACGCCCGGCGTGGCGAACTACCATGTATCCGAGGAGATAACTACGACGTTCCTGGCGCCGGAAAACGCCGATAAGCGCGTGCTCGTGCCGACGGCCGATATTGGCACGGATTGGCGCTGGGATGGGCTCTTTGATGATTCCGCCTGGCAGGTCTGCTCCGGCTCGCCCGGCGGCGTCGGCTATGAACGCTCCAGCGGCTACCAGTCCTACATCACCTGCGATGTCTCGGCCATGTACGGTGCGATGGAATCGTGTTACATCCGCATCCCCTTTACCGTCAGCGGGGATCCGGAGGCCATAACGCAGTTGACCCTACGGGTCCGTTACGACGACGGCTTCGTGGCGTGGATCAACGGCGACCGGGTGGCGAGCCGCAACTTCGCCGCCGAGACGGTGCTCTGGGACGATGATGCGGACACCAGCCACAGTGACGCGGCCGCGGTCGTCTTTGAGGACATCGACATCACCGGCTATATCGGTTCGCTCCGCGCCGGGGCCAATCTCCTGACCCTTCAGGGACTGAATGAAAGCCTGACCAGCAGCGATTTCCTGATCTCAGTCGAGCTGGTGGCCGCAGCCGTGACGCCCGGCGGCGAGTTCCCCTATGCCGAGGATATGAAGGTGCTCCGGGGCCTTCGCGTGACGGAGATCATGTATCATGCCCCGGCCGGCAGCCAGTATGACTACATCGAGTTGCAGAACGTCGGCGGCGATACGATCCACATCGGCGGCGTGCGCTTCGTGGAGGGCATTGTCTTTGAGTTTCCCGCCCTGGCGCTGGAACCCGGCGATTACGTCGTCGTCGCGGCGAACGTGGTCGCGTTTACCGCCATGTACGGGGCGGTCGACAACGTGGCGGGTCCCTACACCGGCGGCCTGAGCAACAGCGGGGAGGAACTGGTGCTGCTTCTGGCCTGGCCTCTGGATGCGGCCGTGATGCGCTTTGGCTATGCCGATACCTGGTACCCCTCCACGGACGGCGATGGGCGCTCGCTGACGATTGTCAATCCGGCGGCCCATCCGTCGACCTGGAGCGATCCGACACGCTGGCGTGCCGCGCTGCCCAGCCCGGGCAGACCGTAGGCCATGTGCCGAAGGCGTCCTGCCTTTGGGTTTTGGGTAGTGGTTTTGGGTTTGCAGCTTTGAGTTTGTAGTCAGGCGGGGGTTGCGGAGGCGCGGCTGCGGGCCTATGATGAGAGACTCCCATGGACTGCATTTGACCTGGATTTGTCTTAGGAGTCGGTTATCGAGGCCCTGTTGGAACATGTCAGACATACGGAGACTCCGCTGACGCGGATTCAGAAGCTCATCGCCTCGCGGATGCTGGCGTCCAAGCTCAGCAAGCCGTGTTTCTATATCGAGGCCCATGCGGATGTGGGCGAGATATTGACGTTCCGCAAGAAGCTGACGAAGAAAGCGGCCACCAAGATCACGACGAACACGTTCTTTCTGCGGGCCCTGGCGGTTTCCACCCGGCAGTTTCCCCGGATGATCGGCCTGCTGGAGGATGGCTGCGTGCGGATCGCCGAGCACGTAAACGTGGGCTTTGCGGTCAATGCGCCGCAGGGGGTGATCGTCCCCGTCATCAAGGACGCCGACCGCAAGAGCCTCTCGCAGATCGCCGAGCAGGAGCAGCGCTTCGTGCAGCACGCCCGCAGCAACGACCTGCCCCTGGCGGACATGGAGGGTGAGACCATCGCCCTGAGCAATCTGGGGGCCTACGGGGTCGATGCGTTCGCGGCGATTATCCCTCCGCCGGCCACTGCGATCCTGGCGGTGGGCAACGTGCTACGGGAAGTCGTCCCGGTCGAAGCGTGCCCGGAGGCTGCCGGCTCCACACAGGGTGTCAGCCTTTCGCGAAGCGAAGGGCTGGATCGTGTCGAGGGCGTCTCGCCCTCGATTCGCGGGCAGGATGCCCGCGACACGCGAAACACGGCGGTTCGCAAGGCCGTCCGTTTCACTTTGGCGGTGGACCGGCGGGTCGTGGACGAGATCTACGCCGCCCGGTTCCTGCGGGCCATCGTCGAGCGCGTGGAGAACCCCCGGTCCCTGGCGGACCTTGACCTGGAGGATTAGAAGACTATCTGCGAACTGCAATCTGCGTTGTCATGCTGACTCATGCACCCTGGCTTGTCATGCTGAGTCCCGGCGCGCCGGGAAAGCATCTGGGCCTCAAATGAGGCGGGTCGCAAGTCCGCGGCCCAGATTCTTCCCCTTCGCTTCGCTCAGGGTCAGAATGACACCGGTCGTTCTGAAACTGATGGGTCATCACCGGCTGTGTTTTGGAAAGGGTCATCTCATGGGGCTTCGATTGAGAATCGTCTCGGCGGCAATCGCAATAGTGTTGTTGTCCGCGGGTATCGGTATTTGCGAGCCGAAGGTGGAGTTGCTCTGGCCTGATGGAGCGCCGGGGGCCAGGGGCGGCGCCGACGGTGACAAACCGTCATTGACCATCTATCTGCCCGACGCGGACAAAGCGACCGGAGCGGCCGTGGTCATCTGCCCCGGCGGCGGCTACGGCCATCTGGCCATCGACCACGAGGGCCATCAGATCGCCCAATGGCTCAATTCGCTCGGTGTCGCCGGCTTTATTCTGAAGTACCGCCACAGCCGCAGCGGCGCGGGCTATGGACACCCGTACCCCCTGATGGACGCCCAGCGGGCCATTCGGACCGTACGTTGCCGGGCTGGCGAGTTCGGCGTGGACCCGCAACGCATCGGGATTCTCGGCTTCAGCGCCGGCGGACACCTGACCACCACGGCCGGGACGCACTTCGATAAGGGCGACCCCAACGCCGCGGACCCCATCGACCGCGCCAGTTGCCGGCCGGACTTCATGGTCCCGGTCTATGCGGTCATCGCCTTCGGCGAGCCATATACCCATCGCGGCTCGCAGAACAACCTCATCGGGGCCGATGCGGACGCCGAGCTGGTGAAATCCCTGTCTAATGAGAAGCAGGTAACACCCGAGACCCCGCCGACCTTCCTGGTCCATACGGACGAAGACACGGCCGTGCCCTCCGAGAACAGCGTCTACTTCTACCTGGCGCTTCGCAAGGCCAGGGTCCCGGCCGAGCTGCACATCTACCGCCGCGCCCCCCACGGCGTCGGCCTCGGTAAGGGCCGCGGACCCATCGAGAACTGGCCCATGGAATGCGCCGCCTGGATGAAGGACCTGGGTCTGCTCGACAAGAAGTGAACCTCCCCGCGTGAATCTGTGCAGGCAATGCGAGCAAGCCACGCCGTAAGTGGTTGTGCTGTAAGGCGTTACCACTTCGAGCCACGATTGCGGACAGCATCTCATGTGCGCCACTTTGCGCACAGATCGCTCTCGACCCTGCGTTTTTCGCTTATTGGGCTTCCAGCGGCCTTATCGCCACAGAGCTGTCGCTGGACGCTCGGTGAATGCTTGAATACGTTCATTTGAACTGTTAGTATGGTCCCTTGCTGGACCGGAGGATAGGGCTCTGCAGGCGTGCAACCTGAGCGCCGAGTCCGGTGGCTATACAGCGGCGAGGGCCCGGTGATCCGGGCCCTCTGCCTGTGCCGCTGGTTGCCCGGAACGCGAAAAACGCACTTTCTGCCTCCGTGTCGATGCAGAGTTCTTGTGAGGAGTCAAATGAGTGATTCGCCGACAGACACGGTGTTTCGGTTCTATGTGGTGGGGTACCTCGATGTACAAGGCCAGACATCAGCAATAGAAAGACTTGACCGGCTATTATGTAGTCGTGCATCTGAGGAGGAATTAGAGGCAGCAAGTGAACGCACCGTAGGCGTCATAAAGGGCCTTCGAAGGGACTCCCAAGACCTCATGCAGCACTTCGAGGGAGGAGAAGTGAACAACCGAGCCTACAAAGCATTGCCACCCGAAACGAAGAGGAAGTTCCGAGAACTCAAGTATGGTGGTGACGTATCTTTCCAGTATTTCTCAGATACGATTCTAATCTGCGCTCCGCTTGCAGTCCGCCCCGATGAACTTCGAGTCCAAGACGTCCATAGAGTATTGTTGGCGGCGGCGTCCTTGATGTTAATGAGCCCTACGTACGGCGTAGTACTACGGGGAGGACTGGAACTAGGATGGGCGACGCCACTTACAGACGGAAAACTTCAAGACGGCGGCACCGACATCTACGGCCCCGCCGTAATGAAGGCATACAGACTTGAGAGCAGAACTGCTGATTATCCACGGGTGGTAATAGGGGATGGGCTCAGACGATTCTTGCTATCAATCCATAGCAAGGCAGACAACCGGACTGTCGAGGCAAGACTTGCCAAAGTAAGCTCTCAAAGTTGCATGAATCTAATCGCGGAAGACCCGGCAGACGGGCGCCATATACTGGATTACCTTGGACAAGGTATGCAGGGAGTCTCTCACGATAGAGGTGTGCAGGCCATAGTCAAGGTTGGGCATGAGTTCATTAAGAATGAGCATCAACGGCTCAGTGCCGTGGACGATAAGCTGGCGGCGAAGTACAGTCGCCTCCTTGAGTACTACTCCAGTCACCTGCATTCTTGGGAACTCACGAATGATATGCGAGATTAGTGTCAGCTTGCCTATTGTCATAGTGACAATCGCTCTCGGGGCTCAAGCCCCTCGGCCCGTGCCGACGTTTGAATGCGTCGGCCTGTACTGGCGGGCCGAGGGCGGGTCGGATGAGAACACGTGCTCCGTGCGGTATCGGCAGGCGGGGAGCGACGGTTGGCGCGACGCCATGCCGCTTTGGTTCGACTCGCGCACGATGTCGCCGGTCGGCTACAGCGGCCGCGGCGAGACCGAGAGCCGGCCCTGGGAGCATGGCGGCGAGTATCGCGGCAGCATCGTCCATCTGGAAGCCGGCACGCGGTACGAGGCCGAGCTTCGATTGAGTACCGGCGAGAAGGCAACCGTGGTGTTCGAGACGTGGCGTGAGGATTTCCCGGCCGCCCGGCGCGTGGAGGTGTCCGACTCGACGCAGACGCTGGTGATCCGCGAGGGCGGCGGCAGAGACGGCTATGTGGTCTATGGCCCGCCTGCGGACAGGGCTTCCGCGACTATCGACGTCGCGGACGGGCGGCCGCATTGCGTGGAGGTGCGGGCTTCCTATGTCATCATCCGCGGCCTGACCCTCAAAGGCGCTCAGCAGCACGGCATCCGTATCATGAACGGCTGCCACGACATCGTGATTGAGCAATGCGACATCAGCGGCTGGGGTCGTGTGCTCGCCGATGGCTGGGGCAGGAATTGCGACTGTGCGATCTACTCGAGCGCCGGCGATCTCGAACGGGTCGTGGTGCAACGAAACCGCATTCACCATCCGCGCAGCGATTCGAACAACTGGCGGGAGGAACGCCCCGCACCGGGCAAACGGGAACCTTCTCACCCCGAAGGTCCGCAGGCCGTCCACTTCAGCAACAGCGCCGGCAACCACGTCATCCGCTACAACAGCGTCTATTCCGACGAGGACCACCAGTACAACGACATCTTCGGCGCCGGCTCGAACTTCAGCGTTCGGGGTTTTCCCAACTGTGATTCGGACATCTATGGCAACTACCTGAGCCACTGCTGGGACGACACCATCGAGAGCGAAGGGGCCAACTGCAACGTGCGGATCTGGGGCAATTACTCCACGGACTGCTACATTGCCATCGCCTCGGCGGGCACGTCGGTGGGACCCTTATACGTCTGGCGCAATGTCAGCGGCCGGATGCGGGTGGCCGACGGCGACTGGGGCGGCGGCTTCTTCAAGACCAGCGACATCATGGGCGGCGGACGCATTTACGTGTTTCACAACACCATCCTGCAACCGCCGGTTGAGAAGGACGGGCGCAGTTTCAGCGGCGGTGCAAGGGTCGGCATCGGCTGGGGCGGGCCCGTGGTCAACACGATCAGCCGCAACAACATCTGGAACGCCAGGGAGGCGCCCTTCTGGGACAAGAAGGCCGACCCATCCAATGATTACGACTACGACCTCTACCGCGGCGCCCTGCCCGGGGGCCGCACGCATCAGGCCAACGGGATAGCGGGCGAACCCACGTATGACCCGGCCAACGGCCACGGCGCGTTTGCATTGGCCAAGGGCAGCCCCGGCTACGACGCGGGCCTGCGAATCCCCAATTTCAACGACAATTTCACCGGCGCCGCCCCCGACATGGGCGCCCACGAGGCCGCCACGCCCCCAATGCAATTCGGCGTGGACGCACACTTGGCAGGGGGTGGGAATCGTAAACCATTTGCAGGCAAGGCCTTATAACTCGCTGCTCCGCTTGGCTTGCGTCATTGCAGCACCATCGCCGGCTCCCGCCGTTCCTGTCTCTTATACACATCT
>DDXG01000301.1 GCA_002347125.1 Phycisphaerales bacterium UBA2266
GGAACGCCCCCGGACTTTGAAGGCGCCATCGCCGTTACCCACGACAACGTCGAGGGCGTCGATATTACGGTCCCGGTCTACAACTTCGCCGAGACGCACTATCTGGCCTCCTCGGCCGTTACCCAGGCCTACAAGAACGCGCTCTTTGCCCTGACCGGCAGGGTCAATAACGCCTCCTTCAAAGGCCTGGCGGCCGGGGAATGCCTGTTCCTGGGGGCCTCCGGCTCCAAACGGGGCACCGACGACTGGGAGATAACCTACCGCTTTGCGGGCTCACCCAACCGCTCCGGCATGGTCATCGGCCCTATTACGGGTGTCTCGAAGGCCGGCTGGGACTACATGTGGGTCCGCTACGCCGATACCGAGGACGACGACGCCAAGACCATCGTCAAGCGGCCCGTGGCGGTGTACGTGGAACGGGTCTACGACGTGGCCGACTTCTCACTGCTGGGGATAGGCATATAGTTCACCGCTGAGAACGCTCCAGAACGCAGAGAAAACCCTAATTCAAAACCCTCTGCGGTCTTTGCGGTCTCGGCGGTAAAAAGGAGATACCATGAAGAAGGTCAAGCCCGGCGATCCGATGGTCATACCCGCCGATACGTTCAACACCTTCGTGGACGCCGCCCGAAACGACCGCCAGAGACTTCACAACCAGGCCAGTCGTGGCGTGCCCGCGGCCCCGCACAACTGCATCGTCCGCATCCTCAGTGAGAGCATCGACCCACGTCAGCGATACGACATCCTCGGTGTCGGCAACGTGGGGCCGCTGTTCGATCCGGCCACGGACGAAGAGGCCTTCAAGAACCACCCGATCATGAAGGGCTACGTCCCCAGTGCCTTCAACCACGAGGGCAAGTTCGCGGTTCTCCTGGAGCCGGTCACGTGGAAGAAGCTCGCCAGGGCGGTGTACTGCGGCGTCGTGCCCGTGCGGTTGAACGTGCCGGATGAGGACTATGACTACTGGCGCGCCGAGATCACCGACGGGCAGGCCGGATACCTGACGGCCGCCCGGTGGGGTTCGGCCGCCATCCTCTGGCGTCAGGGCGGCGTCGGCGTCCAGTGGGCCCTGGTTCGGCTCGGTGATACCGTCGAACCCTACGCCTTTCCCGTGGCGTTGATTCAGACCGGAGGCAGCCAGGGTCCGCCATCCACCTGGACCTATAGTGTACAGGACGCGGTCTACGGACGGGCGATGGGCACAAACATCGACCCGACGGCCTCCCCGCACCAGTGGCGGCGCCCGGCCGCCTGGCGCATGGCCCCGGCCACCCACGGCTACGCCCACTGGGATTCCTACGGGGGCTTCGTGCTGGGGTGGATTAACGAGGTGCCCGTCTGAGACACTGTAGGCCTCTGGGTCTTCATGCCCGGCCACACACTGGCCTCCCCCCGGAAAATACCCCGTCCAAGCCCTCGTGAGACCCGATCTGGCCCGGACACGACCGTAGGGCAGGGGAAAACGAGGGTTTGCACGCGAGGTAGCCAGCAGAGGCCATTCAGCGCGCGAGATAGACCAAGTGGCACTTTTGTCATCCGATGGCAGGAAAAGGGGCTTGTGTTCCGGGTTGGGGGCGGTATGATTCTGGCATAACCGCGGTTGCGGGCATGAGTTGTGGACGAGCAACATGGCGGAGAAAATACCGGTTATCATTGACAACCGGGGGGAAAACACGCTGCTCAGCGCGTTGCAGCGGCTACTGCCGACGCTGAGGCAGTTGGATGCCGCTACAGGTGTCTTCGAGGTCGGGGCGTTCCTGCTGCTTGAGGGGCTCTGGCAGGGGCTTGAGGGCGTTCGCGTGCTCATGGGCGACGAAACCACCCGCCGGACCAAGCGGGAAATTGTCGCGGCCCTGCGGGATACCTCCCACGCCAGCATCGAGCGGGAAAAGGAGCGAGACGACGCGCTGACCGGGCTGGCGGCCGTCCGACAGGCTATCACCGACAAGAAGATCCGCCTGCGGACCTATTCCAAGGCCAAATTCCACGCCAAGTCATACCTGATGACCTCCAAAGAGGCCAGTCCGGTGGATTTCGCCGTCGTGGGCAGCTCCAATTTCACCCGGCCGGGCCTGACGGAGAACCTCGAACTGAACCTCTTCAGCACCGACCAGGCCCATATCGAGAACCTCCGCCGCTGGTACGAGGAACTCTGGAAGGAGGGAGAAGATGTCCGAGAAGAGGTCCTTCAGGTTATTGAGCCGCACCTCCGCGAATACGGCCCATTCACCGTCTACGCCCGGGCGCTCTATGAGTTTTTCGCCGGCCGTGAGACGAGCCAAGACCCGTGGGAGTTGTCGGAGTCGGTTCTGTACCCCAAGCTCTCCCAGTATCAGCGCGACGGCTACCATCAGGCCCTCAAAATCGCCGACACGTGGGGCGGGGCACTGGTCTGCGACGGCGTCGGCCTGGGCAAGACGTTCATCGGCCTGATGATTCTGGAGCGGTGCCTCCACGAGGACCAGCGCGTACTGCTCGTCGTGCCCAAGTCCGCCGAACAGAGCGTCTGGAAGGCAAGCATCGAGCGATACCTGCGGCGGCAATACTCCATCGAGCTTACCGAAAGACTGCGAATCGAGAGGCACACAAGTTTCAGCCGTGAAGGCCTCATCGACCAGCAGTGGCTCAACTACTATCGCAAGCGCAGTGACGTCATCATCGTCGATGAGGCGCACCACTTCCGCAATCCGCGGGCCAACCGGGGCCAACTCTTCATGGACCTGACGGCGGGCAAGAAGCTGTTCATGCTGACCGCCACACCCATCAACAACAGCCTCGACGATCTGTACCACCTCATCAACTACTTCGCCCAGAGCAAGCAGGACCACTTCCAACGTATACGCATCAATAACCTGCGGGGGCATTTCCTCGCCCTTGAGCGGCGCATCGAACAGCAGCACCCGCAGACCGACGTCACGGAGGTAGCCGAAGACGAAGACCTGCTGCGGACCGATGACCTGCTGCGAAACGTGCTCATTCAGCGAAGCCGCAAGTATGTCAAACAGTCCGAGGGCGGCGACGACGGTCCGCTGTTCCCCGACAGGCAAAAGCCCCGCGTCGTGAACTACTCGCTCAAGAGCGTGTATGAGACGCTCTACGGTGAGATCAAGGAGGCGTTCGACAAGGCGAACCCCTTCCTGTCCTTGGCGATCTACAATACGTCCGCCTACCGCCGCGACCCCGACAAGCAGACGGCCGAGTATCAGAAGCTCGTGGTTGGCCTCATACGCACGCTGCTGCTCAAGCGCCTCGAAAGCTCGTTCAAGGCATTCGAGGCCAGCGTCGAAGACCTGCTGGCGAAAATGGCGGACTTTCTCAAACGCTTCGATACCGAACGCTTCAACGCATGGACCACCGACAACAAGCGATGGTGGAGCCTGGCGCAGGAGCATATTCTCAAGCGATTGGAAAGAGACGAGGCCGAGACCGAGAATGAAGAAGAGGATCACGGTCTCTTCGACCTGCCGAGGGATTTCGATCCAGACCAATTGGACATGGAGCGGTTGTGTCAGGACGTGCTTGAAGACATGCAACTGCTCACCGGCTTCCTGAGCAAGCTCTACCGCCGGTTCTACGTCAAGGACAAGGAAGGCCGACAGGAGGACCCGGAAAAAGACGACAAGCTCCAGAAGCTGCTCAAGCTCCTCACGGCCGACGATCTGCTACGAGGCCAGAAGGTGCTCATTTTCAGCGAGTTCCGGGCCACGGCCCGGTATCTGGCCGAACAGATCGGCGTCGCCGGTCTCGGCTGCGTCGAGCAGGTGGACAGCGGCCGCAACGTCAAGAACCGCGAGCAGATCATCAAGCGGTTTGCCCCATACTACAACTGCGCCGAGACCGACGCGGACCTGCTCGGCGAGTCGGAATTGTCCAGGTGCCTCGACGATCCCATCGACATCCTGATCTCCACGGACGTCCTCTCAGAGGGCCTGAACCTCCAGGATGCGTGCCTGATTATCAACTATGACCTGCACTGGAACCCGGTCCGGCTCATGCAGCGGATCGGCCGCGTGGACCGCCGCCTCAACCCGGACATCGAAGAGATGATCGACCGCCCGGAGCACCTCCGCGGCAAGGTGTACTTCTGGAACTTCCTGCCCCCGAACGAGTTGGAGGAACTGCTGCACCTCAAACAGAAGCTCGACGGCAAAATCCTGCGGATCAACAAGACCCTGGGCATCGAAGGGGCGCTGCTGAGCCCGGACGACCCGGATATGGCCATGAAGCTCTTCAACGAGCGGTACGAGGGCAAGGAATCGACCGAGGAACTCATGCGGCTGGAGCGCCAGCGGATACAGGCCGAGAACCCGCCACTGTGGGAGTCGCTGCAAGGGCTGCCGATGCGGTTGTTCAGCGGCAAGAAGGCCGGGGCCGGCTTCGGACCGGTCCTTAACCGTCGGGGCGACCACGTCCAGCACCTCGACCCGCAATTCAAGCCGGGCGTGTTCGCCTGCTACCGGATGCCGCCGCTTGTCGGCCGGGCCGCCCGCAGCCTCATGGAGCTTACCACGGAAAAGCTCGACCCCGAAAAGCACCCGCCCGGCGAGGTCAAGTGGTACTTCCGCGACGCGGAAACGGGCAAGATCACCGAGGTCCTCGAAGAGACCTGGGCGGCCGTCCGCTGCACCGCCGACACGCCGCGAACCGTCGAACAGGGGGTAACGGCCCTGGCC